>NZ_JARVCO010000002.1:615740-923611 GCF_034531395.1 Pontiella agarivorans | reverse complement strand
CCAAACTCTGCAGGGATACCCTCCGCACCTGGTGTTTTGATGTGGAACTGTCCGAACGCCAACGTGAGGTCCGCCTGGTCGTCACCACCGCCGGAGATGGCAATACAGGTGATTTTGCAAATTGGGTAAACGCCGGATTCATAAAGAAATAAGGCGTATCGGTTTCTCAGGAAACCGGTTGACGGAATTGGTTGTGTTCCAGGAGTTCTTTTTTTGACTGCAGGGCGCGGTTTTGTTGTATGCTCCTAATCATGTTATTGCTGAAAAATATTACGGCGTGTTCTGTTTTGGTCATGGCGTTGTCGGTTTGGGGAAGCGTTAACCCGGCAGCAATCCCTCCGGTTTTAAACTCAATATCATCGATTCGAAAGCTTCCTTTGGAGGAAATGGAAGACGAATGTCCTGTTGATTTTGACGGGCAGGTTCTGTCGTTGCATCCGAAAATGTATGGTGCATATATCTTCGATGGAACGCAGGGGATCTATCTGGAAACACGGAATATGGAGTCGTTTCTCCAGGATATCCGTATCGGTGACTGGGTACGTGTTCGGGGCACGGCCGAAACGGGGGGATTCAGTCATCATGTTGTCATAAAATCCCTTGAGCGCATCGGAAACCGTCCTCTTCCTGCGGCCAGTGCATTTCAGCTGAATGAGATGGAGTTGGCAACGGTTGACTGTGACTGGGTAATGATTCAGGGGCGGCTGGTCTCTATGGAGGTTGATGCTCAGTATAATGCCATTTTTCTGGGTATGGAGATTGCGGGGTATGAAGCGGAAGTGGAGGTCGTTAATCATGCCGGAGCGGTCGAGTATCTTTCCGGATTGATGTACAACAAGGTACAGTTGAATGCGGTCGCCGGCATGTTGTTTAATTCAGAACGACAGATGGTCAAACGTAAGTTTTTCACCAGCGATTTTTCTTCGATTGTTCCAACAGATCCGGATGCATTTGAGCAACCGGCTATTCCTCTGGCCATTCATGAACTTCAACGGGCAGGCTCAGATTATTCTAAAAAAGTTAAAACTGTTGGCTGGGTGACCTATGCGGAAAACGGCGAGCTTTATCTGCGTGGCGAAAAAACGGCGCTAAAGGTGCAGGTGTTGGACAGCCGGAGCATTCATGTGGGGGATTACGTTGAGATTGAAGGATTTGTCTGGCCGCAGCGGATCAGTCCGGGACTTAGAGGAACAGCTGTTAAGGTAATTGAGCACAAGGGAGCCCCGGGGGCCATAGCGATCAATCCGCAGGGGCCGTTAAGCGCGCCGTTAAACAATGAATTAGTGACGCTGGATGTTACCCTGGTCGACCTCGGAAAGTCATTCGGCCTGGCCTCGGAGGATGCCTCTGCTGTAGATCGGATAAACCTGCTTTGCCGGAATGAAGATTATCTGTTTGAAGCGCGCCTCCCGGCCGGAACTGATTTAGTGGATATGGAACCAGGCTCCCGATTGCGTTTGACGGGAATTTGTCAGCTGAAGCTGAATCCGGAGCGTCGAGAAGTGATTGATTTCCAAAGCTTCTGGATGTTATTGCGCAGCGGGAATGATGTGGAATTGCTTCAGCCGGCCCCCTGGTGGACAACAACGCGTTTGCGCTGGGTGTTAAGTATGTTGATGGGCGGTTTGTTGTTGGCGGTGCTTTGGGGACTTCTCTTGAGAAAGACTGTTGCAAAGCAGACGGGCATCATTCAGCAAAAAATAGCTCAGGAAGTAGTTCATGATGAGCGACAGCGCATTGCTCGCGAGTTGCATGATAATCTGGCACAGGGACTGGCCGGCATTGCTTTGCAGATTAAAGGATGCCGGAAACTGGTTGAATTTTCCGCAAATCGGAGAATGAAATGGCTGGATAAAATGATGGCTTCAGTGAGGGAAGAGTCCTTGCCGTTTTCGGGAGAACTTGAAACGGAACGCGTTGCGGCGGCGAGTGATGAAAAGCGGTTTGATCAATCTCTTTCGGTGATGCAGCAGACGCTTAGCTATTGTAGTGCGGAGGCGCGAAATTCCATTATGGATCTGCGTGGCGGTCTGCTGGAACGAATGAATTTGCCTGAGGCATTCAGGGAAGTTCTGCAGCCTTTGGCCGAAGAGTGCGGAGCTTTGTTGAATCTTACTGTTACGGGGAAAGTCAGGCCGTTAGAGCAACGGGTTGAACGAAACCTTCTGTTGATTGCAAAAGAGGCGGCGACAAATGCGGTCCGTCATGCTTCACCGGAATTCATTCATGCGAAACTGTCCTATGAAGAGGATGCGGTGACGTTTTTTTTGCGGGATGATGGTTGTGGATTTGATGCAAACGTATTGCCGCCGGCGGGGCATTTCGGTGTTCGCGGAATGAAGGAGCGTTGCAAAAAAATCGGGGGGTCATTTGAATTGATCAGTGAGCCCGGCCGCGGAACAGAAGTTTGTGTGAGATTATTGATTTCAGATGGAGCAGACAGGGATGGATCATAAAGTCCGGGTCTTGATGACCGATGACAATGCCGTGATGTTAATGGGACTTCAGCAGGTGATTTCTGTGGATCCGGAACTGGAGCCGGTGGGATCGGCGGAAAACGGGGAAGAAGCATTGGAGCGGTATCGCACCCTGCAGCCGGATGTCGTAACCATGGATTATGATATGCCGGGTTGGAGCGGAGTGGAAACCACGGCGAAAATTATCAGGGAATTCCCGGATGCGCGCATTATTCTGCTCTCCGTTTTTGAGTCGGAGGAAGATGTATGGAGCGCTGTACAGGCTGGCGTGAAAGGATATCTCACTAAAAAAGCCGGCGAAATTGAAGATGTGCTTGAGGCCATTCATGAGGTGGCGGCGGGGGGGACTTTTTTCCCGGCCGCAATTGCACGCAAGATAGAAACGCGACGGAATCAGCCGGAATTGTCCGGCGCGGAAATGGCGGTGCTTCGGTTGTTGGGCCGGGGATTGTGCAATAAAGAGATTGTGGATGAGCTCGGAATTTCTGCGGCGATGGTCAAATTTCATATCGTAAATCTTCGTGAAAAACTGGGTGCGGCAGATCGAACGCAAGCCGTTATTATTGCCTGTCAGCGCGGTTTAATCCGGCTGGAAGAATAAGGTGCATTTTTCTGCTTCACCTTTTTTAAACCGATTAGTCACTATCTTTTGATTGGTAGATGTGATTTTTCTTTCTGATATCTTTCTAACTGTTAACGCTCATAAAACTGAGCGCTTTTGCTGATAAGTAAGTAATAACAGGAGGGAACCCCTATGAGGAAGATCGTTGTGCCAATCATGTGTGCCATCATCATGTCTGCACTCAACAGTCTGGGCTTTTTTAATGCGGCGACAGATATTTTAATTCCGCAGTACGACAGCAATCACGATCCCGATGACATTCATTCGATTGCGGCGCTGGGGTGTATGCTGGCCCATGAGGATTATAGCAATGTGAACTATTTTGCGGTCCATGGTGCTTACGGTATTCAAAATGATAATAACTTTATCGATTCACCTCAGTTTTTCAAATTGGTCTTTGGACTGGAGGATCAGAAGTGGGTGAATGCCTCTCCGCAGGATCCGGACTGGAACGGGGCTGTTGCTAAAATTGCGGCGAAAGTGAAGCCGGTTCTTGAAGCCGGGGGGAAAGCCTGGGTGGCCGAGGCCGGACAGTCTGATATTACCGCAGACTGGGTTGCTGCATTAATCGCGGATGGAATTCCAGAAGCGACGATCAAATCCAATGTGATTGTAGTTCAGCATAGCGATTGGAATGAAGAGCAGACCACGCCGGCTGATTTGGCTTATGTGAAGTCGAAGTGTGATTATAAGACGATTAACGATGGAAACGGAACTTCTACGGCCCGCGATCCCAGTGCTCCGGCCACGCCGAGCTATCGATCCACGAATACCAGTTTCCAGCAGGATGCAATGACTTCTCAGAATAAAAAAGCAAAGGCGTATTGGCTTGAGGCGGATTGGGTGATTGCAGATGAAAACTATTATCCTTCGCACTCTTCCATCTCCACCGGTGGCGTCGATTTTTCTGATGCGGTCGAAGTACATTGGATTTTCGGGTCTCCGACAGATTGCGATACCATTGCTGAATTTTGGGCGAAATTTGTGACCAACCTTCCGAACCCGAATCCCGAACCCGATTACCCGGCGCGCGATTATGGTGCGGGGGGAGAGGAAACAGCGACCGATGGAGTCTGGATTGAAAATGGCGGTATGGTGGTCATTGAACCGGAACACGGCGAACTGCATGAAGACTGGGTTGTTCAGCCTAGCACCTACCTCGATGATCCTACGATGGCCGGGAGTATGGGCGATGGATGGATCGAATGGAACGGCGCTCAAAAATTCAGTACGACATTAGACGATGCGCTGGCGAACGGTATTTCAACCTTCCAATTCGAAATTAAGACGGCCGGGGACTACACCTTCCGCTGGCGCTCCAAACAATACGACGCAGTCAGTGCAGGCGATCAGGGGAATGATACGTACGTAAAGTTTGAGACGGGGACTCCGTTGCAGATGACGGCGAACGATGGCAGTACTCAGACGATGACCAAATTCACCAAGGTCTGGGTGCAAAGTCAGACCGCGTGGTCGTGGGGGACTAATTTTGAACCGGTTCATGGCGTATTTGTAACGAATCCGAAAGTTCACTATGAACCCGGAATCCATGAGATCAAAATTGCGGGCCGATCCAAGGGGCATGCCATCGACCGGTTTATTCTGTATCACAGCTCCGCAAACGGTACGACGGCTCAGAATGCACCGGAATCGGAGCGTATTTCGACGGAATCTTACGTTTATGAGGCAGTAAACGATTTTCCGGTAATTACTGCCGGAGAAGTGAATTACTATAAAGATAATGGAAATAATGCGCTGGCCATTAATGCCGCAACGGTAAGCAACCGCGATAAGTTTGCCCGCGCAGAGACCACCTTCAGTGGTTCTACAGGTGTTTATGATGTCACCATTACCGCGTTGCAGGAACTTGATGGCGAATGTGTCTATCAGTTTCTCGTGAATGGTGTGGTAAAAGGGACGGCCACCAACAGCCCCGCTACGGTCGATTATGAGGAACAGAATCACAGTTTCCGGAACATTCTTGTTTCGGAGGGAGATACGATTGCGGTGCAGTCCAAAACGGATTCCAATGGTCTTGTTGCTGAGGGCGATGGGTTTGCCTGGGCACGGGGGCGCTGGCGCACGCTCAGTTTGGCTGCCAATGGAACGGGTACAGGCCTTTCCGTTTCTGCAGGTCCAGATCTGGCACTATATTTTCCTCCGGTATCTGCTGTGATTCAAGGTGCTGCTTCGGATGACAGCGCTGTGGTATCCACAGAATGGGTGCAGGTTTCGGGACCAAATACGGCCATATTATCGGGCACAAACACGGTAACGCTGAGCGCTTCAAATCTTATTGAAGGAACCTATGTTTTCCGTCTTACCGCCATGGACGATGAAGCGAATATCGTAATTGATGAGGTTTCGGTTATTGTAGAGAACGAGCCGCCGATTATTCCGACGACCTCGCTTTTGAAAGAAGATTTCGAGGGCGCCACCACTGGCAGTTCAAGTCTGGCGGGAACGGTGGTTGAAGCCGCGAACACTCTTTCTGCCAAAGTGGTGGAAGCGCCGGCCGCCTTTACCAGTGCATCGGGGAATGTGGTTCTTCTTTCAACGGGTGCTAATAAATATTCCGCTATTCGAGCACCCATTGCAATTGATCTGAGTTCGTATTATTTCCGGGATGGCGATCACTATTCAATTTCGTTTGATATTTATATCCCAACCAATCTGGCAGTATCTGTCGGCGGGGTAAACTTTCGCTGGAAAGATGATTCGAATACAGGCAACGGGCCGACGGTTTCTGATTTTGCCACGTTAAGTGCCGGGGTTCATCATATCGAATACACCGGAACCTTTCCGGTAAATACCGGCGGAAGCGACTTCAATCCCACCAGTGTTCAACCTTTCATCTGGTTTCATCAGGATGGAGCCGAGCTTGCTGACTATGTCTATATGGATAATCTTGATTTTAAAATCTGGGCACCGAATGTGGCACCTGAATTTGCATCCGATCCGATCAATGGCGGTTCGGTGCAGCAGGGATATTCCTACGTTGGAACACTTGCGGATCATGCATCCGATCCGAATGGTGATGCTCTGGTTTTTTCAAAAACCAGCGGGCCAGCATGGTTGGGAGTTGCAGCCGATGGAACGCTTTCCGGAACTCCGGGAGAATCCGATATCGGGACCAATACTTTCAGTGTTCATGTTGAAGATCCCGCAGGAGAAACGGATGCTGCTGAATTAACGGTTGTCGTGCTGGATGGCCCTCCGCCGCTGGAACAGACTGTGTTGTGGGAAGAGGATTTCGATACCATTGCGGCAGGAACCACTTCCGGCAATAATCAGACGCTGGCCGGCACAGCGGTGCAGACCGCGAATACCTTAAGTGGTGAGGTGGTGGCTGCTCCTGCCGGATTCAGCACGGCCTCCGGGAATGTATTCGTGATAAGCACTGCGGATAATGCTTATTCCGCCATACGGCCATCCGCTAATCCGGTTGATCTGTCATCCTACAATATTCAGGCCGGCGATGAGTATACACTGTCCTTCGATATTTATATTCCTGCGGATTTAGCAAAAGCTGTCGGGGATGTTCAGTTCCGCTGGAACAATATCAATGATACCGCGGATGCGGCATTTGCGGTGTTGTCTGCCGGAGTTCACCATATTGAATACAGTGGAACATTTCCTGTTTCAGTTGGAATTCCAACCAGCTGCAGGCCGTTCATTGGGTTCGATCAGAACGGTACGGCGGTATCGGAATATGTTTACTTTGATAATCTGAAATTTGAAATCGGCCCGGTTGGCGGAAGCATTGTTGAAAAAACCGGATTTGAAAAATTCGCGGAAGAGCATGGCCTTTCCGGCGGGGTGCTGGATGATGATGATTCGGACGGCATTGTAAATCTTCATGAATATGCCTTCGGAGGAAATCCGGCGGACGCCGGGGATGCAGGAACTGCTCCGGTGCACCTGGTGGACAATCAGGGGGGCAGCAATGCGTTTAAGTATGTATATGTTCGCCTCGCTGATCCGGACAGCGGAATCCTTTACCATCTTGAGGTGAGCGACAGCATGCTGTCTACGAATTGGGTCAACACCGGTTATTCGGTTTCCGTTGGAGAAGAAATAAACGGGTTTGAATCGGTCACGAATACGTTTCCAATGGTTGGAAGCAATAAATTCATCCGACTGTTGGTTGAGCAGCTGGAGGCGGAATGAGGTATTGAGCCAGATAATCTGGCGCGAAACCCATGTGTTGTTGGTAAGCTTCTCCGGTATTCCGGAGGAGCTTTTTTATAGCCTCCCCGCAGGAAAAGTCGACGTCTTGCACTATATGGCTTCCGTTAAACCCGACAGTGTGCCGTCTATCATTTGATAGGTTGTCGAGCGTGCTCTTTCGCTATATTTCTATTCTTTAGCTGGCATTTGGCAGAGGTATGAGATCGTGCCGGTTTTAGAATGAAACGATGATCAATAAGGGAATTATGAAAACCAAACAGATTATATCTATTTCAGTCTGTACGTTGATGAGCCTGACTTCCTTCGGGAACCCTTCAGGGCAACAGGATGTGGATGGCAGTGCCGCTGCATACAGCGACTCGGACAGCACGGAAAAAATCGTTCCTCGGATCGAAGAGCGGGACGGTAAAAAGTTTTATTACTGGCCGATGTGGAACAAGAGTAAGAATGGGAAATTACAGGTAAAGAAGCCGCATACGACTCATCCGGATGCGCAGTGGTGGCCGCAAGCCGGACTCGGTATTTTTATGCACTGGGGCATTGTCAGTGAATTTGAGCCGAGCGGTGAAGCCTGGGCTGGACGGTGGACGCCGGAGCGAGCGAGGAAGGGCCAGTTTTATCCTGAACAGAAAATCTGGGATGCCGCCAAAACCTTTAATCCCACAAAGTATGATCCTGAAAAATGGATGTCCGCAGCGGCAAAGGCCGGATTTAAATATGCCGTTTTGACCACAAAGCATCATGACGGTTATGCGCTGTGGGATTCTGATTGGGCTTTGATGGGCGTGCGGCAGTATCTGAACGGGCGCGATCTGGTGGCTCCGTTTGTGGAAGCCTGCCGAAATAATAATTTAAAGGTCGGGTTCTACTATTCCGGTATGGACTGGTATTTCATTCGCGACTACATGAATTTCAGTTTTGATCCGAATAAAAAAATGAACTACAAGGGCGAATTTGTTTCTACGCTTCCGAAACAGCCGAAAAGCATGTGGCCTGCATACCAGGAATATAATGCGGCACAGGTGAAAGAACTGATTGCCAAATTTGATCCGGATATTTGGTGGGGCGACGGCGGACATGGATTGCCTATGGAGGAAATTCGCAAACTGCGTCCCGGAATTGTCTGTAATAATCGCGATTCGGGCGGTGGCGACCATGCCACGGCGGAAGGGTTTGGTATGGCCAAGCCGGAATACATCAAGCCGGTGCTGGCCAATGGTTGGTGGTGGGAAGTTAACAGCATCATCACGAAAGGCTCGTGGCATTACGATAAATATAAAAGTGAAGAGGTGTACCCGTCCGATAAAGTGCTGATGGAGCTCGCGAAGGCGCGTTGCATGGGCGGAAACTTTCTGGCCAATATCGGCCCGCGTCCGGATGGTCAATTTCAGGAGCAGGCCTATCGTTTATTTGATGACATGGCGGAATGGATGGAAACGAACAGCAATTCTGTTTTCGGCATCAACGGGGGCGGCCCCTGGCCGGAACAGTGCAACGTGCCGATCACCTGCCGCGACAATGTATGGTTTTTTCATGCCTTTAAACATGAAGCCACGAAAAGCAACCCCATCGTTTTCAACGGGGCGGGCAAACCGGTTGCTGTTACGCTGATGCGAACCGGCGACAAACTGCCGTTTGAATATAAAAACGGTGTTTTAAAATTAACGGTTCCTGAAAAATTAAAAGCGGGGAAGGTCACGGATGTGATCATTGTTGAGTTTGGAAAGGACTTTGATCTGAAACCGTATCTTTTCACACACTGGAACTAGAAGAATCCGTGTTCCGCCTATGGAGCACACTGCTCGTAAGGCGGAACCGTTGATACCGTAAATCCAGCCGTTAAAAAGAGGATGCAATGGGAAAATGGATTATAGTTTTTGCGAGTGCATGGGTTTTTGTCGCTGATGCGGTCTCATTGAATGAAGCCTTCGTTACACCGGAATCGACCAAGGTTACGGTTTGCGATGATCAAATTGAAACGGCTTCACGCATGGCCGCGCCATCCGAGGGATCGGGGTTTATTTGGGGGGGCTATACGCATGCATCGGTCAGTGCGTGGCAGGGCAGTATTTTAATTTCGGGTAATAATCACCGAATGGAACTTTATGCCGTCGGCAGTGGCGGGGACGACGCAACGAGTTCAGCCAATTATCGGGGAACTTATGCGTATACGCTTTTTGATGCGTCAGGGGGAACGGTTCCGGATGCAGCGATCAGCTTATCGCGTATTCGTGTGAATGTGCAGCGCGCCGCGTCCGGGCAATCCTTACGCTGGCTGGTTCGGGATGATGCCGGCCAGTGGTTTCTTTCAGCGACCACAACGTCGGTTTCTTCGGGAATACATTCGATTAACGTTGCAGACCTAAGCTGGTTGCGGGTGGATGCTTCGGCTGAAGCCTATATGAATACGTCTTCGAACGGAGTCTCCCGCGTAAAAACCGCCATTGCCGATCCGGCATCGCTTGTAAGCATTTCACCTGATTTATCGGCCGTTACCGGCGGCGGATTTTATGTTGAATCAGGGGACGAAAATTCAGCAGAGGTGGAAAATTTTATTTTAAATGAAATAACCTGGGAGAGTGATCAGATCGAATTAATTTCACCGCTTGATGCCATGGAGGTGACCGATATTGCTTTATCATTCCGTTGGTGGCGGTTGTCAGGAGAGGATGCTTATCATCTGCAGGTCAGTTCCGATGCCGGCTTTTCAACGCTACTGATTGATGAGCTTGTTTTTGCCCTTCCCGGTGATGATCCGCAGGCAGATGGGAAGGCTTTCTGGAATGACTATCAGCAGGTGGGATATCTGCCGGAAACAGTGCTGCCGGCGGATGAATATTATTGGCGGGTCCGCCCTTTTGACACCAATAACGTTGCGCACGGTCCATGGTCCGCAGTGCGGAGTGTCGTGCTGAATGAAGATCACAGTAAACGCCTGCCCGAGCGGGCGATTTCGCCGGAGAATCCACTTTTTTCTCTGGAGGTTTGGGCAACGGATGCGGAGCTGACTGAAAATTACTGGGCTGATTACTGGGGACATATACCGGCGGACATCAAACCGTATACCTGTATTTCATTTAATCGGGGGAAAGCGTTCGATCATGAAACCTGGCTGGAGGCCTATGGCCGCGTAAAAGAATCGGGGATGAATTTCATGATCATGGCAGCCGGTCCGAATCCGTTCCAAAGCTGGGAACCGCTGACAGAACTGGAATGGGTGTTTCAGCATGTGCCGAATGTTCAGGGGATAATTATCGGAGAAAGTTTCTGGGTCTACAGCAAGGTTCAATGGAAGGAGAATGCTGCAGAAATCATCCGGTATATGAACCGGGTTATTCAGCTCTGCGCCAAATATGGAAAATATTACATGATGGCCGATGGCAACTGGATGGCATCCTGGCGTTGGGATCGTTATTTTGCGAAGGATGAACGGTTTGGACGGGGGACTCATGACCAAACCTGGATGGATCCTGATTTTCTGCGGGAACATAAGGCGTGGCTGGTCTTTGCACCTAAAAGTAATATTACGTGGGATGCTTATCAGATGTCCGGCGCCACACAGGGGGCCTGGTTGGCCGGTTTGTTTGATCATCTGGGCTATTGGGCGGAATCGTGGTTCTGGCGCGATGTGGGATTCAATCAGCCGTTTGATCCGCCGCTTGGATATGATGAAGGCGATTTCAAATACATGCCGCCGAGTTTCTGGAATAATATGCTGATGTTAGGGACGGCGCAGGGGGCTTCTGTTTACTTTATCAGCGGGCAGGGAAATACGACGATGAATGAATACGATCCGGATTCTTCGGAGCCCTTCACGGCCCTGTGGGATCGGAAAGGACAAAAGACGCCGGTTTTGGATAACATCATTATCCCGTTCATTCGGGCGCTAAGTTCGGGCGCGCTTATTCCGACGAAGGAAGAGGTTCTTGGCGAGTTGAAAATTGCAGTACGTCCCGGACCGAATGATGAACCCATGAACGGGGTACCCAGCCCTGTTACGTATCGGAAGTATGATGCGCTGTATAAAGGAACGTTCGGGGTTGAAGATTCTGCTCCCGATGATCATATGGGCGGAGAGATGTGGGACATCATTCCGCAGACCGGACGGTATCCGTTTATTCCGATTCTGCCGGATCCGGTGCAGACTCTTTCAAACACGACTGACCTTGTGGTGGTTGATGTGGCCTCACTTACGAATGCAGTGGAGGTGACGGCATTGTTCAATGCGTATTACCCGCTGCGTTACACGGGCGATGCGTGGGTAAATTTGGTGGGCGATAAATTTTCCATCATGAACAGCAAGGAGAATCAGGATGTTACGCAGGATTTTTCTATTAACATGGAGGGCGGGACGATAACCCGCCTTTCAGGAACCATTCGGCCCTTTAAGCATATTCTGGGACGCCGGGCCAATTTAGGGCACTCCCTGATTCTTCATGCAAACACGTCTGTTACGAATGAACCCACAACACTTACTTTGCTCTGTGATTCAGCATCTGAGCCAATGCTGACTGTTGAGCCCGCTTCGGCCCTGCTTTCCAAGGTGTGGAACGGGACCGAGCTGACCTTTACGCTATCGCACATAAATTATGCCGTGAACATTCGGGTGGATCTGCCGCTGCCGGTTGCGATTACCAACATGGGCCTGACTGCCGAAGGATTTTATGCCTTTGATGTCTTAACTTCTGCCGATTTTGAAAATGATATTCAGGCGTCGGAGGATCTGGCTTCCAATGGTTGGAACACCGTGGAAACCGTGATGAATACGGATTTTTTCACGTTTGTGGATACCAATGTTCCCGCCTATGAAACCCGGTTCTATCGGATTAGGTTAAGAGAGAAAGAGTCAGTGGTTGAATAACCATATGCCGGTCGGTTATTCGCCGAAAGCTGTTTTTCTCTTCTGAAACCGATGTCACATCGCACGTTGCTTTCGGCTATCATATGATAGGTTGTCCTGTGGATTATTGTTGATAGTTTGTTCACCATTGATGCCGTCGTTCCTGCTGGGGTGTTGCGGTGATCATATGCATGACAATGAGTTAGAGGATAGATATGACCATAAATAAATCGATCGTGTATTACGGACTTGTGGTGTGGGGTGCACTTTGCATGCAAAGCCATGCCGTCGAGCAACCGAATATTGTTGTGATCGTGGCGGATGATCTGGGTTATGGGGATATTGGCTGTTATGGCAGTGAGACGATCAAAACACCGCATATCGATGCGCTTGCGGCAAACGGGTTGCGGTTTACGGATTTTCATTCCAACGGGGCGGTCTGCAGTCCCACGCGCGCATCGTTAATGACGGGACGTTATCCACATCGTACAGGCGTGACCAGTGTGATTACGGCACATAAACACCGCCATGCAGGTTTGGCACTGGAGGAAACAACGATTGCAGAAGTGGTGAAGTCTGCAGGTTACAGAACCGCCCTGTTTGGAAAGTGGCATCTGGGCTATCAGCCGAAGTATAATCCGGTGCATCAGGGATTTGATGAATATATCGGGTTTGTTGCTGGCAATGTGGATTTTCATGCCCACCTGGATCAGGTGGGTGAGGAGGACTGGTGGAAACAGGATCAGCTCTGTCCGGAAGAGGGGTACACAACCGATCTCATAACGAAGCACGGCATTGAATTTATTGAGCGGAACCAAAACCAGCCCTTTTTACTTTTTTTAACGCATGAGGCCCCGCACTACCCGTATCAGGGGCGAAATGATCCTGTTCAATATGTGCCGGGTAAAGGGCTCGTGGGTTCGCCAAAGGGAACGCCGGAAACGTATAAAGAAATGATTGAAGTGATGGATGATGACATCGGGCGCATTGTCCAGACTCTGGAAGATTGCGGGCTCAGCGAAAAAACACTTATCTTTTTCTGTTCGGACAACGGACCGGCGGGACTGGGGTCGGCCGGCGGACTGCGTGGTAAGAAAAGTCATGTGTGGGAAGGGGGACATCGTGTTCCGGGCATTGCCTACTGGCCGGGCACGATTGAAGCGGGCCGTATTTCGGATGAAATCGTGATGGGTGCTGATCTGTTCCCAACGATTGCTGATCTTGCAAATGCACCATTGCCGGAGGGCGTTACACGGGATGGAGTCAATCTGCTGCCGCATATTACGGAAGGAACCTCGCTCGAATCGCGTCCCATGTTCTGGGCAAACTGGCGGGGAATGGCGGTGCGTCAGGGCCGATATAAACTGGTCACCAAACCTAAACGTTTTGAAGATCCTGAATTGTATGATTTGGAAAGCGACCCCGCAGAAAAATTAAACATTGCATCGGAGCATCCGGAAAAGGTCGAGGAGCTGCTTAAGCAGTTGAAAAGCTGGCATTATGAGGTCACTGACGGAGTGAAAAAGATTCTATGAGCTGGAAAGAAAAAATTTATCTGGGAGTTGTGTTCAGTGTGGCCGGTTTATCCGGTTGGGCAACGGGATCAACCAAGCCGAATATTTTGTTTATTCTCGCAGATGACCAGTGTTATGAAGCGC
The DNA here is from genome assembly GCF_034531395.1 of Pontiella agarivorans. Taxonomy (NCBI): domain Bacteria; kingdom Pseudomonadati; phylum Kiritimatiellota; class Kiritimatiellia; order Kiritimatiellales; family Pontiellaceae; genus Pontiella; species Pontiella agarivorans. The sequence goes on along the minus strand of NZ_JARVCO010000002.1, from coordinate 909,823 downwards.
TCGGCTGTGTGAACGGGGAAGTACAGACGCCCAATCTGGACCGATTGGCTGAAGGAGGGGCTATGTTTAACCATGCCTATAACATGGGCGGATGGGACGGTGCGCTGTGTGCGGCCAGCCGGGCTATGTTTAATACAGGCCGGTCAATGTGGCATAACTTTAAACTGGATCGTGCAGTACGCAGTAAAGCGTGGCTGAATCCCCCGCCGGAAGTGGATACGGGAAGCACGTGGAGTCAGTGGTTGTCCGCTGCGGGATATCATACGTACTTTGCCGGAAAATGGCACACGATTCTGCATGAAGCGGAAGACGTATTCGATGAAACGGGAACGCTGCGCCCCGGCATGCCGAATCAGACCAAAGAACGGTATGAACGCAACTGGGAGCCGGGCTGTTCGGACTGGAATCCGTGGGATAAATCCAAGGGCGGATTCTGGCAGGGCGGTCAGCACTGGAGCGAGGTGCTGCGGGATGAGGCAACGGCATATTTGCGTAAAGCTCCGCAGCGCTCTAAACCGTTCTTTGCGTATATCGCGTTTAATGCCCCGCATGATCCCAAGCAGGCCCCGAAGGAATATATCGACCGCTATCCGCTGGAATCGATCCGGGTTCCGGAAAACTTTCTTCCGGAATATCCCTATGCACGTGAGATTCAAAGCCGGGATATTCGAGGTGAACGATTGGCTCCTTTTCCGAGAACGGAATATTCGATCAAAGTAAACCGTCAGGAATATTATGCCTTGATTACGCATATGGATGATCAGATAGGTGTGATTCTCGAAGAGCTGGATAAAACCGGCATGCGGGATAATACCTATATCATTTTTACGGCGGATCACGGGCTGGCCTGCGGACATCACGGAATGATGGCCAAACAGAATATGTATGAGCACAGTTTGTGTGCTCCATTGATTGTGTCGGGTCCGGGGATTCCGAAAGGAAAACGTTTTGATGAGCGGATCTATATTCAGGATATTGTGCCGACCACGCTGGATATTGCAGATATTCCAATACCTGAACAGGTGGAATTCCAAAGTTTTCTGCCTTTGCTGAAGGGAGAGGAATATCATGAGCGGGAAGCGATTTATACTGCGTATAAGGATGTGCAGCGGTCGGTTATTGCGGGGGATTTTAAGTTGATCTATTACGCCGATATTCCTTTGTACCGGCTGTTTAATCTGAAAAACGATCCGTATGAAATGAATGACCTTGCGAATCATCCGGAATATGCCGGCAAGGTGGAAGAGCTGCGAAAGGTGTTGCTTCGTGAGATGGAACGCTATGCGGATGAACAACTGACCGAACAGCGTCATTACCGCAAAAAACCGAAGCCGAACACGATGCCGAAAAAGATGTGAGAGAATCGCGGAATCCCTGGAGAGGACTTCTTGAAGCGTTTTGGGGCATTCCGTGAGTTCAGACCATAAACAATTTTTATCCAACGATAACACAGGGAAATGGGTGATGAGTAACTATCTGAAAAAGTATGGCCTCGGTATTGTGATCGCAGGCTTGTGTCATGTGGCGGCAGCCGGAGCGCGGCCGAATATTATTTTTATTCTGGCGGATGATATGGGATACGGCGATGTGTCGTGCATGAATCCGGAGGCCAAGTTTAAAACGCCGAATCTGGATGCCATGGCGGATCACGGGCTGATGTTAACGGATGCACATACGTCATCCGGAGTCTGTACGCCCAGTCGGTATTCGGTGCTGACCGGTCGGTATTGCTGGCGTTCTAAAATGAAACGGGGGGTGCTCGGCGGCTACAGCCCGGCTCTGATTGAAGATGGGCGGGAAACGATGGCGTCGGTTCTGAAGGCGCGGGGATACAATACCGCATGCATCGGGAAATGGCATCTGGGTATGAACTTCCCGACAACGGATGGCAAGAAGGCGGGGCAAAAAGGCGGCGGCACGATGACGTATCGTAACGGGAAGCGATTTACTGATGACGGCGAAATGAAAACCAATGTGGATTGGTCCGGAAAAATCGAGCGGTCACCGACGAGTAATGGGTTTGATTATTTCTTCGGAATCAATGGATCGCTGGATATGCCGCCCTATGTCTACATAGAAAATGATCGTTTTACGGGAACCCCCACCGCCATCAAAGCCTTCCATCGTCCGGGCCCGGCGACCGTGGATTTTGAAGCCGAACAGGTTATTCCGGAACTGACAGACAGGCTGCTTAATTATATTCGGCAGCAGGATGGGACTACGCCCTTTTTTGTCTATTTCCCGATAACCGGACCGCACAATCCGGTGGTTCCGGCAAAAGCGTGGCAGGGGAAGAGCGGAATCGGTGCTTACGGCGATTTCTGCATGCAGATTGATCATCATGTCGGACAAATCATGCAGGCGCTGAAGGATAAAGGTTTCTATGAAAATACGATCGTTGTTTTTTCTTCTGATAACGGGGTCGAGAATCATGCGTATGAGCAGTTCAGAAAAACGGGACATAATTCAAGTGCGGCGTTCCGGGGAGTCAAACGTGACCTCTGGGAAGGCGGACATCATGTGCCCACACTGGTGCAGTGGCCGGCCGTCATTGCGCCGGGGCGGGTTTCAAATGAAACCGTCTGTCTGACCGACTTTATGCCGACGTTTGCGGAGATCGCTGATTTCAGGCTGCCGGAGAATGCGGCGGAAGACGGCGTCAGTCTGCTGCCGATTTTCCAGGGATTGGAACGCAGGAAACCGCTGCGTGCAGGAACCGTGCATCACAGCCTGAAAGGTGAATTTGCGATCCGTGTGGGAAATTGGGTTTTCATTGATGCGCCGGATGGCAATGACCGGGACAATGAGCCGGATTGGTATAAGAAAGAGCGCGGATACCTTCCGCATAACCAGCCGGGCGAGCTGTATGACCTCTCTGTTGATCCTTGGCAGCGGAAAAATGTTTATGCCGAACATCCGGAGCGGGTACAGCAGATGAAGGCGCTGTTGGAACTGTATAAAGCGGAATCCCGCAGTGTGCCGGCGGAACGCCGGGCGTATTGAACATAAGTACAGTATCAATATTTTTTAAGGCGATGCATTCTGTTCCTTCTTTGGAAAGGGAACAGATATGCAAAACCTGTATTCAGTATTAATTGGTTTGATGGTCGCCGGTTCGGCGTTCGCAAAAGATGCTGCGGTAACGGTCACGCTTGATCCGGATTGTATCCGCAATATCGGTGGCGTGACGCAGTTCAGCCGCAAACAGTTTATCACGATTCATGAAACGTTCGGGTCGATTGATTTTGCGGACGAGGATGTCCGCTATCTGGAAGAGGACCTGGAGGTGGAATACGGGCGCGACGGCGGTCTGATTCCCTGGTTTGCCCAAAATGCAGAGGCGGATCCGGATAATCCGGATACATTCAATGAAGCTGATGTGGTGGCGTTTGCGGCGGAGCTTCGGGCGAATACGTCGGATTTCCGGTTGGTGCCGGAGAATACCGCGGAAACCGTGCTCTGTATGCATCCGGAATGGATGCACGGAACGCCGACGAATGATTTCCGGCCGTGGGGACCGCGCTCGTATCAGACAACCGCTGAATTTATTGAAACAACGCTGAAGGCGATGTGGCCTGACGGCGAAGGCATGCCGAAATATCTGGAAGTGCTGAATGAGCCGTTTATTCATCGCAAACGAAATGGCCACCATATCGATGACCTTTCAGAGCAGCACAATGTGGTGGCGGAGCATCTGCATCAAACCGTTCCGGATCTGATGGTCGGAGGGTACTGCGCCGCCTGGGTCGATGTGGAAGGCGGGGATTTCAACCATTGGAACTCTCAGCAGAAACGGTTTATGGATATTGCCGGGCATAATATGGATTTCTGGTCGTATCACATTTATGACGGGGTGAATGTGAAGGGCACGCCGTCGAGCCGTGTTGGCAGTAATTCGGAAGCGGTGATGGATATTGTGGATTCCTACAGCTTCATTAAATTCGGCAAGGCCAAGCCGATCCTGATTTCTGAGTTCGGCGGAATTCCCCGCGGGAACATGAATGTGGTGCCCTATGATTCAGCACGTTCCGCACATATGATCCGTTCGACCATGGGGCAGTTGATCACCTTTATGGATCATCCGGACCGTCTCTTGAAAGTGGTGCCGTATTTTCTGGGAAAAGCCACGTGGACGTATGATCTCGTTGACGACTATGAACCCGGCAATGCCAATCCGTTTCTGCTCTGGCGCCGGCAGGCTGACGGTTTTTTTGTGAAAACCGACCTGGTGAAATATTATGAATTCTGGAAAGGCCTTAATGGCGAATGGCGCCGGGCCGTCAGTTCGAATCCGGATATCCGGGTGCAGTTGCTGGCCGATGGCAACGTACTGAATGTGGTGCTGATGAATATCGACACGAAAGCGCAGATAGTAAAGCTGGACGGGCTGGCTGAAATGGAACCGAGGACCGTGGTGATGCGTACGTTGCGCACCGATGGGGAAGGGCCGGTATTGGCTAATAAATTTGTGGATAGAATTCCCGATGAACTTTCGCTCGCGCTTGGGGAAACCGTGATGTTGCGTATTTTTCTGAAAGAGCCGATTGCTCCGTCGGAAGAAGTGAAAGAGACTCGGCACTATGCAACAGAATACCTGAAACCGATTCATGCGGGCCAGCCGGTCCGCTATGTCATCGAAGGGGTGCCGACCGGTAGGGGTTCGGCTGTTCTCCGGGTTTCGGTCGGCCGCAAGCGTGAAAAAAGCGTAATGCCGGAGTCTGTCAGATTTAACGGGCATTCTCTTGAAATTCCGGATAACTGGGCCGGGGATCAGGGGAAGCGCGGTAATTTCTTCGGGGTTACGGAATTCCAGATTCCGATGGATTTTGTTAAATCCGTGAATGAGATCGATCTGGTATATCCCGATGACGGGGGACGAGCGGCCTGTGCGGTTCTGCAGGTGAATCGGTTCAGCGAAAAATAAAGGTCCAATATGAATGCACTATTTTTTCAGGGAGCCGTGGCCGCCGGGTTCATTCTGGTTACCGGTTGCGCAAACCACGAGGCCGTTCCAGCGGAAATGACAGAAACGCGGGTATTGCTGGATTTCGAAAATGAAACGTTGCCGGAATCGGTAAAGGGCGAAGCGGTCACGTTTGAACTGACGTCGGGCAGAGGTGCCGGTACGGGCCGTCAGGCGCTGGAGGTGGTTTATCCGGTTGAATCAACGTATAAAAAAGTGGTCTTTGAGCCGCAAGAACCCTGGGATGTAAGCGATTTGGGCGATTGTGCTTTAGCGGTAGATATCGAAAATCGTTCCGGTGAATCGGTTCAGCTTTTTATGACACTCGCGGATACGAATCAAAGTGTCACGGCGCATGCCAATATTGCGGCTGGGGAATCGGGTACGTTTTATTATGATATTGCGGGCCCGAATACGGAGCTTGATCTGGGGATGACCGGGTGGCCTGCACGTGCGGCCGGAGAACTCCGTTCAGAAAACCCCGAACCCTTTCGCTATGCCTGGGGAGCGCGCATACTGGATCCGGCGGCGTTGAAGCAGGTTGGCTTTTACCAGACGGGGATTTTGAACCCGCGCACTCTGGTTTTCGATAACCTGCGTATCGTTTCCAATCCGCATGGAAATGCAGCGGTGCTTCATCCGCTGGTGGATGAATTCGGTCAGTATACCGGAGAGGACTGGCCGGGCAAAATTCACACCGAAAAAGAACTGCTGGAGAATTCCAAAAAAGAGATAAACACACTGGCCAACGAAAAAGGGATGACGGGTCGGTCGCGGTTTGGCGGCTGGGCGGAGGGGCCGAAGCTGGAGGCCACCGGATTTTTCCGCACCGAAAAAGTGAGTGGGAAATGGGCTCTGGTTGACCCGGATGGGTATCTGTTTTTTGCCGCCGGCATCGCTAATTGCCGGATGTCCAACACCTATACCGTAACAGGCGTTGATTATGAGAATACATCCGACCGCGCAGGAGCGTTTGTGGCTTCGGCGTTGCGTCGGAATATGTTTGCCTGGCTGCCGGAACGGAACGATCCGCTTTCTGATCATTACGGTTATGCCGGCCAGATGCACACCGGGCCGATGAAGCACGGTCAGACCTTCTCGTTCTACGGCGCCAACCTGCAGCGCAAATATGGTTCCGATTACCGTGAGCAATGGAAAACGGTCACTTTGGACCGCATGCTGAATTGGGGATTTACCTGTTTCGGGAACTGGACCGATCCGCTGTTTTTCGGCAACCGACGGGTTCCTTATTTTGCGCATGCGTGGATCGGAGGAGGCCACAAACGGGTTTCGACCGGAAATGATTACTGGGCGCCGATGCACGATCCATTTGATCCGGAATTTACCCAAAGTGTGCGCAACAGCCTGACCAGGCTGGACGGACAGATTCAGGATGATCCGTGGTGTATTGGAATTTTTGTGGAAAATGAACTGAGCTGGGGCAATGAAAACAATGACGCCAGCCGCTTCGGCATTGTGATTCATACGCTGGGCCGTGATGCGGCATCCTGTCCGGCGAAAGCCGCGTTTGTTGATCTGCTGAAAACAAAATATACCTCCATCGATGAGCTGAATCATGCCTGGGATGCGAAATCCGAATCCTGGGATTCCTTCGCGGCCGGCTTTGAACACGCCGGAACACTTGAAGGCGGACGCCGTTCCGATTTTTCCATGCTGTCCGAAGCGTTGGCCGAGGAATATTTCCGTATTGTAAACCGCGAACTGAAACAGCTGATGCCGCATCATCTGTTTTGCGGATCGCGCTTTGCGGATTGGGGGATGACGCCGGAGGCCGTGCAGGCCGCCGTGAAGCACACCGATGTGGTCAGCTATAATCTTTATAAAGAAGGCCTGACGGATTCGCTCCGTAAGGTGCTGGCAAAAATGGACCGGCCGAGTGTGATCGGGGAATATCATTTCGGAGCGACGGATCGGGGCATGTTTCATGGCGGTATCCGTACGGCAGCCAATCAAAAGGACCGCGGATTGAAATACCGAAACTATATGATGTCGGTCATTCATGATCCCTGTCTGGTTGGGGCGCACTGGTTCCAGTATGTGGATTCTCCGACCACCGGACGGGCCATTGACGGCGAAAACTACAACAGTGGTTTTGTGAGCGTGACGGACTCTCCCTATATCGATCTGATTGATTCAGTACGGGAACTGAACCGGAATATCTACACGCTGCGTTTCAGCAAATAACGTATAAATTGACGCACCTGCACACGCGGCATCAATTCATTGACCTAAAACCTTCTGATACCTCCGGTGAGCCGGCCTGAATTCAGGCAGTTTGGAACAGCTTAAGGATAAAATGATGAAGAACACGATGCTCATCGGTTCGTTCTGAATTTCCAACCTATGGAAATGACCGCAACAAATCCTGCCGTACGGAGTGGAGTGAAAGAGGGAGCGGTTAATGGAAACCGCGGGGATATAGCAGGGCAAGGAACCGGTTTTCAGTGAAATTGTCACTGAAAAATAAAGAGATGCATCTATCCAGAGTAAAAGTCAGTGTGTTGGGAGCTCAGGCTCAATATGAATAGAATCCCGATGAGTGCCCTTTATGTCTTACAAAGAAAAGAAAGCCCGCCCCTTTTGAAAAAATGCCGAATGTGATTTTTTAATCGTGCTTTTGTACAGTATTCGTGTTTTATGAGAGCTGTAACATGGGGCGATCATTTAACCGCTTCGGAAAGTTACATCCGACTGTGTTCGGAGCGGGCTGAGTAAGAGGAGGGGAATAAGATGGGGAAATCAAAAAAAACAAAAGGGCCGAAGGTCGTCAAAGGCGCCCCCAGCGGGTTTGTCATCAGTATGGCTATTCATGCAGCGGCTTTTGCTTTGGCCGGCATGCTGGTTGTCTTTAATGTCGTGAAAAAGGAGGAGAAAAAATTTGTTCCTCCGAAACCGGTTGATCGACCGAAAATGAAGCTGAAAAAGCCAAAGGTTAAGGTGAAAAAATCGTCTAAGCCGCGGTCGACTACCCGAATCGTAACCAAGGTCCAGAAAGCGAGCATGCCGGATATTCAGCTTCCGGAAATGTCAGGGATCGGAGCCGGAATCGGCGAAGGGATCGGTGGTTTTGAAATTATCCCCAATCTGGAAGAGATCAGTGTCTTCGGAGCGGGGCAGGCTATTGGGAATGACTTTGAGGGTGAGATTTTTCATCTAAGATACGATCGCCGTGGGGGAAAAGTTTCCTCGATGGATCCGGATCCGTTTCTGGATATTGTCCGGGAATATGCACGGAAAGGATTTAAAAAATCGGTTTTGGCCCCCTATTACCGTTCAGCGAAAAAGCTGTATACCACCCATTTCGTGGTTCCTCAGGTTCCGTCGCGTATGGCCCCCGGCCTTTTCGGCGAACCGGATAAGGAAGGGGACTGCTTCTTTGTAAATTACAAGGGTAAGCTGGTTTATCATGAAGATATCAAGTTCCGTTTCTGGGGGTCTGGTGATGCTTATATAGATGTACTGGTTGACGGCGAGCATGTGCTGCTGAACGGCTGGGAGAATCGCCTTGCCGTGCTGGATTACTGGCAATCTTCCGATTCGCAGTCGGGAAAATACGGCTGTGTCGGAATGGGCCTGGCCGTCGGTGACTGGATTGAGCTGAAAGCCGGTGAGCCGAAAGATATGGAAATCTTTTTCGGAGAGTGGGGCGGCGGCATCATGTCTGCAGCATTGCTGGTGGAAGTGGAGGGGGTAGAGTATCCGCAGACCAAATGGGGCGGCCCGCTGCTGCCGGCGTTCAAAACCGAAGAATTCACCCGGGATCAGCTGGAGGAAATTTATAAATTTCTTCCGCCCGGCGAGCTCTGTCTTACAAACGGCCCTGTATTCCGCGATTATTGAGGAGATCATGATGAAACATGTTTTTATGATGTTGGCTCTGGCTTTTTTCATGGTGACGGTATCCGCAGGAGAAATCCGTCAATGGACTCTGAATAATGGCCAAACTATTGAAGCGGAATTCGTTTCGTTAATCGGCGGGAAAGTCGCCCTGAAAACCCTAAGAGGAAAACTGCTTAAAATTCCGCAGAACGGGATTGCCCCCGAAGATCTCAGCTATGTTGAACTGCTGAATCCCCCCCGGCTTGATATTTCATTTTCTAAAATGACCCGTCAGCATGTTTATCCGCCGCTTACGCAATGGTTTGAGGCTAATAATGTTCCGCCACGATCTTTGTATTTTAACTTTTCGACGCAGATCAAACAGCTCTCTCCTAATCCATATCACCATGAATTAATCGCTGAAATTTTTGTTATCGCGGTGGAAGTGGGCGGAGACAAGAATATCCTGATCGACTATCGGAAAGAACCCTTTCATCTGAGCGGAGAAAATGGGCGGGCCGTCAGTATTGCCGGGGCGCAGGATCGTATGATGACCACCTATCTGGCCCCCAGCGGCAGGTGGCGGGGAGAAAAATATGAAGGGTATATGGTCGTGATTACCGATCCGCGGGGAGAAATTATAGCCCACGCCACAACTCGCGACTGGTGGTTTGAGAAGCTCGAAAACCTCCGAAGGGTACCGGTGGGAAAAACATTTGACGAAGAAGGAAAACGCTGCTGGCCTTCGCGCCCGAAAGAGTCTGACTATTAATTTCCTCATATACCCGCCGGGAAGCACATCCCACTGGGGATAATCGTATTCGGTTGAAGAATGTTTCCATATGCCGGCCGTATGCCTGCCATTCAATTAGACGATCTTTGTTTCTAATGGATCAGGATAGACGTGGTTGAGCAACCGGGCGTTTGGCTTGAGCAGCAAATCGGGTCTTTTTAAATACAATGCTGATGTCGGATATTTACCACTGTATAAATCTGAAAGTAAGCAACCCTCAACTCTGGTATTTTTTACAATCTGTTTAATAGGTGAGCCTGATGTTGAAGGGGATACAGCAGTATGCGAATACAGATTGCGGGATTGGATTTAGTCATTTTAGCCGTATACCTAATCGGTATTGTTGCCCTGGGTTGTTTAGCCGGAGTCTGGCGAAAAAAGAACAGTTCGGGCGACGGTGAAAGTTATTTCCTCGCGGGGGGCTCGCTAAAGTGGCCGATGATCGGTCTGGCGCTTTTTTCCACAAATATATCTACCGTGCACCTGGTCAGTCTTGCGGAAGAGGGCTACAAGAATGGGTTGGCCTACGGAAATTTTGAATGGATGGCCCCGTTTACCTTGATCATCCTTGCACTCTTTTTTGCTCCGTTTTACATCCGTTCAAAAGTGGCGACACTTCCGGATTTTCTGGAGCGGCGTTATAGTAAGGGCAGTCGCAACTGGTTATCCGGTCTCTCCATTATCTCAGCCATTTTTATTCATATCGGATTCAGTCTTTATGCCGGAGCCATTGTTCTCGAGGGACTCTTTGGCATTCCGCTGATGTACAGTATTATAGGGATTGCCGTACTGACCGGGGTTTACACAATGATCGGCGGCCTGATGGCGGTGGTCTTAACCGAATCCGTCCAAACGGTCGTCCTGTTGATCGGAGCCATCGTACTGACCGGAATTGCACTGGTTAAAGTCGGCGGCTGGTCGGGGTTAACCGAAACCGTTGATCCGCATATGTTCAGTGTGCTTCGGCCAAAGGGCGATCCCTCCGGTCTGCCGTGGTATTCCATTCTGCTCGGATATCCCATTACGGGAATCTGGTATTGGTGCACGGATCAAACAATTGTGCAGCGCGTGCTTGGTGCAAAAGATGAACAGCAGGCGCGTCTCGGCCCGCTGTTTGCCGGCTTTCTCAAAATTCTGCCGGTTTTCATTTTTGTCTTACCCGGGCTCATTGCTCAGGCACTGATCATGCAGGGGAAGCTCCCGGCCATTGAAAAATCGGCCGACGTCTATTCCGTCATGATTACGCACCTGCTTCCCGTAGGGTTGAAAGGATTAATTGCCGCCGCGCTGATGGCTGCGCTGATGAGTACGGTTTCCGGCGCGCTCAACTCGGCCGCCACGCTGTTTTCGTATGATTTGTATAAACAATGGAAACCGGAAACAACGGAGAAAAAACTGATTTCAATCGGTCGTATAGTGACGATTGTCGGTATGGTGCTGGCCATCTGCGTGGCCCCGTTCCTCGGCCGCTATCCCACCATATTCCAAGGCATTAATGCGGCAATCTGCTATATTTCTCCACCGATTACGGCCGTATTTGTATTTGGAGTATTCTGGAAAAAAGCCTCCTCATTCGGATCCTTCACCACACTCGTCATCGGGTCCGCTCTTGGGTTTGTGGTATTCGGCCTCGATTTTTACAAAGAACAGACCGGATGGAATATTCCGTTCATGATGTCGGGATTCTATCTGTTCTGTATCTGTGCGGTCATCATGGTTACGGCATCCCTTATGAAACCGGAAGAACTGACTGAGGAAAAAGCTGCGCTCGTTTGGAATCATCCACTCGATGCGCTCCGTGCGCCCGGTCTTCCAGGGTTTGGAAACTACAAGATGCTTTCCGCCGTGTTGTTTGTGGTGATGATTATTCTCTACACCATTTTTCACTAACCGGCTTTTTAAAAGGACACGCAGCGTGTGCTGTATACTCAGAATGCGGGCCGTTGTATTCTTAAGAGATAGATCTGCAGTCTGGAAAACAAACGTTCTCCAGCTTAAGGCCAATTGGCAAGAGACTGAACTTTACTGGATGTTTTAATCCCGTCAATGGGCAGACAAAATCCACGAAGGCATTAGAAATTTTTATCAGCCCGCATAAAATGCAATCCAACTGAATGTTCTGTTTCAGCTTCCTTTTATATTTTTTTCTGAATGGGTGTGCATCATCAATACCTCCATGACTGCCCTCATTGGAAACCAGATTCAGGCCCCTTCCTACCTCAAGATTCAGTTATGGTTAGAATATGTGGCAATCAGATGCGGTTTTAATGAATTTTCAAAGAGTGCCCAGCCTGATTGTCTGCCGAAAAGGGAGTGCTGAGGAAACTCTTCCGTGTTGTTTCCACTTCCTGTCCGTTGTGATCAAGGGATTATCAATCTCTATCAAATTAGGCGGAAATCACGGAATATATTTTATGGGCAATAAAAAGGGCCTTATCGGTTAAGATAAGGCCCTTTAAAATGGAGCGGGCGAACAGATTCGAACTGTCGTAACCAGCTTGGAAGGCTGGGGTTCTACCATTGAACTACGCCCGCTGTTTGTTTGGTTTCCCGTACAAACGAGCGCATAAGGTATACGCGAAAACGGGCTCCGTCAAGTGGAGATGTTTAACTTTTTTTGTGCGGTGATCGCATGTGCGATTCGGGAGATGACGTTTGTCTCAATAGTGTTGCCTCGATGCCTTTTCCATCTCTATATTCTCCAACCTTTAACGGAAATAGAAAGGCCGTTTTATGTTGTCAGGGATCAAGGAAATTGCGGTTATCGTCATCGTGTTGCTTGCACTGTTTTTAGTGCCGCGAATGATTCGGCCGAAGAAAAATACCGATACGGGGAGTGCTGAAAAAGAGGGCGCTTCGAGGAAAAACGACGGATTGACGCGCTTGGCCGTTTTGATTTCGGCGCTTTGGGTTACGGTCGCCTTTCTTTTGTGGAATCCCTTTACTGACGGCCTGTCCGTGTTCGCGGTGGCGGGCATTCTTCCGGTTGCATTCGGATGGGGTTGCCGATGGGTTTGGCTGGGCTTTAAGAAATAGGTCCGGCTATTTCCTGTGGGTCAGGCTCCATATCCAAAATTTGATTCGGCTGAAGAGGGGCGGTTTGTTATCGGCTTTTTTTATGCAGGCCTTCGGTTTTCTGAACTTCGGCTCCTTCTGCGGCTGGCGCATATAGTCTCTGTCGGAGATTCCCATTTAGATTTCCTTGCCCTTTCAGTCCCAATTCGTAAACAGTACGCGCCCCATGAGCAAGAAAAAGAAGACTGTATTGCGGGTGATGTGCGATAACTGGCTGGACCCGATCGATTTTAAAGCGGAATTTCCAACCCCTGGAAATCCGTTGGAAGTGGATATCGGCTCCGGAAAGGGCCGTTTTCTGGCGGCGCGGTCGGGCAAATACCCGGATATCAATTTCCTGGGTATTGAGCGCCAGCTTGGGCGGATCAACAGCAGTGGCCGGCGTTGCGAACGGGCGGGGCGGGAGAACTGCCGCGTGTTCCGCATGGAGGGCTATTATGCGATCAACTACCTGATGCCTTCCGACTATGTTGCAAATTATTATTTTTTCTTTCCGGACCCGTGGCCGAAGGATCGTCATCATGATAACCGGCTGTTTAATCCGGCCTTTATGAATGCATTATTCCGGACATTGGAAAGCGGAGGGGGGCTGCATGTTTCCTCGGATCATTTGCCGTATTTTGATGAGATTTATGCGTTGCTGAAAGCCGATGAGCGTTTTGAAGAAATTGAAGCGTTTGTGCCGGATGCGGATGAGACGACCGATTTTGAGCTGATTTTTTCTTATAAAAAAATCGGACGGTGTTCCTTCCGTAAGAAAAACAGGGTTTAACCCCGTAGGCTCTGCGAATTCCAGCGGAACAGGTGGCGATTGAGCTATGGCGAAGAAAAAACCAGAAGTGACGATGCACAGCTACGGGCTGTATGACGGCTGGGAGCGAGACAGCAAGGACCTGCCGAACCTGGTTAAAATCAGCCGTGAAATTAAAACCGAGCTGGATATTGAGTTCGGCTATATTCTTCGGATTCAGAATGCCCGCAACGGTAAGATTACCTTCCGCATTGAACACCCTCCGTTTAAAGACTCATCAGGGAGAGAGGCCGCACCGTTTGAAGGCGAGCTGTATGTGAAAACGAACGACTTCCGGTTTTTTCTCGGTGATACGGTCTGGGCACCGATAGAGGATAAAACAGGGGCTTGGCGGCTGATCACCTGGCTGGACGGCGAAAAGGTGGCGGACAAAACACTGCATTTGATCTGACTGAACTATCGCTTGTCGTTTTTTTTTCGCGGACTATACTGGGCTATGATTAATAGCGAAGAATAAAGGAGGTCGTTATGAGTAATGTTTCCAATCTGCTGGATTCCAAAGGGCACGATGTTTTGACGGTTAAGCCGGATCAGCCGTTGCATGATGTGATTGACCTGATGTGTACCCGTTTGGCGGGTACGGCGCTGGTGATGGACGGGGGAGAAGTGAAAGGAATTCTGTCGGAGCGGGATGTTATTCGGAAAGTGGTATTGCCGCGCATTGGTGTGGATGAGGTAACGGTGGGCGATATTATGTCAAAAACACTCACGACAGTGTCGCCGGATACTCCGCTGGATGAATGCATGCAAATCATGACCGATAAACGGGTTCGACATCTTCCGGTACTTCGTGACAAACAGTTGCGCGGTATTGTATCGATCGGCGATGTGGTCAAATACCTGTTGCTGGAAAAAGATTTCAAAATCCGAAATCTGGAAACCTATATTTCCGGCTCAAAGGAATCCGCATCGAATTAGACGATCAGGTTTTCAAGCTGGGGCCGCGAAACATGCTCCAGCGAGTCGGTCACCGCATCGGCTTCCATCAGGTAACCTCGATCATAGCTGTTCGTAACGGCCAGCACTTTAAGCCCCGCCCCTTTAGCTGACATGATTCCGGCGGGGGTATCTTCAATCGCGACAGCTGTGGCCGGATCATCAATCCCCAGTTTTTCGCAGGTCAGAATATACGGGGCCGGATCGGGTTTACTTTTCGGCGTATCTTCCGCTGTGACGATCTGGTCAAAGCAACCGTCGATTTTCAGACTTTCAATAATCGGATCGATATCTTCGCGCAGGGCTCCGCTGCAAAGTGCCACCGGGAGGCGGACCGGAATACTCTTGATCAGCTGAACCGCGCCGGGGAGCGGAGTCACATCCCCGTTGCGGATATAACTTTGGAACACTTCGGCTTTGGCCGCAATCAGGCGCTTCATCTCTTTTTCGGTAAATTTACGTTTATTTTGAGCAAACGCTTCGCGGAAGGCGTCGCGGTCATCGAATCCAATATAGGTTTCGCAGTAATCCTCCCACGAAATTTTCATATCGATGGGATTCAGCACTTCGTTAAACGCCCGGAAATGCATCGGTTCACTGTCAACAATGATACCGTCAAAATCAAAAATTACTGCGGAAAGCATGTTTCATCCTCTTATGTTTTATTTAACCCGTTAGTGGATGTTCATGACCTGACAGCGTCACAGCCACTAACCTCGACCAACGTTAATTCACACCTAAACACGGTGCCATTTTATAGCAGGTTCGCCCACGCCTCCTCAAGCCGTTGTGCAGAAACCTTTACAGGGGTTTTAATTTCCGGGGCAAACCGGTTCACCCGGAATTCTTCGAGCAGCATGGCAAACTCGATCAGGTCGATCGCCCCCCCAATATTTTCGCAGGCGAGCAGTTTGTCATTCAGCCGATTCTGGAAAGGCTCAATTTCAAGCAGCTTCCGGGCATCCGCATCGGAATTATTCCGTGCCCGCTGAATCCGTATCTGCATTGCTTTGAGATAGCGCGGGTAGCGGCTGAACAGTTCCAGGGTTTGGATAAATCCGGGACGAAACAGGAATTCAAGCTGCATCTCGAGATCGTGCAGAATATCAAAATCAGCCCGAAGCTCAGCAATGGCTTTCAGTACCGTTTCCCGCTGATTGAGCAGGTTTTCCAGAATTCGGGCGTTTTCTTCAAATTTTTCAAATACGTCGCTGCGGGCAATCGCCGCCCGTTTTTCAAAGGCGGCCGGATCCCGTATTTCGTGGCGCAGATCATCGGTCAGCGCATCGACAATTGAGGCATTCATCAAATCGGTGAGAAAGTCGCTGTCGATCGCGGAGAGAGTCAGCTGCAGATTGGTGGTGAGCGGCGGCCGTTTCTCAACATATTTGACCTGATCTTTATGGTTGATCCGAAACAACTGCGCAAGTCCGGCCAAATGGGCATGTCTTGCCAGGGCGGGATTCATGAATACGGCGCGGCCGACGCCCCCGGCTTCGGCTGTCAGGGCGGGATAACCCCGTGTTTTTCCGCTGTCATCCGTGGTGATAAATTCCGGCAGTTCGGCACCGGGCCATTTTTTCCCCGGCGGGAGGCTCCATTTGGCAAAAGCCGTTTCCGCGCCGCTTAAATAGACGTTGCTGCGATGCTCTTCCGAAATCGAGGTATGAACTTTAACAATGTTGTCCCCGTTTGTTTCAATGACCTTCATCCGCAGAAATCCCGGTAGGGACTCCTCATCAAAATCAGACGCATCCACCGGCAGTTTAAATTCGTGCTGCAGCCACTGAGACAGGGCGCTCAGAAGGGGCTGGTTTCTCACACTTGCGCAAGTGTGCACAAAGGTATGGGCGGTCCGGTCGATCGGAGCGAGGGTGGTGCGCAGGTTTTTCGGGAGGTTGCGCAGGAGACGGTTAACCTTTTCCTCGAGCCAGCCGGGGACGAGCCAATCGGGGCCCCAATCGGGCAGAAAGGCCAGTTTATCGGTGGGGCAGACGAGAGAAATACCGTCGAGCTCGTCACCGGGCTCGAACGTGTAGATGAGGTGAAAATCTTCGTGGTGGAAGGTGAGGAATTCGGGGAAATCCTCCATTCGGATGGGCGCGGTCTGCGGAAACATGGCGTCCTCCGCGTTCATTGCAATCCGGGCTTTGGTTTTACGAATCCATTGTTCCAGGGTCTGGACGGAATAGACGTCCGCCGGCAGCAGCCGGTCAAAATGGTTGAAAATGGCGTCGGTATCCAGCAGAGCGCCGGGACGACGGATTTTTTCTTCCAAGGCCTGGATATCGTCCAGCATACGCTGATGGAGTTTCAGCCAGCCGCCCCGGGTTTTCAGGTTGCCCGGGACCATACCTTCCTTAATGAAAATTTCGCGCGCTTTTTCCGGATGAATGGGCCCGAAGTGGACCGGTTTGCCGTGGGTCAGCGTCAGCCCGCCGGAAAGAATCGACTCCTTCGCATAGACAAAGCCTTTGTCGGGATTCCATTCGGGTTGTTTATAGATTTCTTTACAAAGGTGCGGTGCAATCTCGGCGACCCATTTCGGTTCAATTTCCGACACCATGCGGGCATAGAGTTTGGTCGTTTCCACCAGCGAAAACGTCATCACCCAATCCGGCGGTTTTTTAAACAGGCCGGAGCCCGGGAAAATAAAAAATTTACGGTTTCGTGCCGCGGTGAATTCGCGGTCTTCGCCCTTCAGTCCGATATTTGCGGGGAGTCCCGCCAGCAGGCTGCGGTGAATCAGGTCATAATCCGGATTGTTTATCTCGGCGCTTCGGCGGTTCGGCGCTTTAGGCTTTTTATTGCTCTCTTTGCTTCTGTGTCGCTGTGGCGGAAAAAGATCTTTAGCACTGTCGCGCAGGTCGTGCCAAAGGTTGCGCCACTCCATGACGCGACGGTAATTCACAAAGTTGGTTTTACAGAATTTCCGGAGTTTTCCATGCGATTCCCGGCGTGCGTATTCGACGTCGTTCCAGAGATTGAGGATGGTAATGAAATCCGATTTCGGATCTTTCCATTTGGCGTGGGCCTGGTCCGCCGCATCCGCTTTTTCGGTGGGGCGTTCCCGGACATCCTGGATGGAGAGAAAAGCGACCAGAATCAGGACTTCCGGAAGCGCCCCTTCTTCTTTGGCCTGCAGGATCATGCGCGCCAGATGCGGGTCCAGCGGGAAGCGGGCAATCTGTTTTCCAACGGGAGTCAGTTTGCGATCCTGATCAATCGCCCCGATATCGTAGAGTGTTTTATAGCCCTCGTTCACGAGGGCAGTCTGCGGGGGATCGATCAGCGGAAACTGATCAATCGGCGGCAGATTCAGCATATCCATCTGCAGAATGACACCTGCCAGCGAGGTGCGCCGAATTTCGGGGTCGGTATAGGCCGCCGAATTTTCGAGCACCTCTTCATCGTAGAGATAGACGCAGATGCCGTCGGTTACACGGCCGCAGCGTCCGCGCCGCTGGCGGGCACTGGCCTGCGAAACCTGTTCAATCTGCAGGCCCTGCACCTGCGTGCGCGGGTTGTAGCGGCTCAGCCGCACCAGTCCGGAGTCGATGACATAATGGATGCCTGGAATGGTGATCGAGGTTTCGGCCACATTGGTTGCCAGAATAATACGGCGTCGCCCACCTACTTTAAAAACGCGCTGCTGCTCGCCCATGCTGAGCCGGCCGAAGAGCGGAAGTACTTCCGTGTTTTTAAAATGCTGTCCTTCCAGTTTTTTCGTGGCATCGCGGATCTCGCGTTCGCCCGGCAGAAAGATCAGTACATCGCCCCGGTCATCGACGTCCGAAATCCAGCGCATGGCGCGCAGGATATGATTCGAGAGTTCCTCGTCCTTGCCCGGCGGAAGAAAAAAATCCTCCACCGGATAGGTGCGGCCTTCGACTTCAATTACAGGGGCCTGATCAAAAAAGGAAGAAAAGCTATCGGCATCCAACGTCGCCGAACTGATGACAATTTTAAGATCGGGGCGCACCTTCAGCAGGTTTTTCAGATAGCCGAGAATGAAATCGATATTCAGGCTGCGCTCGTGAGCTTCGTCAATGATCAGGCAGTCATACTGCAGCAAATGGCGGTCGTGCTGGGTTTCGGCCAGCAGGATGCCATCGGTCATAAATTTAATAATTGTTTCATCGCAGGTCTGATCATCAAACCGGACCTGACAGCCGACGCCCCTGCCGTAGTCCGCGCCCATTTCCTCCGCCACGCGCCGCGCCATGCCGGTGGCCGCGAGGCGGCGGGGCTGGGTGACGCCGATGCGCCCGGTTCTGCCGCAACCGGCTTCATAAACGATTTTCGGCAGCTGGGTGGTTTTACCGGAGCCCGTCGTTCCGCAGACAATGACGATCTGATTTTCTTCGATCAGCTGGCGGATCGCCTCCTTTTTTCCAGAGACCGGAAGAATTTCGGGATAGTCCAGCTTCAGCTGTACGCGTGCACGCTTCTGCGCGCGTTCCAAGGCCTGGACGTGCGCGTCTTTTAATTTCCCGATCAGGTTATCGGCCGGTTTATGGTCATGAATCCGCTGGCGGATGCGCCGCATCAGTGCGTTGAGGTTCGAGCGGTCGCGCAGCAGCACATCATCGAGCGACCGCTTCACCGTTTGCAGCATTTCCTTTGTTTCGGGCATATTCATACGAGCCGGAAATAAGGGCATAGCAGGCAGGGGAGATCAAGGAAGAAGAGTCGCTTCCACACCGATGTACTTTGCCGTTGAACGTCGGGGACGGTTTGCCTAGGTTCTGCGGCTAACGAATTTCCAACATCACCATGCACAAATTCATTAAAACATTTTATCTCTGGCTGGGGCTGTTCACGTTCTGCAATGCGGTTTCACTTTTTGCACTGCAGGCGAAGGGGCTGTGGCCGGAAGGCGGGGCGTTTCAGGTGCCGCTGGCGTGGGCGCTTCAGCTTCCGCTGGTGGCATTGCTCGCTCTGGTGCATCAGGGCATGAACCACCTGTTCTCATTTCTGCCTGATCGCTGGAAACAACCGGTGCGCTTTATGCTGTGTGCGCTCGCCACGTTTTATGTGATGGGCATGTACACGGCATCACAGCTGATGTATCTGCAGCTGGAGTCGTTTATTTCGTGGGATGCCTACTGGACGGCGCTCTCAAACACCCCGCAGATTCTACCGGAAATTATCAGCGGGATGGGGGGCGAGCTGCTCGGCGCGGCGGCGTTGTCGGTGATCATCAGTCTGTTTTACACGCGGCGTTATCACCATCATGCGTTCAGCCATTCCCCGCGGATGTTTGCGTTGCTGTGTCTGCTTTTTATCACGTCCGGGGCGGGAGGCTTTGTGGCGGTGTATACCATGGATGATGCCCGGGCCGAGCGCATTCGTCAGGGGCTGCTGCCGACAACCTATCTGACCTTTTCGATTCTCGATAATCTGATGCCGAGCGCCTCGCCTTCGGTCGATTTTCTGAGCGGGCTGGTGCTGGAGGAGCAGGTTTCGATGGCGGATTATTTCCAATCCCTGGAAAAACCGCCTGAGGAAAAGCCGCACGTCTTTTTCATCATGCTCGAATCGGTTTCGTGGGATCATTACGGATTCACCGGTTATTCACGTCAGGATATTACGCCAAACCTGGACCGGCTGGCCGCAGATTCGCTGGTGTTCAACCGTGCCTATGCGGCGGCATGCCATTCGAATTATTCACAGACGAGCACCCATGCCTCGCAATATCCGTTGCGCCGCAAAAAACTGGATCAGTTTGAAGAGGTGAACTATCCGAAAACGCTGCTGATGGATATTCTTTCGTATGCGGGGTACCGGACGGCCTTTTTCTCGGCGCAGAATGAAGACTGGCAGGGCATGAAAACCTTTATCCAGGCTCATACCCATTTGCAGCATTTTTATCATTCGAAGGATGAGCTTGGAGAAAATATCGGGATTGAAGCAAAGGTAAAGGATGAGACGGTCCGCCGGCGAGCGACCGAGTTCCTTGATGCGGCGGATCATACGCAGCCGCTTTTCATGTATCTGAATTTTCAGGCCACGCATTTTCCCTACGACATTCCTGAAGGCGCCGCACGGCCCTATACGCCGTGGAAAACGGATGATTTTGAATTTACCTTCTTCCATTATGACCGGGATCACACCGATACGGTGATCAACCGGTTTGACAATGCGCTGCACTATGTTGATGCACAGGTCGGTGCGTTCGTGGAATATCTGAAAGAACAGGGGCTGTACGAAAACAGCCTGATTGTCGTGGCATCTGATCACGGTGAAGCCTTTTATGAGCGCGGCTATCCCACTCATGGGACGGCACTGTTTGAGGACCAGATGCGCACGGCGGTGCTGTTTAAACTTCCCGGCGCTGGAAAAAACGGCGTTCGCGAGGATCCGGTATCACTGATCGACATCAACCCGACGGTGCTGGAGACGCTGGGTATGCCGAATCATCCGAATTTTCAGGGCCGGCCGGTGCTGGAGCGGGAACGCGGCGCCCCGATCTATCTGCTTTCGCACGGTGTGATTAAAGCGCACGGCATCGTTGATTATCCGTGGAAATATATTTATAGCGCGCGCGATGGGGAGTGGTTGCTGAATCTGGAGAAGGATCCGACGGAGGGGACCGATTTTTCCGCCGGACACGCGGATATTTTTTCCCGGCTGAAGGAGCAGCTGCAGTTGTATCAGATGCGCCAGCTCTACTATTATACCGTCCTGCCGCAGGAGGAACGGGACCGTCTGTATCCGCCGCAGCATTGAGGCGATGCGGTTGATTCCGACGAAATGAAATCCCAATCGCCGAGCTGTTGCGTTATTATGTCCTTCTTTCCCGCTTACAGCTTGATCAGGTCGAGCCGTGGGATACGATTAACAAACGGTATGAAGATAACCGGTCGCGTTGATCATTGCTCCAGTCTGCTTTTAAATAACGAAATATTGTTTTGGACGTGATGTAACAAGGACGGATTATTGGTTCCCGAAATATGCTGAAGGGCTTTTTCCGACATGGTGACCGCGTCGGAATAACGGCCGGCTGAAGCATAAGCCACCGCCAGACTGTCGAGATAAACAGGCTGTTTGTAGACGGTCAATTCACAGCCGCGTTTGGATAGGGTAATCGCCCGCTCCGGGTGAGCAATCTGAGGATTCGCGCTGGTTGCATATATTTTAGACAGCAATAGCAGGGCGCTGATGTTTTCGGGATCCTCATCCAGAATCATTTCATATTGGACGGCACTTTCATGTTGCTTTCCCTGCATATAGTAGATGGATGCCAGCTTAGTTCTTGCGACTGTAACTTTTGGTCTTTTCTGCAGGAACTTTTTGAAATGAAAGGCGGCTGCGTCCAGGTGATTTTCATTCATGGCCAGAACACCGAGGTCATAATGAGCACCTGAATTGCTGTCCAACTCCACAGCCTGCCTGAAGAGCGCTGTGGCTTTTTCAAAGTATCCGGTTTTTTGATAGTAGATCCCCAGATTGTAAATTACATCTGCGTTGTCGGGGTCAATTTCAAGAGCTCTTTCAAAGCGAATTCGCGCTTCTTCATAAGCCCCCAATTTAAGTAAAGAACTGCCAATATGGCCGTAGAAGTCAGCGGGATACCGTTTGCTTTGAGCGGCGTTTATATAATGTTGTATTGCAAGAGAATGATCACCTCTCCGGAGGTAAAGATCGGCAAGCGTTTTTTCGGCTAACGGATTTACAGGGATTCTGTTCAGGAGGTCGGTCATATAGTCAATGGCTTTGTCAATGCCTTCATTCTGCATGTAATAATAAATGACAAAATCATACGCTTCAGCCATTTCCGGATCATATTTATTCGCGGCGATGAAACAGGACAATGCTTCGTCGGTTTGATTCATCTGTAAAAGAATGGTGCCTTTTCGATAATGACCCTTTGCATAATACGGGTTCAGAGCGAGTGATTGATTAATTGTTTCAAGTGCTCTATCGAGTTGGTCTTGATCTGCAAAGAGTTTGCTTTGTTTATACAGTTTGTATGATTCTTGCGATGGTGCACTTATTTTTTCGATGGCGTCAACTTCTCCATTTACAAATTCAGGAATGTTCACCGCGCGGTTTGCCGCTGTGGAATCCGGGATCAGGATGGCAGGGGTGTCTACACCGTTTTCATCGATATGAGTAAGAAACATTTTGGTGAAAGGTCCCATCCCTTTGGAGGAAAAGACCAACCAGCGACTGTTGGGGGACCAACTGTGCCATGAGTTCATCGGGGTAAGGTTGCAATTCATTTCGCGCGCAATTCCACCGTTGGCCGGAATGATGTAGAGTTTACTGTCCGGACGCATCAATTGGCCTCGGGCAGCCTGCACGTAGACAATCCATTTTCCATTAGGGGAAAATTTTGCGAACGAGTTGCTTTTTCCGTTGTTCGAAGCGCCTTCAACGGGAAGGGCTTTTCCTCCTTTTCCCTTGTTGAAGGGAATGCGGTACAGGTCATACTGAATATCGGGTTCGCCGTCATCACCGGCAAACGCGGGAATTTTCAGGCTGGCAAAAGCGTCCTGTGCGGGTGCTCTGGAAAAAACCAGTTCTGTTCCATCGAGACTCCATACGGCATTGGTTTGAACAAAACGGGGATCATCGGCTCCGGGCAAAGGAAACATACGTCCGGTTTCGCGATCATAGACCACGAGGATTCCGCGTGTGGGATAAAAGGACTGCAGGAATCCAAAATTTGGATAATTAACGACAAACGTATCTTCGTTGAGTGTGCTGACCACATACCGTCCGTCTGGAGAGATCTGTGAGAAGAGACCGAAATTCATATGACCATCCGGCGTATCTTCATAGGTATTCCATGAAATAATGTCCTGGTTTTCAATGACGACATTTTTTTCAACCGGAACAATACCGTAAGCTCCTTTGTCTCCATTGGGTCCATCCATATCCATACCCAGTGTTTTACCGTCGGTTGAAAATGAGTGGCAGTTTGCGCAGGTGGGCATATCCTGAAGAACAACCGGTGCTTCCGGTTTTGATATATCCCGAAGCCGCCATTTCATAACATGCATCAGGTCTTTGGATAAGGGGCTTATTTTTCCCGAATTGTTCTTTGAAGGCATTAAGGGAACATCCCGGTAGAAAATCGGTGCACCGACCGGAACGGTTGAAATGGAAATCCTGACATGACCCAACGATGTGGGATCAGCATTCGGTGCATCCGGTATCCCTGAAATATAGATGTCCACTTCTTTTCCGAGGGAGGTTTTCTTTATATTTTCCCATGCGGCTTCATCCGGTGTCCAATGTCGGGCTGATTGAGCATAAGCGGAGGGACGGTAATGCGCATTGGCTTCGCTTATCGCATCGGGATCAATTTTCGGCGGTTGCTGCGCTCCGTCAGATCGAAAACGGTAAACATTACCGTCTGTCCCTTTGACAAATATCATCCAGTTTGTTGTCGGTGTTTGATCATGCCATATAAATGTCGGGGCTACGATATCCGGCGGAAAAACAGAATGGTTTCCCGGATAGTCCACCCGGATCGAGTCCGATGGAATTGTGTTTAAAATCCCGGTCAGTTCATCAGCCAAAACAGAAGGTTGCCCCGCAGAGCCGACCAGCGGCGCATATAACAGCAGAAAAAATAAAAGGGTTTGGGTTAAGCGCATAAATACGTCCTGAAGCTTTTTTGGTTAATAGGGACTGCATATATCATGTTCAGCGTTTGGTTGAAATCCTGTTCTATCACGTTCTACAGTTTTGGACTGAATAGATTTGATTGATTCCCCTTTGATGATTACACCTCCTTTAAACCCAAGTTGAGGCAAGAATATGATCAAACATATTGTGATGTGGAAATTTAAAGATGACGTTCCGGCAGAAGAGCGTGTTGAAATGAAAAACAGACTGGAAGCACTGAAGGGAGTTGCGCCGAC
Organism: Pontiella agarivorans; assembly: GCF_034531395.1. Taxonomy (NCBI): domain Bacteria; kingdom Pseudomonadati; phylum Kiritimatiellota; class Kiritimatiellia; order Kiritimatiellales; family Pontiellaceae; genus Pontiella; species Pontiella agarivorans. The sequence goes on along the minus strand of NZ_JARVCO010000002.1, from coordinate 885,527 downwards.
CCTGCTGGATATTGAGGTCGGGCTGGATGTGCTTGGAACGGATCAGTCTAAGGATATTGTGCTGTATTCCGAATTTGCATCGCTTGAAGACCTCAAGGCGTATGCCGAACATCCGGAGCATGTGAAGGTGGGCGAATTTATCAAGCCGCGGGTTTGTGAACGCCATGCGGTTGATTACGAAGTCTGATGGCTGAGACCAACATTGTACTGATCGGCATGCCGGCGAGCGGCAAGAGTACGCTGGGCGTGCAACTGGCGAAATGGCTGTCGAAAGGTTTTATCGATACCGATTTGCTGGTGCAGGCGCGGGCGGGTGAAAGCATGCAGGCGTTTCAGGACCGCGACGGTCTGACTGAATATCAGAAACTGGAATGCGCCACGGTGCAGTCGGTCGTCTGCGAAAACTGCGTTATTGCCACCGGCGGCAGCGCAGTTTATTGCGACGGGGCGATGGCCCACCTGAAATCGATCGCAAGCGTGGTTTTTCTCGATGTTCCGCTGGATGAAATTCTGCGGCGGATCGGCGATTTTTCGGAGCGCGGCGTGGTGATCCGGCCCGGTATGACGCTGGCGGATCTTTATGAAGAGCGTCGGCCGCTCTATCTCAGGCATGCTGATCATGTGATTGCCTGTTCCGGTAAGGCGCAGGATGAGTTGCTGCGGGAAATCAGGGGAGTTTTGTAGAGCTCTGGTTGGGTTTCGTTTTGATATTTACTGTTGCTGCTGCTGGAACTGCTGAAGTTCTGATTCGGGAATCATATCGACCTCCGCCCGGACCTGATGCCGGCCTCCGCCGAGCATAACACCGGATACGGGGCTGATATCCTGGTAGTCTCTTCCCCAGCCGATGGTGATGAATTGATCGTCGGCTATTTGATTATTCGTGGGGTCGAGATCCAGCCAGCCGTTTACGGGGCAGTAGACCCCCACCCAGGCGTGCGAGGCATCGGCTCCTTCGAGCCGGGGCTGTCCGGGCGGCGGGGCGGTCTGGATGTAGCCGCTGTTATAGCGCGTGGGTATGCCGACGCTGCGCAGGCAGCTGATCATTAAATGCGCAAAATCCTGGCAGACGCCCCTGCGGTTTTTGAGGACGTCCTCAACGGGGGTTGACACCGTTGTGGCCGTGGGGTCGAAAATAAAATCCGTATGGATGCGCGCCATCAGGTCTATCGCAACAGCATGGGCTGATGCGCCCGGTTTACAGGAGGGTCTGCAGTAGTCCTCGCTCTCCGCTAACCGTGAAACGGCTTCCGAGTCAAAGCAGAACTGGAAGGCATCCAGTCCTTCGGGAGAAGTTGCTCCGCGGAGCCGTTCACGCACCGTGTCCCAGGCAACGCCCTTGAGGGTGCTGGTCGGGCGGGGCTGAACTTCGACCGTGCTTTCCATGAGGATCTGCATACTGTCGTGTTTCATCTCAATATTACAGAACGTCACCGTATTTCCGAAGTAATCGGTTCGTTCTGCCAATACCGCCGGTTCGGGAAAAATAGTCAGTTTGGAAGAGCGAATCTGTTGCCAGGGAAGTGTGCGCGGCTTGAGCCGCAGTACATTGTAGACAAAGGTAACGGGGTTGGAATATTCAAATGTAGTGCGGTGCCGCAGGTGATACATCATGATCCACCTCCTACCAGCGTGGAGAGTTTGCTGGTGGACTGCACATGGGATAGATAACGCTCATTAATCAGAATGCTGAGTTCCTGTACTTTATCGATGATACGCTCCAGATATTCCGCCAATCTCGGGCGGTTGCCTTCAGCATCAAACGCCGTGATCATGGAAAGATCGAAATCCTCCACAAAGCGAACCAGCTCTTCACTCTGAATCTGTTCCGTCAGTTGTCCAAGCCTCGGAAGATTGGAGAGTTCGCGGATGTGTTCGTTTAACAATTCCAGCTGGAACGCAATACTGCGCGGATTGGATGGATCGGAAACGAGCAGATCAAGAAGCGGAAGAACCGCTGCATTACTTTGATAACGCGTGCGATAAGTGATAGAGCTGCTGCCGATTTCAAGAATGGCATCGAGCATCGGTGCTTCATAGGGGTCGGGCGAAGTAAGCAGCTCTTTAAGCAGCATGGCGCTCATTACAGCCCGTTCGAGCCGGAAGCCCATGTCCATGAAACGCCAGGCATATCCATGGGTCATGCTTTCAAATCCCATTCCGGAGAATGCGGAAAGCGGGACGAGGAGATTGTCCAGCATATCGGCAATGTCGGTTAATTCGTCTTCGCCGGTTGCGGCCTGCAGTTCCCGGGCAAGCCGGTCGAGAATTCGCCAGGCATCCATACTCATCCGGTCGCGTACCATGGCCCCGATTTTTCCGGCGTTGTTGAGTGCGGCATATAGATTATTCGGTTGATTGCGGGCGAAAATGACCGAGTCGAGAAACGCGCGGGTCCGGTCCATTTCAACAATCGGATTTTTGATCGGGGTGTTTTTCCGTGAAAGATCAGTGAGTACGCCAAGCGTCCGGATCAGCTCCGGGAGTTCGGGGGTTCCGTCCGGCAGCGTTTCCTCCGTCATGCGGCGCAGTACGGTACGCAGCGTACGGGTCTGCAGTTCTGCGCGCTGGATATAACGGCCCAGCCAGAACAGGTTGTCAGCCACCCGGCTTGAAAGGTTGTCCTCGCCGCGTGAAAGTTCCATCTCGTTTCCGGACTTCGGAAGCAGGGTTATTTTTTCAACCTGACCGCGCGCCGGTATCCAGGTGTCTTTCGATCCGCCGCCCCGTTCCATACTGACAACGGTGGAATCGCTTTTTGAGGAAATGCGTGTAAGTCCGCCGGGCATGACTTTCCAGCCGGTGCGTGTGGCAACGATAAAGGCGCGAAGCATCGAGTGGCGGGGAGTCAGGTGTCCATCGCGCCAGCAGGGGGCGGCGGAAAGCGAGGTGTTTTCCTGAGCGATAAACCGTTTGGGATCATCCTTGATTCGGCCGATCAGTTTTTCACGCGCTTCGGGGAGCAGGTGGCGCGGAAAAATCGGATGTTCATGGGAGCCGCTGAACGAGCGTTTGATGACAAAATCATCCAGATTATCGATGACCTGATTCATTTCCAGGTTCTGTCCGCACCACCATGTCGGTACGGTCCAGAGCCGGGGTTCTTCGTTGAGCAGATGACGGCAGAGCATGGGATAGAAGGGGAGCAGAGCCGGAGTTTCGGCCAGTCCGCTGCCCAGGGCATTGGTAATGACCACTTCGCCCGAAACGGCGGCCTGAACGAGGCCCGGAATGCCGAGCCCGGATGCCTGGTTCAGTTCCAGGGGATCGCAGTCGGAGTCATTCTGTCGCCGCAGAATCACATCAACCTGACGCAATCCGCCCAGTGTTTTTAAAAAGACCTGGTTTTCGCGTACGGTCAGATCATTGCCCTGCACCAGCGGAAAACCGAGATAGCGGGAAAGGTAGGCGTGTTCGAAATAGGACTCGCTCATCATACCCGGTGTAAGAATGACGATGCGCGGGTTTTCGACTTTTCGCGGAGAGAGTTCCGCCAGCCGGTTCCGAAGCGTGGAAAAAAATCCGGCCAGCCGCTCAATTCGGCATTCACGGTACATGGTTGGAAAGGTGCGTGAAATGATGATGCGGTTTTCCAGTGCATAACCGGCACCTGACGGAGCCTGAGTCAGGTCCTTTACCACGCGCCATTCGCCGTTTGGTGCCCGGGCGAGATCAACGGCCAGCATGGTTAGGAACTGATTCTGCGGCGGCTTAATGGGGCAGCAGGAGCGGAGAAAGGCCCTGTTTGCCAGAATCAGTTCGCTGGGCAGGGTTCCGTTTTTCAGCAGTTTCTGTTCTCCATAAAGATCGGCAAGTACCCGGTTCAGCAGTTGCATGCGCTGTACCAGGCCGGCGGAAATGACTTCCCATTCATCCGGGGAAATCATCAGCGGAACCGGGTCGAGTTCCCAGGGGCGGCTGATGCCGTTTTCACTTTCGGCTACGTTATAGGTGACCCCGTTCTGCTGGATCACCCGTCGCGCCCGGTTCCAGCGTTTGGAAATATTTTCCGCGCCGTACGCATTCAGGCGATTGATCATGGGGGACCAGTGTGGGCGCAAACCGCCTTCGGGATCGGCCATCTCCGAATAGGTTTCGGTGAGGGGATGGTAATTACTTATTAAATTGTCCATTAACGCTTAGCCTCAATACTGCCGACGCAGGTCGAGTGTAACAGGCGATTCAGGACTCCGTTCAATGCGGCGGACATGCAGGGGCCCCGGCGTGTGACCAAACGGTTTAAACCGTTCGCCGCGCCGCGTTTCCGCTTCCAGGGCATTGATGGGGAAATTTTCATGGCTTCTTCCGCCGGGATGGCTGACATAATAGGTGCATCCTCCGACGGCATGATCATTGTGCCTGTCCACCAGATCGAAGACAAGCGGCGTATGCACCGGAATCGTCGGATGCAGGCAGCTGGGCGGCTGCCAGGCACGGTAGCGCAGGCCGGCTACATATTCCCCCGGCGTTCCGGCCGGGCTCAGCGGAAGTTCCAGTCCGTTCACTGAAATCGCGTGGCGCTGTTCGATCAGTCCGGAAACCTTAATCTGCATTCGTTCCAGCGAAGAGTCGACATAGCGGGCGGTTCCGCCGCCGCCGGCTTCTTCTCCAAGCACCAGCCACGGTTCGATAGCCTGCCGCAATTCGATATGCACGCCGTCATAATCAACCGTTCCAATGACTGGAAAACGGAATTCAAAATGAGTGGTAAACCAGTCCTGCTGGAAGGGGAAACCGGCCTGATTCAGGGTGTCGATGACTTTTCCGAAATCCTCGCGGACAAAGTGCGGCAGCAGGAAACGGTCGTGCAGATGGGTGAGCCATCGGGTCAGCGGCGCCTCGTAGGGCGATTCCCAGAAATGGGCAATCAACGCACGGATCAGTAACTGCTGTGTCAGACTCATGCGGGCGTGCGGCGGCATTTCGAAGCCGCGAAATTCCACCAGCCCAAGCCGCCCGGTCGGACTGTCGGGGGAGTAAAGTTTATCGATGCAGAATTCGGCACGGTGCGTGTTGCCGGTCAAGTCCGTGAGCAGATGCCGCAGCACGCGGTCAATCAACCATGGCGGAATGTTGGGATCGCCCATTTTCGGAATCTGTTTAAATGCCAGCTCCATTTCATAGGCGGCATCGGGGCGGCCTTCGTCGACACGCGGTGCCTGCGAGGTGGGGCCGATGAAAAGTCCGCTGAACAGATAACTGAGCGACGGATGGTTCATCCAGAAGCCGATCAGCGACTTCAGCACATCCGGCCGGCGCAGAAAGGGGGAATCGGCCGGCGTTGCGCCGCCTACAACGACGTGGTTACCGCCGCCGGTGCCGGTATGTTTTCCGTCGAGCTGGAATTTATCCGTCCGCACCAGGGTCTGGCGGGCCTCTTCATAGAGCACGGTGGTGTTCTGCACCATTTCGCGCCAGGAGTAGGCCGGCTGGATATTGACTTCAATGACGCCGGGGTCGGGCGTAACCTTCATATAGTCGATGCGCGGATCGTGCGGCGGGGTGTAGCCCTCGATCAGAACCGGTTTGTCCACGATGGCCGCCGCGTGTTCGACGGCGTTCAGCAGATCAAGATAATCCTCGATGGTATAGGTCGGCGGCATGAAGATATAGAGCCGTCCGTCACGCGCCTCGACACACATGGCGGTGCGCAGTACCCAGTCGGCCGACTGGCCGGGTTCGGGCAGCACATCATGGCGCGGGGGCGGTTCATCCGCCATTTCCTCCACAGAATTTTTTCCAAGGTCCGGAAGTTCCCGTTCATCCTCCGGATGTTGAGGCACCACAAGGGAACGGCGGCCGGGCAGCGGCGGCTGCCGCCAGGAGGGATCGGGCGGCAGCGTCGGGTCGAGATCCTCTTGTTTGGCCCACGGCAGGCTTTCGAGCGGAAGGCGCAGTCCGAGCGGGGAATCGCCGGGAATGAGATAAAGCTGTTTGCCGCGCAGCATCCAGAGACCGCTCTGCCAGCCCCAGGGTTGTTTTTCCAGCGGCAGGACAAATCCGACCGGATTATTCAGGCCGCGGTTAAACACGCGCAGCAGCTGTTCGCGTTCCTGCGGATCATCCAGTTTGCTGTCCAGCGGATCGACATTGACGGGCAGTTCCCGTTCGCGCAGTGCATATTTCACCGGATCTTCATAAGCCGGGTGGATATATTTCCGGTCCACGCCGAGCTGCCGGGTCAGTTCCTCGGCGAGTTCCTGCGCATCTTTATGGGTGAAGCCGTAATCGGTTTCTTCGGTTCCCAGCAGTTCTTCGTGTTCCCACATGGGAACACCGTCTTTGCGCCAGTAGAGACCAAGGGCCCAGCGGGGCAGCGGTTCTCCCGGATACCATTTACCCTGGCCGAAGTGCAGCATGCCGCCGGGGCCGAAGCGTTTGCGCAACCGCCGGATCAGTTCTTCCGACAGCGGCTTTTTCGTGGGGCCCACCGCTTCGGTATTCCATTCTTCACCTTCTAGATCGGTCGCGGAAATAAAGGTGGGTTCGCCGCCCATACTCAACCGGACGTCGCCGGCGTTCAGCTTTTCATCCACCTTGTTGCCGAGATCCAGAATCGATTGCCATTGCCCTTCGGTGTAGGGCTTGGTGACGCGCGGGTCTTCGTGAATACGCGTAACCGACATTTCTACGTTGAAGGTGGTTTCGCACATGCTGATGGCTCCCTCAACCGGGGAAGCGTGGCGCGCATCGGCCGAGGCGGTAAGCGGGATATGTCCTTCGCCGCAGAACAGACCGCTGGTGGGGTCGAGCCCGACCCAGCCGGCGCCGGGCAGATAGACCTCGCACCAGGCATGCAGATCGCAGATGTCCTGATTGACGCCTGCCGGCGCATTGGGATCAACCGGTTTTTCATCGGCTGCCAATTGAATCGAATACCCGGATACAAACCGGGAGGCGAGTCCGAGCCGTCGGAAAATGTGAACCAGCAGCCAGGCAAAATCGCGACAGCTGCCTTTACCTTCTTTCAGGGTCCGCTCCGGCGTGTAAATGCCGGGATCCATACGAAGGGTGTATTCGAGCCGTTCGTTGACTTTCCGGTTGACCATGGCCAGAAAATCGATGGTCCGGATTTCCGAGGTGTCGATCGCTTCGACGAATTCCTGAAAAAGGGGGCGCATCCGCTGCTTCTGGAAAAAGGGGCGCAGTTCGCGCTTCAGGGCGGCCGGATATTCAAACGGATATTCCTCGGCATCTTTTTCCAGAAAAAAATCGAACGGATTGATCGGCTTAAGCTCGGCGACGAGATCGACCTCGATTTCGAAACGTTCGGTCGCTTCATTGATCAGCAGACGGGCGAGATAGTTATTCTGCGGATCCTGCTGCCAGTTGATGAAATGGTCTTCCGGCTGAATGTTCAAAGAGTAGCTGACGATCGGGGTACGGCAGTGCGGAGTCGGTCGGAGCCGGATAATCTGGGCTCCCAACGTGGCCGGACGATCGTAAAAGTATTGGGTCTTGTGGTTCAGTGCTACGCGTATGGCCATAAGGTTATGCTCCAGCCGTTACGGCTTTGGGCGAAATGAAATGTGTATGAATGGCATTGTTTACTTCGTTGAAACTCAACTGCAGATCATCAATAAACTCATTCATGCCGACCTCAACGATGTCTTTTGCCGACATGGCCGATAGTTTTTTGCACAGTGCTTCAAGGATCTCATGCGGTTTTTCCGATTTATCACGCGTGATTCTGTATAGACTTTCCAGAACCGCGTTAAGACAGAACAGGATGGCCCGGGGATGGCCCCGGTCGAGTACCATCAGATCAACCACCTTATCCGGCGTAATCAGGCCCCGGGTCCGGATATAGGTTTCTTTGGCATCCATCGATTCCAGTACAGCACTCCACTGCAGATCATCCATCGGTGTTCCGACCGCATCGAGATGCGGCAGGAGATGAAAATATTTCACGTGCAGCAGCCGCGAGGTTTTGTCGGCACGCTCGAGGTAGCGTCCGACCCGCCAGAAGTGATAGCCCTGACCGCGTTCAATGGTCTCCGATGCCATGGCCTCAATCAGCATGGCATCGCGTTTAATCTCACGGCAGAGCTGAAAGACCCGGGTGTGAAAATGGGCTTTTTCCCGGGTGGCTTCCGGCACCCGTTTCCCCAGCGCATTGATTTCTCTGAACATGTCATCCGAAACCGTCTCCCGCATACCTTTGGCAATGGAACGTGCTGTGCTGAGGCAGCGTGAAATGGAGTTTGGATATTCCGGGTTAAACATTAAAAAGTGCATGACGTTGTCGCGGGTGGGGGCACCGTAGCGGGCTTCAAACAGTGTCCTGTCGCCCGTGATTTCAATAAGCGGTCCCCACTGTTCTTCATCGAGTGATGAATGATCAAGGTTGAGCTGATAGCTTACCTCAAGAAAGCGGGCGATATTCGAGGCGCGTTCAATGTAGCGGCTCATCCAGTAAATATTATCGGCTACGCGGCTGAGAAGCATCAGGCCACCTCCAATCCGGTTTTCCGGTCCACGACCCAGGTATCTTTTGTTCCGCCTCCCTGCGATGAATTCACAACCAGTGAACCTTTTTTCAGGGCCACCCGTGTCAGTCCGCCGGGCAGGACATAGGAGTCATCGCCCCGGTGCAGGATGAACGGGCGTAAATCCACATGCCGTCCTTCAAAGTGGTCATCGACCACAACGGGGGCTCTGGAGAGAGAAAGCGTCGGCTGGGAAATATAATTGCGCGGATCTTTACGCAGTGCACGGGCAAAGGCGTCGCGTTCTTTCTGCGAAGCTTTCGGGCCGATCAGCATCCCGTATCCGCCCGACTCGCTGGCGGGTTTGACGACCAGTTTGTCGAGATTATCCAGCGTGTATTCCAGTGCTTCATCATCGCAGCACAGATGGGTCGGAACACTGGGCAGCAGCGGGTCCTCGCCCAGATAGTATTTTATCATGTCCGGGACAAAGGCATAAACCACCTTATCATCGGCCACGCCGGTTCCCGGGGCGTTGGCCAGCGTCAGGGTTCCTTCACGGAAAGCCTTCATCATGCCGGTACAGCCGAGATAGGAATCTTCGCGGAACACTTCGGGATCCAGAAATTCATCGTCGATCCGCCGATAGATGACATCGATGCGAACCAGCCCTTCGACGGTTCGTGCGCATACATATTTCCCGTCATAAACCAGATCATGGCCTTCCACCAGCAGAGCGCCCATCTGCTGGGCCAGGAAGGCGTGCTCAAAATAGGCCGAGTTGTACACCCCCGGTGTCAGGACCGCAACAGTGGGGCGGTCGATTCCTTCCGGAGCAACATGATGGAGCATTTTCATAAACTGATCCGGATAGTCAACCACGCGCCGCACATGGCTTTTGTGGAAAACTTCCGGAAAGTTACGTTTCATCAGGGTCCGGTTCAGCAGCACATAGGAAACCCCGGAGGGTACCCTGAGATTATCCTCGAGAACAAAAAAGGTGCCTTTATCATCACGCACGAGATCTGTTCCGGTAACATGGGCCCAAACGCCTTTGGGCGGATTCAGTCCCTGACACTGAGGAAGGTACCCCTTCGAAGAAGTGAAAATCCATTCAGGAATCACGCCGTCGGCAATGATGTTCCGGTCGTGATAAATGTCGTCGATAAACCGGTTAACGGCCTTGATCCGCTGTTTCAATCCGGCCTCGACGACATCCCATTCGGCGCCGTCTATTATCCTCGGCACGATATCGAACGGAATCGTCCGCTCGGTACCCTCGTCGGAACCATAAACGTTGAACGTTATCCCCATGCTGTGCATTGCCCGTTCGCTGGCTTCCTGACGTTTCAGCAGATCTCCGTCTGCCAACGATTCGATGGCGTTTACAAGCAACTTCGCTGAATCGCGCGAATGTCCCTGGTTGTCAAACAGCTCATCGAAGAAATCATCCGTTTCGTACGTTTCAAAATTCATGGTTATGCATCCTTGAAAACGTAGATGCATCAGGTGTGCCACCGTCGGGCAACAGAACGTGAGCCTAAGGAAAGAATATGATGTAATACTCTATAAAAACCTTGGTTATAAAATTTATAAAGGCATGGCGCGAGGTGCAGATGCCTTTATATAAAGCATACATATATGTATGTTTATAGCACTAAAGCATCAATATTGTGGTCAACAAAAGAGCATGCTTTCTCCGACTACAAATCCGCATTCTGTCAGATAATCATAAATCTGCTTTCGGGCACCGCGGTTACCAACCATGGAAAGAAGCATACAGGAATCAGGATCAGGAATTTCTTCCGGACGTATGACGGGGGTGTCGCAGTTGAGGCGTCTGGATTTAATATCAATGTAATGTGTAATGCGAAGGCCGCATGCTTTAAGGATTGCAGCCCGTTTGCGGGTAACCCGGCCGGCGCCCCAGATCATGACATCGGGATGGTGGGGATTATTTTTTTCCAGCCATTGGAAAAGGTATTCGGCCTTGGTTTTATAAAATGCGTCCACGGAGTAACGTTGATCCGTGCGTGACAGGCGCGATGGCGGATCGTTCCAGGTGATGAGCTCCTCATTCACTTTGCCCATGTTCACCCCGGCGTCCATCCAGCGGAGCCAGAGTTCATAATCCTCCGGAAACGGACCGTCGCGATAAGCTCCGAATGCCGAAAGCAGTTCGCGGCGGAACATAACGGAAGGATGGGCGAACGGAGATTCCACAAACCGGTTGAGCGCAATATCCTCCGGTTCAGTCAGCGAATTAATCCAGTCCACGTAGGCGGCATAGCCGGCCTGCAGTTTCCGGTCTCCGCCGAACTCGACGCGGCAGCCCGCCAATCCGATCTCCGGATGTTTTTCAAGATAGTTCACCTGCTTTTCGATGCGTTCCGGGCGGCACAAATCATCGGCATCCATTCGGGCAATGTAGCTTCCGGTCGCCGCGGCCAGGCCGTCGTTGAGTGCAGGCACGATGCCGCGATGAGGCCTTTCGAGCAGTATAATACCGTTTTGATCGCGCAGGAGCTCGGTGGTTCCGTCGGTTGAGCCGTCATCCACAACCACAATTTCCATGGATTCGAAGGTCTGGGCACGAAGGGATTCCAGCGTTTTGGAAATAGTGTTCACTGCATTCCAGACAGGCATGATGACCGAAACGATCATGCAAGGAGCCAGTCGAGCGCGGGTTTGCGTTCGGCGAATATTTGAACGTTCAGACCCTGATTTCCAGCAACAGTCTCAAAAAAGGCGAAATCCTGTTCGTTTTCCGTAGAAAAAAGCACAGCCCGTTTCACATTCATATTACCGGCTTCTTTGAGAAGCTTCGGAACGAAGTATATTTCATGCACTTCGAGAGCCAGTTCAACCTGGCACAGGTCGTAGAGCACATGATGGCATTTATATCGATCCATCACGGTGTTCATTTCAACCAGCCCTCGTTCGACAGCCTCCATATCCAGCAGTCCGACGATTTCGGCTACGATGAAGCGCTGCTCCTCATTATATGTGACTTTCATTTTCATTCAGCCCGGTATAGTGCATCTTTGCAGAGGGTTGTCAATAGAGTGTGCCTATTGGCCATAGCGAAAACGAGCGCATATATATTGTGGTTTTTCAGTTGGGCATTAAAAAAGGCGCTGAGTTTATTTTTCAGGCTCCAGAACGCTTATACTTTTTTAACCGTTTTTTTAGATTTGGTGTAAATCAGCTGAACGAAACAGGTTAAATCCTGAGTGTAAAACGCCCTGTTTTGTTTTTTGTTTTTTTTTGCTTCAATATCAATAACTGCATATATATTGTGCGTCTGTTTTCGGGAGGATACTATATCTAGTATGATGATATGCATTCACGAAGTATCCCTCAGACGTTCAGGATCACCATCAGCGCTTGTTTTGCAAAAGGGGCATAAATGGCTATAAAAGTTAAAAAACGCGATTACGCGACGGTCGATTACGACCAGGAAAAAATCTACGCCGCCATCGAAAAGGCGGTCCGGGGGACCATCAAAGATTCCGATGATGTACCACAACATCTTGTGACTATCGTCAAGGACATCACCACTAAAATCGACAATATCATCACCGGATATAAGAGCCGAGGCAATGAGGAAGTCGATGTCGAGCACATTCAGGATCTGGTGGAGCAGCAGCTGATGGGGGCCGGCCTGTACGATGTGGCCAAAGCGTACATTCTTTACCGCGAGGAGCACAAGCAGGCCCGTAATCAGCGCCTGCGTCCCGATGCCTCCGCAATTCAGGACTACATGCTGGCCAGCCGCTATGCCCGTTTTCTGCCGGAGCTCGGCCGGCGCGAAACATTTGCTGAAGCAGTCAGCCGCGTACGGGACATGCACCTGCGTCAATTCCCGGCCGCAGAAGAAGATATCAACTGGGCTTTCGAACAGGTGCTCGAAAAACGCTGCCTGCCCTCCATGCGCTCCATGCAGTTCGGAGGCAAAGCCATCGAATCGAATCATGCCCGCATGTACAATTGCACCTTCGGTATCTGCGACCGGATAGAATTTTTTGCAGAGGGTCTGTTCCTGTTGCTTTGCGGCACCGGTGTAGGCTTCAGCGTTGAGTTTGAACATGTTGAAAAACTGCCTCCGCTGGCGGCAAGTATTGATGAAGGTTCCGTGGTTCACTTTACAATTCCAGATACCATCGAAGGCTGGGCGGATGCCATGCAGGCGCTGATGGACAGCTATACGGAAGGCTATCTGGTCGAGTTCAACTATTCCCTGATTCGTCCGCGCGGTGCCAAGCTGGGTACCTCCGGCGGACGGGCTCCCGGCCATGTTCCGCTGCGTCGTGCACTGGAACGTGCCCGCAGCGTGCTCGACGGTGCTCTCGGGCGTAAACTTAAACCGATCGAAGCCTATGATATTATGATGCATGCGGCCGATGCGGTAATTGCCGGCGGTGTACGTCGATCGGCAACGATCTGTCTCTTTTCGCCGGATGACGGTGAAATGATGAATGCCAAGCGCGGAAACTGGTTCGAAACCAATCCGCAGCGCGGCCGCTCCAACAACTCGGTCAAATTGATTCGCGGCGAAACCTCCAAAGCCCAGTTCCTGCGTATTTTCCAGAAACAGAAAGAGTGGGGCGAACCCGGCTTCTATTTTGCAAACGATCAGTCCCATGGCTGCAATCCCTGCTGTGAAATCGGATTGAACCCGCACCTGGAAGTGAAAGACGACGACGGCAATGTGACCATCGAATCCGGCTGGCAGTTCTGCAATCTGACCGAAATCAACGGCGCCAAGCTGCAGTCCGAAGAGGATTTCCGCATTGCAGTTCGTGCCGCAACCATTATCGGTTCGCTGCAGGCTGCATATACCAGTTTCCCGTATCTCGGTGAAACCACCGAAAAGCTCTGCCGTCGCGAGGCGCTGCTCGGTGTATCGATTACCGGCATGATGGACTCGCCGGCGATTACGCTGGATCCGAATCTCCAGCAGAAAATGGCGAAATATGCCATTGAAGTGAATCGTGAAATCACCCTGAAAATCGGTACAGAACCGGCTGCGCGTCTGACCTGCGTAAAACCGGCCGGATCTACGTCGCTGCTGCTCGGAACTGCATCGGGCATTCATCCGCGTCACGCCCGCCGTTACTTCCGTCGCGCCCAGGCCAATAAGACCGACCCGGTGTACAAATTCTTCAACGAAGTGAATCCGCACATGTGCGAAGAATCCGTTTGGAGTGCCAACAAAACCGACGATGTTATTACATTCTGTGTCGAAGCTCCGGATGAAGCAATCCTGCGCTCGGAAATGTCGGCGATGGATCTGCTGAAGCATGTGCACTCCACCCAGCAGAACTGGGTCGTGCCCGGAACAGCCCGTCCGGAACTCAACCCCGGTCTCTATCACAATGTGTCCAATACTCTGACTGTTCGCGACGACGAATGGGACGATGTGGCCGACTATATCTGGGAAAATCGCGCCGACTTCACCGGCATCAGCATGCTGGCCGCCACCGGGGATAAGATTTACCAGCAGGCTCCGCACGAAGAGGTTGTTACCGCACAGGATGAAACCCTGTGGAACGAGCTGATCTCCAAGTTCCGCTCCGTCGACTACACGCAGATGAAAGAGGAGTCCGACGAAACCAACCTGCAAGGCGAAATTGCCTGTGCCGGCGGCGCCTGCGAAATCGTTTAAGAGTCCCCGCAGGTTCTTCTGCCAAACGCGCGCTTCCGGTAACGGTTGCGCGCTTTTTTGTGTCCTCAAGGCGTCTCGCCGGCTTTCCGCCCAATAGTGCTGAAGAAAAAAAGCGGAACGTTTGTTCTGCGTTTACCGATTGGCTCCTTCGTGATGAATGTCGGGCGGATAATGAAGCCGGATGACAGGTCTACGTTCTGAGCAGGTTGAAGCGTTCGGGTTTCAGGAACTGGTCGAGCAGGGCGGGGGCATGGCCGGAAGTTATATCGCCGGGTTCAGCCGCCGCGAGATCCTGATATAGTTCGAGCAACCGGTTGGCATAGGCGGCCTGGCTGTAATGGGATTCGGCAATGCTGCGGTTGATCTCAATCACTCCGGCAGCAGGGGTCAGGGGAAGCGGGGGGAGTTGTTTTCGGTCTTCGGGATGCGCCGCCAGATGACGGATAACATTCCGCTGCAGCGCTTCATCGAGAATACCAAAATCAACGGTTCCGTTTTTGACGAGCGCGGATTCGGCTTCGGCGAGTATCGCCGGGTTCCAGGGTTTGGAATAGGCGGTGTACATTTCGCGCATCGCTTTTTCCAGGGTCTGGAAAAATGTTGTTTCGCCGGCCCATGCCAGCGGTACGGGCAGGGACTCGTACAGTCCGGAAAGATTGAGGCCTTCAGTTTCAAAGTCAGTGGTGATTTCCGGAAGCCTGCGGCCGATCAGATTTTTACCTTCCAGCCAGGGTTCGAGGAAGGCGAGGCCGAAGCCTTCCTGAATACTGGTCGTCATTAATGCGTCGGCATTATGGACGAGTTCTGAAAAATCGTGTTTGCGACCCGCATCGAATTCAACCGGAAGATTAAGCTCTTCGGCAAACTTGACCCATTCATCATAGTAAACCTGCCACTTGGGATTCTGCGGGGCGAGGGTGCTCTGGAACAGATAACCTTCGGGTGCGAGCAGGCTCCACAGCAGGAATTCGCCGAGATTTTTCCGGCGGATGGCCCGGGCGGGATAGACAATGGTGCGGGTGGTTTTTCCGAGGGGGGACGCTTCGTGTGCGGTGACTGAATTCGGCAGTTCCCGGACGTTGGAAAGTCCGATGTTTTCAAGGAAGGATTTATCCCGGAAATTAATCGGAGCATAGACAATATGCTCGGCATCGGGATAGAGTATCTGGTTCAGGTTTTCGCCGAGAGCTTCGGTGAGCAGTTTATAGTTTGCGGCCCGGCCGTCTTCGGCAAAGTCGTGCGGCTGCAGCAGCAGGCGGCATCCGGCGCCGGCCAGCGTCCAGACGAGTTGCGGCATAAAACCGTTTTTTCCCAGTGCGTGATTGTGGATATGCCAGATGTCCGGATCACGCCCGAAATGATTCCGGGCCAGCTGCCGGAGTTCCTTAACTGATTTTTCCGGCGTTGGAAAATCGGCGGCGTTGGAATATTCCAATGGCTGGAAGGTTCCGGAGATGGGAAACAGTTGCGCATCTTCGGACGTGGCCTCTCCGCTGATACAAAAAAAGTCGATTCGGTCGTTCAGTGATTCAACGGCACGTTCAATCACCCGCGTCACGCCGCCGGGACGCAGGTGATAATGAATGACAGCTACAGCTAATTTATTCATATCCAACCACGGACTACACTGAATACACGGAAACGGCAGCGCTGGAATGTCTGCGTATTCCGTGTTTTCGTGTTTTTTATTTTATGCCGAATTTTTCGCGGTATTCGGGCAGTTCAATCATCGGCGGTCTTTCTTCTTCGACGATGGTATGGGAAACCTGCTCGAATTCTTCGTCGTGGGCCTGGAACTGCTTGAGCACGGTGCTGAGCTCCGGAAGTTCTCCGATGACCCCGAGCTCTTCGGCGCGGAAAAGGAAAGCTCGCAGAATGCCGAACGCCATTTTTCCAAGATCGCGTGTTTCCTGATTGCGGTGCACGCGCTGATCGAGGTCGACCTGGGCGATGGCTTCCATGCCCCATTTTTCATAGACGTCGATCAGGTGTGAAGTTTCCACCCCGTAGCCGATGGGGAACGGGATGGATTCCAGTACTTCGCGTCGTACAGCGTATTCACCGGAAAGCGGCTGCACCAGACCGGTCAGCTCGGGGAAGAAAAGTGAGAAGAGCGGACGTGTGAGAATCTCGGTAACGCGTCCGCCGCCCGATGGCCGTACGCCTTGTGAAAAGGCGAGTGGACGGTCGTAGAACGCTTTCACATAGTGTACTTCCGGGCGGTAAATCAACGGAGCAACCAGGCCGTAGACGAAACGCGGGTGGATGTTTTTGATGTCGGCGTCGACATACACAATGACGTCGCCGTTCAGTTCGTATACCGCTTTCCAAAGGTTTTCGCCTTTTCCCTTTTTTTCCCCGTATTGCGGAAGAATGTCGGAGGAGAGATGAACATCGGCTCCGAAATTCGCGGAAATTTCGCGGGTGGCATCAGTGGAGCCGGAGTCGATCACGGCAATTTCGTCGAGCAAAGGATAGCGATCCATCAGTTCGGATTTGAACATGACAATCTCTTTTCCGATGGTTTTTTCCTCGTTGAGCGTCGGCAGACAAAGGGAGATTTTCAGATTCTGTTTCTCTTTTTCCTCCACCAGTTTTTTGAGGTCCCAGAATTGGGAGTGGTGCATGGTGTTGTTTTTAATCCAATCATTCAGGCTCATTGCAGAATCCTCCGTCGATGGCGAGCAGCATGGCCAGCAGCTGTGCCAGACCGGTGTAAATGGGTTTGATGCGAATGGTTTCATTGAGATCGTGCAGGTTGCTGGCTTCCGTAATACCCAGTGTTACAGCCGGGAGGCCGCGGGCAATCAGTTCGGAAACTTCGGACATGCTCGGGCGGATGGTTGGCTGTACGCCGAGTTTTTCCATGACGAGTCTGCAGTTTTTAACCAGCGGGTGGCTGATGTCGATTCCGCCCGGTTCACGGGAGGAGACAATCTGAAAGTCAAATTCCGCGTTGTTCGGGGAGGAGGCATCGGCGATAATGTCTTCAATCCGTTCCCGTATGGTCTGGACCATTCCGGCATCTTGGCTGCGGACTTCAAAACGCAGGCTGGAGTGAGTGGCCATGACATTGTAGCTTTTTCCGCCGCGAATGGCGCCAAGCACAATGGAGGTCCGGGGGCGTTTCGGAATCGGAATTTCAAGAATACGGTTGATGACTTCGTTCAGTGCAATGATGGCGCTGTTCTGCCCGGCACGCTGCCAGTCGAGTTCTTCGGGAATGCGGCAGGTGATGTATCCGCGGAACATGCCTTCGGCGGTGTAGCTGAGGCGCCCGAGTTTTTCGCCTTCGATGCAGATGCCCGCTTCAAAAGGAATTTTATTATTATCCATGAAAAAGCGAAGCCCGTCGAGGTTGCCGCGGCCGAGTCCTTTGGTACTCGATAGCAGCACCAGATTGGCATTCAGCTGGATGCCGAGCATCTTCAGAATATTGGGCAGGGTGGCCAGCACAGCCATGCCGAGGCTGTTGTCTGCAACGCCGGGACCGACAATTTCTTCGGCCAGTACACTGATGGCATGGTCGACTTTTTCGGAGTAAACCGAATCCGCGTGGGCAACCAGCAGGATATTACGGGATGGATCTTTCCCGGGAATAATGCCGACTCCGTTGCCGGCTTCGTCAGTTGAAATTTTATCCAGTTCGCTTTCAAGCATGCGCTGGAGCAACAGTTTTACACGGGCTTCTTCCTCGAATGTCGGTGATGGAATTTCGCTGAGCATGATCAGGTTGGCCAGGAGGGTTTCCTGTATGCCCGTAAGTTTGTCAGGAAGAGTGGGGAGCAGTTCGAGTATTTCGTCAATGCTTCCAATTTTAGTTTCCATAGAGATCCTTGTTTAATGATGTCCATTAATTGTAATGAAAGACATAGAGCCTTGGCAACCCAGTATGCACTTTTTTGTGACAGGAATTAATAAAACGACAAAAATGCTTTTCATGCTCATCGGTGCGTCTATGCTTTCCGAAACAATTCAGAGGCGAATATGAGCGAAAATATCGGATTTGTTTCAACGCGCTTTGCCGGCACTGACGGGGTTTCCCTGGAGAGTGCAAAATGGGCGAAAGTTTTATGGGATCATGAGTTCAGGAGCTTCTGGTATGCGGGCCGGCTCGATCGAGCCCCCGAAGTAAGCTACTGCGTTCCGGAGGCGCACTTTGAACATCCGGAAAATGTCTGGATCAATGAGCGCATCTGGGGAAAGAGTTTTCGGGATCCGATTGTGAGCCGCCGGATTCGCGATATGGCGGAATATCTGAAAACGACGCTGTATGAATTCGTCAATCACTATGATCTGCGTATCCTTATTTTCCAGAATGCACTGACGATTCCGATGCATGTTCCGCTTGGTGTGGCGATCTCAGAATTTCTGGCCGAAACACGGATTCCCTCCATTGCGCATCATCATGATTTTTATTGGGAACGGGTACGCTTTTCCGTGAACGGGGTTCCGGATTTTCTCGATATGGCGTTTCCGCCGCGTGACGACGAGTTGCAGCATGTGGTGATTAATCAGGCAGCCCGCGAGGAACTGTCATGGCGGAAAGGCCTCTCTTCCGAGCTGATTCCGAATGTGTTCGATTTTGAAACGCCGCCGCCGCCGCCGGATGCCTATACCGAGGGATTGCGCGCTGATCTCGGTTTTTCAGAAGATGATATCCTGATTCTCCAGCCGACGCGTATCGTACCGCGAAAAGGGATCGAACATTCGATCAAACTGCTGGAAACACTGGGTGATCCGAAAATGAAACTGGTAATCTCTCATGCGGGCGGGGACGAGGGCTATGAGTATCAGCACATGCTCGAAGAACTGGCCCATGATTCGGGGGTGGATCTGCGGATTATCGATGACCGCGTCGGAGAGTTCCGGCAGAAAAATTCAAAGGGACAGAAGATCTATACATTATGGGATATCTATCCGTTTGTTGATTTTGTGACTTATCCGAGTCTGTATGAAGGTTTCGGAAACGCTTTTCTTGAAGCGGTCTATTTCAAGCTGCCGATCCTGATCAACCGCTACTCCATTTTTGCGCGCGATATTGAACCGAAAGGTTTCCGTGTGCCTCTGATGGATGGCTATCTGACGAAAGAAGTGGTGGATGATGTCCGCCGTCTGCTCGCGGATGAGGGATACCGGCGGACCACGGTTGAGCACAACTATGCTGTCGCAAACCGTTTCTTCAGTTATTCCGTACTGCGCAGAAGCCTGCGTACACTCATCACCAACATCAAAGGTTTAGAACCATGATTAAAAACCTCGATATTCATGCTTTGGAACGGATGCGCATGCGGTTTAACCGGCTGTATGGACCGCAGGAGGTAGAGCGTCTGCTGGAACGCATGGTGCAACTCATCGGACGGTACGGCATTGGCCTGGAGGGATTCAGCGAGTCAGACCTGTGGGACGAAACGTCTTCGGTGCTCATTACCTATGGCGACATGGTGCAGAATGGAGATGAGGCCCCGCTGAAAGTGCTAAAACGATTTGCGGACCGGCATCTGAGCGGTGCCGTTAATACTGTGCATATTCTGCCGTTTTATCCTTATACCTCGGACGACGGATTTTCCGTGGTCGACTATCGTGCGGTTGACCGCAATCTGGGGAAATGGAACGACGTCGCAGAGCTCGGCCGTGGATTCCGCCTGATGTTTGATCTGGTGCTGAATCACTGTTCACGAAGCAGCAAATGGTTTATCGACTATGTAAATAACATTGCGCCGTACCGGAATTATTTTATCGAAGAAGATCCGGAAACGGATCTGAGTGCAGTAACGCGGCCGCGCGCGCTTCCGCTGTTGACACCGGTGCACACGCAGCATGGTGATACCCACGTCTGGACCACGTTCAGTGATGACCAGATGGATCTCAATTTTTCCAATCCGGATGTGCTTTTTGAGTTTCTGGATATTCTGCTTTTCTATGTTGCCAACGGAGCAACGATTATCCGACTGGATGCCATCGCCTACCTTTGGAAGCAAGTGGGAACAAGTTGCATTCACCTTAAACAGACGCACGAAGTGGTGAAACTGATGCGCGATCTGCTGGATATGGTGGCGCCGGAGGTCGTACTGCTGACAGAAACCAATGTGCCGCACGCGGAAAATATTTCCTATTTCGGCAAGGGCGATGAAGCCCATATGGTTTATCAGTTCAGTCTGCCGCCGTTGTTGCTTCATGGGCTGACAAAAGGGAATTCCACCTATCTCACCAACTGGGCGGCATCGTTGAATGACCTTCCGCAAAAGTGCACCTATTTTAATTTTACCGCTTCGCACGACGGTATCGGGGTACGGCCGCTGCAGGGGATTATACCGAATGATGAACTGCTGAAACTGGCGGATCGTGTGAAATCGCTGGGCGGTCACGTTTCCATGAAAGCGAACTCCGACGGAACTGAAAGTCCCTATGAATTGAATATTACCTATTTTGATGCCATGGGGGACGATCCGGAACGGGTCACTGATCAGCATCTGGCGCGTTTCCTTTGCTCGCAGACCGTTGCGATGTCGCTTCGCGGTGTGCCGGCCGTCTATTTCCACAGTCTGACTGCCACACGGAATAACTATGCGGGGGTCGAGGAAACCGGTCGGGCGCGGACCATTAACCGGTTGAAATGGGATGAAGAGGAGCTGGAAAAACGCATCGCCGACCCGGAGTCACCGACGGCAAAAGTGCTCAAAGAATATACGCGCCGCCTGAATTGCCGGTCGCAGCATAAAATGTTTCATCCCGATGCCGCCCAGCAGGTCGTCAATCTGGGTCCGGAGTGGTTTGCGATTGAGCGCGAGTGGAACGAAGAGCGCGTGGTGTGCATCAGTAATTTTACAGCCGGGTACCAGGAGCTGACGGTCGACGATCGCCTGTACCGCCTGAACCGCACCGACACCTGCACCGACCTGCTTACCGGCCGGCGCTATATGGGCGACGGAAAAGTGATTCCCTTCGAACCCTATCAGACCGTCTGGCTTAAAATTTAAGAACTGCAGGGTTCGCCGCCGGCCGGGAGGAAAAAACGCGCGGTAAAGGATTCCAGCCGCCGGAACTTTTCTGCTAGATTTCCGCACTTTGGAACGCAGAAAGGATTTTCGGATGAATAAAGCTGATTTGATCGTGGCACTCGACGTGCCGAATGCCGAAGCCATGGAGGCTAAACTTCAGGAACTACCCGATTTTATAGAATGGTATAAAGTGGGCCTGGAATTGTTTTGCGCGGAAGGGCCGGCCGTGTTGGAACCGCTGAAAAAACGCGGTAAAAAAATCTTTCTCGATCTGAAACTGCACGATATTCCCCAGACTGTAGCCAATGCCGTAAAAACCGCGGCGAGCCATGGCGTAAATCTGATGACTGTTCACGCCATCGGCGGCCGGGCCATGCTTGAGCATGCGGCAAAAGCTGCGGCAGAATGTGAACATCCGCCGAAAATTGTTGCGGTAACCACGCTGACCAGCCTGAGCGCCGACGATTTTACAGACCTTGGAATCAACCGCACGGTTTCTGAGCAGGCCGTAAAACTGGGTGAGCTGGCGATCAGTTCCGGCATTGACGGCATGGTGACGAGTGCGCACGAAGCCCAGGCGCTGCGCGATGCGTTTCCGGATGCACTGCTCGTTACGCCGGGGATCCGCATGCCGGATGGCGATGTGGGCGATCAGAAACGTGTGGCCTCACCGTCGTTCGCGGTCGATCAGGGAGCGACGCATCTGGTGATCGGCCGACCGATTATGCATGCGGAAGATCCGGTTGCCGCCGCCACGGCCATGCTTGAAGATATGAATAAATAAGTTTATGGAGGGGCACACGGCGTGTGCCCATGGGGAATAAAAAAAATGAACAAACCAAAAGTTTTGATTATTACCGGGTACGGGGTGAACTGCGAAGCGGAGAGCGCCCATGCATGGAGACTGGCCGGTGCCGAACCGGAACTGGTGCACTTAAATGACCTGCTGGATCATCCGGATCAACTGAACGATTTTCAGGCCATGATGTTTATCGGCGGATTTTCCTACGGCGATCACATGACCAGCGGCCATGTTTTCGCTCTGCGCGTCAAACACCATATGCAGGCGCAGCTTCAGCAGTTTATCGATGACGGCAAACTGGTCATGGGCATCTGTAACGGATTTCAGGTGATGACGAAAATGGGGCTGCTGCCGGGGCTGGACGGAAACTGTTTTGAGCCGACGGTTTCGTTGATGCAGAATGACTGCGGCACCTTTCAGAACTTTTGGTGCGACATTAAATTTGAAGAGGATTCTCCCTGTGTGTTCACTAAGGGGCTGGGCACCATGCCGCTGCCAATCCGGCACGGTGAAGGCAAGATTTTCACGCTCGATGATGCGCTGCTCGAAAAACTGGAAGCGAATGGCTGCGCGGCCGCACGCTATGTGGATGCCGACAATAAGCCGACGCAGGCGTTTCCCGCCAATCCGAACGGATCGCTGCATGCGATTGCCGGGCTGACCGATCCGAGCGGGCGTATCTTCGGAATGATGCCGCACCCGGAAGCCTATCTTTTCCCGGAAAACCACCCGAACTGGGACAAGCAGAAGCTGAACGGTGACCTGCCGGAGCAGGGGCTTGGCCTGAAGCTGTTCCAGAATGCGGTAAATTTTATCAACGGAAACTGAAATAATTTCTGTTTCAGCGCGCTGGTTTGTCTTTTGATTTCGCAAACACCGGGGTGAAAAGTATATTTCCCCGTCAACAGCCTTGTCATCCGGATCACTGATCTGGCTCAATGAATCTATGGAGCAGCCTCGGTACAGCCGCAAAAATCAGAGCCGATGGGCCATCGACCGTGTTCGGTATCATCTGAGCAAACCGATGGCGCCACAGCGAGATATGAAAAGTGTGGGCGAAATTCTGAAAGATGTTGTTTCAGATTTCGAACAGCCGGTGCAGGAATATGTTGTTGTGCTTCGGAACGCATGGGAGCGGTTGGCGGGACCACAGATCGCCAAACACAGTGAACCCGGATATATCAAGGACCGTGCTTTGGTTGTTATTGTGGATCATCCCGGCTGGATTCCTGAACTGGAGCGGATGAAACGACCGCTTCTGTTGAAAATCCAGTCCAGTTACACCAGTATGCAGATCCGTCAGCTTCGCTTTGAATTGAAGCACAACTGATCAAAGCAGCGAGCCGGCAAGATCCGCCAGCTCTGAGCGCTCTCCTTTGGTCAGGTTAACGTGTGCATACAATCGCTGACCGGTCATTTTTTCGATCAAATAACTCAGGCCGTTTGAATGACTGTCGAGGTAGGGGTGATCAATCTGAAAAATATCACCGGTAAATACAATTTTCGTTCCCTCGCCCGCGCGGGTGATAATGGTTTTAATTTCATGCGGTGTTAAATTCTGGGCTTCATCGATAATAAAAAACGTATTGACGAGACTTCGACCGCGAATATAGGAGAGCGGCTCAATGATCAGTTTTTTATCATCCATCAGCTTACTCACCTGACTTTTTTTAGTATCGCCCTGTGCATGTTCAATGACGGCAAGATTATCAAACAGCGGTTTCATGTAGGGGTCGAGTTTGGATTGGATATCCCCCGGGAGAAAGCCAATGTCTTTATTACTGAGTGCAACAATAGGGCGGGCCATCAGAATCTGACGGTAACTTTTTTTCCGTTTCAGTGCCCCTGCGAGTGCAATCAGCGTTTTTCCCGTTCCGGCTTTTCCGGTGAGCGTAACGAGGCGGACGTTATCGTTCAGGATGGCGTCGAGGGCATAGGTCTGCTCGGAATTCCGCGGTGTAATTCCAAAGGCCGGAACTTTATCCACATGTTTGATGAGGCGAAGTTCGTCGTCATATACCGCCAGGGCCGATTTCCGTTCGCCGCGTAAAATCAGGTATTCATTTGGAGTCAGCGGATGATCCACGTTCAGCCGATCGGAAGGAAATTCATACGGAGGGGTATACATCAGGTTGATCAGCTCCGGTTCCACCTGCTCTTCAATACGGGTCCCTGTGTAAAGTCGCTGAATGTCAGAAACATGGTCGTTTTTATAGTCGGCGGCAAGAAGACCGACCGCTTTAGCCTTCATTCGCAAATTAACGTCTTTGGTTACCAGTGTAACGAGTTTATCCGGATGGTCTTTAGCCACCGCATAGCCGCTGTTCAGAATCCGGTGATCCGGTTTTTTGGTATCGGAAAAGTTGGCCGCAATATCCTGATCGAACTCGCGATCGAGTTTAATGCTGATTTTCCCACGGCCCGTGCCGATGGATACGCCGCCGTTGAACAGTTTATCTTCCGCCAATGAGTCGAGGGTACGGGTAAACTCGCGGGCGTGAAAGTTCAGTGAATCATTCCCTTTTTTAAAGTGGTCGAGCTCTTCGAGCACCGTTATGGGGATGACAATATCATGCTCGCCAAACTGGTGGATGCAGCTGCTGTCATGAAGGATTACATTAGTATCAAGAACGAAGATTTTCTCCTTAGGGGTGATCATATTTCCTGAGGCCTTTCGGGGTTGGAATTGGAAGGATTAGGGGTCAAGGGCATCAGTTTCATCTCCTTTCCAACCCTTGGAAAGCTGTCGTATATTCGCCTTTCATACATAAATTCTGTCGAAGCCGATAAAATATGTCAACGAACAAGTTGTGGTCTCAGAGACCGGGTTGTACAAGATATTGTAGATAAAAGATTAACGTATAGATTTAGAAAACAACCGGCTTATTTTAAGGCGGTTTTTGGCAACAAAAATATACAGCCGGTCAAATAGCGGTCGTAGGAGCCGCCAGCCCGTAGGAGCTGCCAGCCAGCCTATACCTATGGCACGATAGGCAGCACGGATCACTTCCATACCGCGCAACACCTCATGCTCCGGAGTAACGGCATGAATTTCAGCCGCCAGCATATCGATGGTAAGATGGTCTGCAGGAGGGCGAAAGTCCGGATCGCGAATATCTGAAAATTCAAGAGCGCCCCTAGGATCTCTTCTCATCAGAAAATCACGTTTAGCGCAACAGATCGGACAGTCACCATCATAAAGAATAAGCATCGGGCTATCTAAATCCATCTGGTGATCATGGAGGGTTGCCTTTCTGAAGGAAAGGAAAACCGTCGACCTGAAACCTTGACGCACTCTTTTCAAGGATGTAAATTTTTGTACTCAAGTGCTTTGCATGGGTGTTCTAGGAGGAAATATGAGTGTTATGGCCATCGTTATCGCCTGCGGGAAAGAAGAAGAAATTGCGTCTGGGACAGAAGCCGCATTTCTGCCGCTGGGCAGCGGACCTATTTTATTGCACTCCTTGAAGACGTTTGAAGATGCGGACTGTATCGACCATATTGTGGTGGTTGTGAGGAAAGAACGGGTTGAATCCACTATTCATGCCATTA
Organism: Pontiella agarivorans; assembly: GCF_034531395.1. Taxonomy (NCBI): domain Bacteria; kingdom Pseudomonadati; phylum Kiritimatiellota; class Kiritimatiellia; order Kiritimatiellales; family Pontiellaceae; genus Pontiella; species Pontiella agarivorans. The sequence goes on along the minus strand of NZ_JARVCO010000002.1, from coordinate 860,075 downwards.
AACGGTTTGGGTGCACCAAGGTGCACGGTGTTGTGATCGGGGGGGTAAACCGGTTGAGCTCATTGCGGACTGTATTCAGCAAAATCCAGACCGATCCGGGAGTGGTTGTGATTCATGAAGCTTCACGTCCGTTTCTGACGCAGAATGTTTTATCAGAAACGGTGAAACGCGCAAAACGGTATGGGAGCTGTATTGCTGCGCATAAAATTGAAGATGCAACAAAGTATGCGCCGAAAGGAAGCCGTGTGGTTGAAACACTGGATCGCAATACCGTTTGGGCAGCACAAACACCGCAGGCGTTCAAAACGCCGGTTATTAAAGAAGTCATCGACTCAAAAAACAAGGGCATGAAGCTTATTGATGATGAGTCTTCACTGGTTATGCCTTCAACTGAAACCCATCTGTTCGAGGCCGGTTTTGAAAATATGAAAATCCGAACCCGGCACGATCTCGAAGTTGCAGCCGCTTTGCTGCATGCCAAGCTGGTGGGAGATGACGCACCCGGTGAGGGGAAAAGATAAACGTACGTTTTCGCCGGACCACTTAACGTCCGCTGGCGAGACGCAGTGCATTTCTGAAGGGCAGCCCGGCTGCCCTTATTTTTTTCTGCGTTGTCGCGAGGTCATAGTCCACCCGGCGTATCGTAATTGTCTGCGCATCAAGATCGTAGATTACATAGGCCGCTTTGGGGTTACGGTCACGCGGTTGTCCCACACTGCCTACATTGATCAGATACTGAAACCCCGGTTTAACATGCAGCGTCTCGTAAAATCCTTTTTCAATGGCATCGCCTTTCACAAAAGCCAGCGGCACGTGGGTGTGCCCGAAAAAACAGACATTGTTGAACTGGTTCCGGAAATTGGCATCAGCGGCCCGGCGCTTGAAAATATAGTTCCATCGGTGCGGATTGCTCAGGGAGCTGTGCACAATCGTGAAATTCTCGATATCGATGATCAGCGGCAGATGCCGCAGATATTTTCGTTCGAAGGGGGACAGGTGTTTACGGGTCCAGCGGATGCTTTTCTGGGCCATGGGCGTGAACAGTTCCATATTTTCATTGCAGGCCGCATAGTAATCATGGTTTCCCTGCACCACGCTGCAGTTCAGGCTGCGGATCATCTGGAGGCAGCTTTTGGGATCGGCATTATAACCTACCACATCTCCTGTACAGGCATAATGGGTAACGCTCTGTTGTTCGGCATCCTCCAGCACAGCAGATAGTGCTTCAAGGTTGGCATGAATGTCTCCTAAAATTGCATACTTCATTAAAATTCAATTCCAAACTGTTTAAACCGGTTTGTAGCATCATGCCAGCCTACCCGGGCATTTGTAATTTTCCGGCCCAGCTGTGATGTCTTGATGCAGTTCAGGAAATCAACCAATTCCTGATGCGTACCTTCTGCCACAAGTTCAACATCACCGTCCCACATATTCTTTACAAATCCGGTGATTGCGAATGAGGAAGCCAGTTCGCAGACCGTGTAACGGAAACCGACACCCTGAACGCGTCCTGAAAAAAAAGCATGCAACTGCCTGTCTCTATCCTCCGAACTCATGGCTTTGTTTATACCGCATCTCATCAGCGGCGGAAAAGTTCCAAACCTTGAAAAATGTAACAGACTGCTTGTTCGTGAAAACGATCCTTTAACCCGCAGTTTATCTTTTCCAAATATTGGAAGTTACCATTGGGTCCATAAAAACATGGAGAGCATGATGGCCAAAGTGAGATACTACCTTGAAACCGAACCGCAGTCCTGGAGCGGCGTGCGACAGATGCACGCGGCGGGATGTGCGCTGATGCCCGAAAAGAAACAGCTGAAAGCACTCGGTGCATTTGCGACAGCATTGAATGCCATGTCCGAAGCGCGGAAAATCTACCGACGCGCTAACGGATGTTCCTGCTGCTGCAAAGCCTGACCTGTTTTTACGCCAAGTTTTCCGGACGCGTAAAAACCGGCTTGGCCGGTGTGGAAAGTTCGGTATTGAAGGCATAACCGTTTTCGCTGAACTCCAACAGGCCGTCAGGTGTTTTTATCCGATTTTCGATGAGAAAGCGCGCCATGCTGCCACGCGCCTTTTTGGCGAAAAAGCTGATAATTTTAAAGTTTCCGTTTTTTTCATCCTTGAATACAGGGGATATGATGTTCTTGTTCAGCCCCTTTTTGTCGACTGCTTTAAAGTATTCGTTTGATGCCAGATTGATCACAACATCAGCTTCGGTTTGATTAAGCTCTTCGGTAATCGACGCTCTCCAGAATTCATACAGATTTTTTGCGCCGCGAGTTTCCAGCGGACGGCCCATTTCCAGGCGATAGGGCTGGATCAGATCAAGCGGTTTCAACAGCCCGTAAAGACCGGAGAGTATCCGCAGATGCTGCTGCGCAAAATCCAGATCAGCCTTTTTCAGTGAAGGGGCATCCAACCCGTCATACACATCGCCGGTAAATGCGAGTGCGGCCTGCTTGGCATTCTCCAGATTAAACGGCGGGTTCCAGTCCTTAAAACGCTGACGATTCAATTCCGCCAGTTTTTCGCTGATCTCCATAAATTCCATCAGCTGCGGGGTGGAAAACTTCCGGGCTTTGGAAACCAGTTTCCGCGATTTTTCGAGAAAGGCCGGTTCCGTGAAATCTTTCAATTTCGCCGGTTCCATATTCATGCTTTTCGAGGGGGACAATAAACAGATCATTTTCTTTCCATCCGATTTGTATTTCCGGCAATTTCCTGCATCGCAGGGTCTGACTTCGTGCTGCCGGAAATACACAACCATATCGAAATGCGAACGGCGATGCTTAAATGTCACTCTGTGAGCGCATCAAAGCTCAAGAATGTCTTTGAGATATTCCTGATCTTTTTCACTGAACAGTTGCCCGGGAATTCCGTTAACTTTTCCCTGTTTCGACTCTTTCAGAACGATTTTATCGCCGTCGCGGCGCACGAATACCGCATTGAATGTAATTTCCCGATCTCTGATATTCACCGTCCAGTCACGATATTGCGGTTCATCCGGATCGGATTCCTGAACGGGCTGCTGTTCGTCATGGGTTTCGGGGCCCGGATCAGGTTCAATATGTTCATTTTCAATAAAGGTTGTAATGGACAGTCCGGTACGAACGCGGCTCGGAAAACCTTCGGTCGATAATGGCAGACGAAAGTATGTCGACCCATCTTCCGCATCAACCAAAACCGCATTTTCTTCATAATCAACCGGTTCAAATCTGGAACGATAATACCCGAGATAGCGCTGTTCGTTATCAAACAGAATAATTCGATATTTTTCGGATGCATCGACATAACTGGTGTAGATATGCAGATAGGTATCCTCCTCCGTGACGGGATCTTCAATCCGACTGGAGGCGAATTCGTCGACATCCATATCTTTTACCCAATGGTCATCCCCGAGTTCAATGAGGATCTCCTCCACCTCTTTTTCATCGGGCGGGTTTTTGCGAACGGCTTCCGCCGAACGGACGATGATGAACAGCAACGGAATTACGGTTGTTATGATGCGTTGCATTTTCATGTTGTACCTCCATGTTTGTGTTCTTCATAAAAACGATATCGCTCACGGGAGCTTCGGCGGTGTCAGATCGTCATCCTTTCTTCGCCGGCCGGCCCGGCTCCGCTGTGAGTAAGTTCTGCCGCATGCGTTCTGAGGTCGACCGAAAGCGTTGCGCTGTGAATACCGTTTTTTCGGACCATCTCCAGACGATCGTCCGGTGTTTCGGGAATAAACAGCGGGCCGTCAAACGCGGGGTGCGTGTTGCGGAATTCCATCAGTTTGAGCAGGCGCTGAACAACCGGACGACTGACCTGCTGACTGATTTCTTCAATGCTGTAATTATGCCGGTTGATGTCGCGGCCGTTGCGGGTCTGTTCGACCAGATCGGTATCATTTTCGCCGGCCAGCAGGCCGACATAATAAACCTGCGGAATTCCGGGGGCGAAAAACTGGATGGCCCGGGCGGCGATGTAGGCATCGTCGTCGTGGTTAAGCGCGGAATAATAGGTGCAGTTGATCTGATAAAGATCGAGATTCTGGTATTCAGGGCCCGAGTAGACTTTTTTGGCGTTGGACCCTTTTTCATAAAGACCCTCAACCGTAGAATCGATTTCCTCCGGACTGAGCAGATCCTGCACATCCACAATTCCGATACCGTCGTGGGTATCGAGCGTAGTAAACTGTTTGGTCGGGCAGGTCTGCAGCCACTTGATCAGGCGCTTTCCGGTGTGATGGTAAAGTGCATGAAGCATCAGCATGGGAAGCGCAAAATCGTAACACCAATAGCCCTTTTCCTGAAGTTTAAGCTGATAATTGTAATGCTCATGGACTTCGGGAAGCACATCGGTGCCGAACGGCTCAACGCAGTCTTTGAGCCAGTTCAGCAGTTCCCACACCGCCGGCTCCCGGAAAAAACAGTCGGTGCCGATCTCCACGGTCGTGTAGGCAAAAGCATCAAGCCGAATCATTTTTGCGTTGGTTCGTGACAGCCGGATCAGTTCATTACGCATCAGGGTCCGGGTTAACTGTGTACTCCAGTCCAGATCGATCTGTTCATAATCAAAGGTGCACCAGATTCGCTCATTGCTGCCGTCCGGCCGCTGAATTTCCAGGTAGGGCGGCCGTGGTTTCCGGGTATATACTTTGGCCAGATCTTCATCGCTGATCCCTTCGGGTCCGAATTTCTGGAAGCTTAAAAACAGATCCGCAAATTCTGATTCCGGACCCAGTTCAAGATAATCCTGGAACGCAGCGGACTGGCGGGAAATGTGGTTGACCATAAAATCGATCATCAGGTCAAAATCGGCTCCGATTTTTTCAATATCCTCCCAGGTTCCAAACTGTTCATCCACCTCCGCATAGTTGATCGGGGCAAAACCGCGATCAGCGGACGAGGGATAGAACGGCAGAATGTGCACGCCGCCGATGGCGTCGGCGAAATATTTACGCAGACAGTAATGCAGGGTCAGCAGATTTCCGCCCAGGCTGTCGGGATAGGTGATGAGTTGTACTTTATTCTGCAGATTCATGTTTATGCCTCAATACTGTTTTGGAGGTTGTAGTGCGCAATGCCCTCGAGAATTCCGCCGGCGCAGTCGGCATCTGCAAAATAAATTTTACGTTTTCCCTTAAAGGCTTCGAGTTCGGCGCTGTAGTTTCCGACCACCACACCGGCGGTATCGCCGCGCAGCATTTCGGCATCATTACCGGAATCGCCGGCCACCAGAATATTCGCAAGCGGGATGTGCCATTTATAGCTGAGGTAGCGGATGGATTTTCCTTTCGATGCCCGATGCGGGAGGATGTCGAGAAACTGTTCGTGTGAATAGATCAGGGTATAGCGGCAGCGGTTTTTCTGAAGCAGATCATGAATCCGGGTCAGGCGGTCCTTGCCGGGATCCATATTATAACTGACCTTGTGCGGCCGCTGGGTATCCTCTTCCTGATATTCCAGAAAATCCAGCGGACGGAGCAACTGCCGTATTTTTTCCCGGTTCCAATGGTTGGAAATATGTGCTTTCCAGCCCTGGTCGGCATGCTGTTCGGCTCCGTAATAAATTTCCGCTCCCACCGATGTGATCATGATATCCGGCTGCGGAATGCCGTGTTCCGCCAGAATTTCAGTGGCCGATTCAATGGTACGCCCGGTGGCGATGCCGAAGCCGATACGGCCGTGACAGTTCCGAAGAAAATCAATCAGCTCCGGCAGCCGGCTGTTGTCATCGCCGATCAGGGTATTATCGATATCGGTAATCAGAAAATGATTCAATTCGGCAAACCGCCGCCCGATGGCTGAAGGCGTGGCCGGTGCGGCGGTTTCCGCAGGTTTGTTTTTTTCGATGACGCCCGAGATTTCTTTGATGTACTGCCGGGCGTGACTTTCCCAGGTGTAGTGGTTGCGGATATTCAGAATACCGTTTTTGGAATAATTCTCCCACACGTCGGGATCGGAAATGATGGATTTAATCGATTTTGCAATGGCGTCGGAATCGGTCGGATCGACGAGCAGCCCGTTTTTACAGTTTGCCAGAATATCGCGCGGTCCGCCGTCGTCGGTAGCCACCAGCGGGAGACCAGTGGCGGCGCCTTCAAGCAACGTGAGACCGAAGGGTTCCGTGAGGGCGGCGTTCACAAATACACCGTTGCTGGCGGCTGCGATCCGGTAGAGTTCCGGAACTTCCAGGTCAAAATCATGCTTCTTCGGAATCGCCATTTTTCCATACAAATCATACTTGTCCATCAATAGCAGCATATCGGTCAGCACACCCTGTTCGTTGTCCTCCATAATGGTGATGTCTTTACGAATGCCGGCATAGATGGCGAGGTTGGCCATGGCCTGCAGCTCCCTGTCCGCACCGAAGGCTTCAATCAGACCGGATATATTTTTGCGTTTGTCGGGACGGCAGAGCGCCAGAACAAGCGGTTTATCCTTTGCTTTGAAAAAGCGTTCGAGTTCCCGGAGAAGCGAGGCGCGTGCATACCGGGCTTCGATATCCGGTTCATTTTCTTCGAATTGATCGTGGTAATACGGATAAAATTTTTCCAGATCGATCCCCGGCGGTATGACGCGGTATTCGGGGCCGTGCTGATAGGTGTACTGTCCGTATTGCTCGTCCACTTCCTGACGGGTACTGGTGATGATCAGTTCAGCGGATTTCAACACCTCTTCCTCCGCATCGATCCGCTGGGAAATCATATATTTTCGGTTGATTTTTTCTTCGGTCATTCCGTCGCTGAGCAGTTTCTGTTTTTTGGAACGGCCCAGCGAATGCCCGGTGAAAATGAACGGTACGCCGAAGAGACGGCTGAGCCACATGGCAACATAACCGGCATCCGCATAATGACCGTGTACGACGTCGGGCATGCGGCCTTCGCGTTTGATAAACTGAACGGTTTTGTCGATATACTCATCGAGGTAGCGCCAGAGCAGTTCTTTCCGGTGGTATTTTCCGCCGCCGCAGGGGATGCGCACAATGCGGAACGTATCCGTGACCTGTTCAATGGAAATGCTGTAATCCTCCGACACCGTTTTATCCCGAATCTGCCGGGTGAACAGATCGACCCGTTCCACTTCGGGCTGCCGGGAAAGTTCAAGGCCTTCTTCGAGGACATATTTAATCTGTCCGCCGGTGTCGGCGTCGCGGCCCATTTCCAGATTGGAGCTGCGGATCAGTCCGTGCAGGCTGAACATCTGTATGTATAGTTTTTCGTTCGTCATCTGACTGCTTTCTCTATGATATGATCGTTCTATGAATACGGCTTAATGAGCGGTGTTCAGGGGGATAACGGCGCGCGGTAATTTTCAGCGCGCTTTGTGGCGCGTTTAACCGATTTTTTCGGCGGGACCTGTTTAAGAAAACAGTCCGAAATCATGGCGGCGAATGTGGCTGCGGCCTGACCGGAATCAATATTGGTACTGCGGCCGAAACGCGTCGGCCGCTGACTGTAGCAACCCTGCGGGGTATACAGAATGCTGCCTGCTGTCCCGCGTGTGATCGCGATCTGCGTAATTTCAAAAATATCCATAATTGACTGAGCGAGATAATCAATCCCCGGCGGCGCCCCCATCAGTTCGCCGATTACAGTCAGTTCATCTTCGGAAAGAATCAGCAGGTCCGCCCGTTGGAGCGACGGAATGATGAGTTCACGTTTGCAGCATTCCGGATACAGATTCATGTCGTATGTGCAGATGGCGGTTTCCGGAATCTGTTCGAGGAACTGATGAAACCGTTTGCGGGATGCATGGTTCCGCTGGATCAGCGAATCAAAATAAATCAGCAGCGATTCGGACTGTGCAAAAGGAATGAAGGAGTCGAATTCAATAAAATCAAAAGCGGCCCGGGGAACAACCGGCTGATTATATCCTTCGCCATCACGGGCGTTGTCGGTTTCAATGCTGGCGGTCGGATGAGTGCGGTCACGCTGTATATGGAAGGTATCCAGACCGTTTTGATCGATATGACTTAAAATGATGTGCCCGTCATCATCGTCGCCGACCCGGGTAACAAACTGTGTTGAAATATTCAGTTCCTGCAGCTGCCGGGCAACCTGCAGAGGCGAACTCTGCGGTGTGCGACCAGTCAGCAGATTCTGTATCATGGCTTCGCCGATCACGAGCGCGCGTTCAGTCGATGCTTCGGTGCCCGGCCCCATACCGAATATCTGTTTCCCGGTTCCGGGTATTTTCCATTTTCTTTTTCCAATCATGGGACGCCTCCGTCGGCTGGTTATGAAGGGGTGAACTGCAGATTTCTGTGCCAGACATTCATGCTTTCCGTATGGCCGGAAATCCGTGTTTTATTAATCAGTCGTCCGCCGTATGAATAGCCCAGCCGGGCAAAGGCGATGTTGATGCCCGCCGATGAGGCCCTCGCCATGGCGTAAACCGTCTGAATATCAAAATGCCTCATCGCATTTTCCATCGTCTGGATCAGCCGGGCGGACAGGCCGTTTTTGCGCCAGTCGGGATGGGTGACAAAATGAGTCATTTCAGCGCTGCCGGTTTCCGTATCAACCACTGCGGCAGCCAAGGCAACAGGTTCATTCCGGATTTCAACACGGTAGTAGTGACTTTCATCAGCCATGGATTGCAGCAGATAGTCGATATCGTGCACGGCAAATGGATAGGCCGGCAACAGCATGCGATACATGCGGGCCATGGCAGGGACATCTTCGCCGCAGCATTTGCGGATCACTGCGCCTTGGGGCAGAGGATGGGCCAGCCCGCTGTTCTGGTATTCGCGCGCCGTTATCATAATTTCATCGAGCTGGTTCTGGCCGGGCTCTTCGCGGGGGAGGGATCCTGAAAGGTTTGATAGGAATACGGCATCTTCCTCTCCGTCATAGAAATCCGGGATGGCCGCTTCTTTTCGGTAATCGCTTCGATAGAATGTGCGGGATTCCGATGCAGGAACTTTTACAAAAACTTTAGGGTAGTTGTTGCGTACAGCCAGTTCCGCCAGTTTGGGAATCAGCCGGGCCGGATCGGCCTGACCCAGTTCCTTCATGAATACACGGCCGCTTTTCGGGCCATGCTGAACCGTTGCGCCCTGAATGGTTTCAATGTGGTCGGTCATGCCGTTTTCTCCTGTGGTTGAGGTTCCGTTCTGAGCCGATGCGCATGGGTTGTAATGCCGTGTTCTTTCAGTTTAACCAAAAGAGATTTGCGGATATCGTGCCCCAGCATCCAACCTTCGGAAGGTGAGGTGGCCCAAGCAGTGATCATGCATTTCACGCCCGCCTTTTCCGTATCGATGACCCAGAAGCCGGGTTCTTCTTTATCGGCGAAATAGCGGCTTTTTTTCGGTGTTTCGATGGCGATTTGCTCCACCTCTGAAATATCGGATTGATAATCGATCCAGAATTCAACAATCACCCAGCGGTCATTGTCGTGCAGCGAATAATTGACAAATTCCTTGGTCATCATGGAGCTGTTGGGCACCACGTATCGCAGGGAATCCCAGCGTTTGATAATGCTGTGCGTCAGCGTGACGTCTTCGATCACCCCGTAGGCATCATCCACCAGGGTAACATCACCGATTCGGGCCAGTTTGCTGTGGCACAGCACCAGCCCGCAGATCATATTTTCAATGAAAGGTTTGGCCGCAATACCGATAATGACGGAAACGACCCCCATAATCACCGGAAGGAACGTAGGCGAAACCTTCCGGATAAACGGCGCCGCTGCAAAAATTGCTCCGGCCATGAAAATCGTCAAAACCATGGTCCAGCGCGTAATGCTGAAACGGTTTTCCATCCGTTTAATCTGCTGTCTTCGAATCGACTTCTGGGATTTGGGCGAGGGAACCGGTCCGGCATGATCCTGATTTTTCAGCCGTTCTTCGCGCTCCGCCTGCAGGACTTTAAGTTTTCTGATGCTCAACCAGACCAGGCCGGGCGTGATCAGCAGTATGGTGATGAGATAATAGAGTTTAAGGTTCATGATGCGGGACCTTTTTCCGGTGTGATCAGGAGCGGGATTTCGGAACCGACCTGTCGGGCCATCAGATTAAGTGATGCCATAAGCGTGGTTTGTTCCAACGGCGAAAGCGCATGAAGCGCCTCCGAAAAGTTCCGGGCAAGCAGGTGAATGGATTTTTCTGCAAAATGGCGTCCGGTTTCGGTCAGTTGCAGATAGCGTTTCCGCTGATCGAGTGCGTCCGGATACTGCTGCACCCATCCTTTGCGCTGCAGCCGTTTCACAATTCCGTGAACCGTACTGGGCCCGAGGTGAACATCGTTCGCCAGTTCGGCAAGCGTCAGCCGCCCATGCTGATGCAGTGTATACAGACAAATGAGCTGCGAAAGGGTGACCCCGAATTCCCGATCCAGTTTTTTTGAATAGACATCTTCCGCGTGGCTGATCTTCCGCAGGGCCTTTCGCACACGTTCAAGGTAAAGGTATTGCCCCTCGGTCTGACCTCTGGATTCTGAAAAAATCATGCAATCCTTCGCTTCAGTAAGAATAATTCGTGATGAATTGTTTCTAACACGAAATATTAGGAGCGCAAGGGATTATTATGATTTTTCCGTATTTTAACTCTATTTTGCTCTGGAAGAATTAGCGTTCGATATAAAATACCGGAATTTATCCGAAAACTGAACGAGCAATGCGGGATGGAAGGCTTATTTTTACGTTCTTAAGGGTAATGTTTTTAATTTTTTATCCGGATAATATGCAATATTTCATTTTTCAGGACTTAAGCCGGAGACGAGGAGGAAGGGTTTTCCGGAATCTGTTCTGTGGGGATCAGGTTGCTCGAGGCTTCCAGATGGCCTACGCCCATCAGCTCAACGATGCGTTCGAGCGATAATGCAATGGCGGCCTGCTCCAGTTCGGGCAAAGCCTGCAGGGCTTCAGAGAGTTTGTCCTGCAGCAGAGCAGGGGCTTCATTAGCCTGTGCGGTTCCGCTTTCGGTTAATTCGAGGAAAACTTTACGGCGATCCACTTTGTCGCGCTCGCGCTGGATCCAGCCTTTGGCATGCAGGCGGTCAATAATGCCGTTCACCGTGCTCATTCCAAGATCGACATCCTGTGCCAGTGCGGATTGGGTCATCGGGCCGTTTTTCTGAAGACTGTACAGACAGATCATCTGCGGTGCCGTGATTTTGTGTTCATGGCTCAGTTTTTTGGAGTGAATGTCAACCGCCCGGATAATACGGCGCAGCGATTTCAGCACACGAATGCCGTAGGTTTCAAAAAAAGCGGTCCGTTGTTCCGGCGTAATATTATTTTGTTTCGTCATGATGAGCTCTTTCTTTATACCTGATAAGATATGTGGACGAATATTTCTACCACGAAATAGTTTGCATGCAAGTACATCCTTTTCTACGGTGCTTGCACTTCCCCGGATCAGAGAGGCTCTCAAAAGCCCAAACATAAAAACCAATATCCATATCAATACATTTCAGTTGAAACGCATTTCATTCTAAAGCAACCGCGACCCATTGCAAAGAGAGGTATCTTGCAGAAAACAACAAAAATTGACTTTTACCCACCGGTTTCAACCGACGGGTATGCATTGCACCGGCTGGTTGCGGCATGTCCGCCGCTGGACCCGAACTCGGCATACTGCAACCTGCTGCAGTGTTCCCACTTTAATGAAACAGCGATCTGCGCCAAAGAGCAGGGGAATCTGGTCGGCTTTATCAGCGGCTATCTGATTCCGGACCGTCCCGACACCCTGTTTGTCTGGCAGGTTGCGGTGGCGGAATCGGCACGAGGGCAGGGATTGGCCGGCCGGATGCTGATTGCGCTGCTGGAACGCCCGGCCTGCCGGAATGTCCGGTTTCTGGAAACCACCATTACCCCGTCGAACGGAGCCTCGCAAGCGGTATTCACTAAATTGGCCGCTGTACTTGAGGTTCCGGTAAACGTTTCGGCCGGGTTTGACCGCAATACCCATTTTGAAGGGGCCCACGAATCAGAAGAGCTGTGGCGTATCGGGCCGATAACCCAAAAACAAAGCGAGGAAAAATAGATGAAGATCTTCGACGAAATAGAATCAGAAGTTCAGAGCTATGCTCGAAATTTCCCCCGCATTTTCGAACGTGCAAAAGGGGAGTATGTTTATGACACCGATGGTAATGAATATCTCGATTTTCTGGCGGGTGCCGGTTCTCTGAACTACGGCCACAACCATCCGGTATTCAAAGAAAAGCTGTTGGAATATATTGCCAACGACGGTATCTCGCACAGCCTGGACCTGCATACCGAAGCCAAACGCGAGTTTCTGGAAACCTTCCAGGAAAAAATTCTGCAGCCGCGGGAGCTCGATTACATGGTGATGTTTACCGGGCCGACCGGAACGAATGCTGTGGAGGCCGCGTTGAAAGCGGCGCGGAGCTATACCGGCCGCAGCAACATTATTTCGTTCACCAACGGATTTCACGGCGTCAGCATGGGATCACTGGCCTGCACCGGAAACTCGCATCATCGCGGAGCGGCCGGGCTGACGCTTGCGGGCAGCAGCCGGATGCCGTACGACGGCTATATGGGGGATGACCTCGATACGATTGAATACATGGACAAAGTACTTTCCGATTCGAGCAGCGGCATCGATAAACCGGCGGCGGCTATTGTGGAATGCATTCAGGGGGAAGGCGGCATTAATGCCTGTACGGCGGAGTGGCTGCGCAACCTGGAAGCCGTGTGCAGAAAACATGATATGCTGTTGATTGTGGACGACATTCAGGCCGGAAACGGCCGGTCCGGAAACTTCTTCAGTTTCGAAGAAGCGGGGATCAAACCCGATATCGTTACGCTGTCCAAATCGCTCAGCGGGTACGGTCTTCCGTTTGCTGTAGTGCTGATTAAACCGAAATACGATAACTGGAAACCGGGCGAGCACAACGGTACGTTCCGCGGAAACAACATGGCGTTTGTTACGGCCAAAGCCGCCATCGACGAATTCTGGAGCGACGATAGCTTCGAGAAAGAGGTGCGGCGCAAAGGTAAATATATTGAGGAACGGCTGAATAAAATTGTGGATGAACACGGGGAAGGCAACTTTACCACCCGTGGCCGCGGTATGTTCCAGGGGATTAACTGTGTAAACGGTGATATTGCCGGGCAGATTACCAATGCCGCCTTTCGTCAGGGGCTGATCATTGAAACGAGCGGCGCCGATGATCAGGTGATTAAACTGCTCTGCCCCTTGATTATTACCGATGAAAATCTAAAGCGGGGAATTGATATTCTTGAGGACGCCGTTCGGCTGGTGTGTCGGCGTGTGGATGAAATTCCGGAAGAAAATGATTATTTCGACGATGTTGTCGTCGAGAAAAACGAAGAAAAAACGGAGGTTCAGGCATGATTGTCCGTAACCTGAAGGACGCCAATGCTTCCGCGCGCCGGATTGTTTCGCCGGATGGAAACTGGGAAAGCACCCGTCTGCTGCTCAAGGATGACGGCATGGGGTTTTCTTTCCACATCACAACGATTTATAAGGATGCGGATTTTCATCTCCACTATAAAAAGCATCTGGAATCGGTGTATTGCATCTCGGGACGAGGGGAAGTGGAAACGCTCAGCGATGGCGTAAAATATCCCATTGAGCCGGGGACCATTTATATCCTCGATAAAAACGATGATCATATGCTTCGTGCTTTTGAGGAAATGCAAATGGCCTGTGTATTCAATCCGCCGCTGAATGGGAAAGAAGTGCATCACGAAGACGGATCCTATTCGCTCGAAGCGGAAGCCGTTGTGGATGAATAGAACCGGCGGGCGGGGATTTGGCGTATGATGGTTTTCGGATTTCTTTTGTTTCTCAGTTTATTTGCACTCATCGGTATCAGTTCGGTGTTACATAGCCGGGGAACCAAAAAAGATTATTATCTGGCCAGCAGCTCAATCCCGCCATCGCTTGTCGGGCTTTCCGCCGTTGCAACCAACAACAGCGGCTATATGTTTATCGGGGTCATCGGCTATACCTATGTAACCGGATTGGCCTCGATCTGGCTGATGATCGGCTGGATTCTGGGCGATATGACGGCTGCCACGATGGTTCACCGCCGCTTGCGGGCGGCAACCGAACGTACCGGCGAAGTCAGTTATGCCGGGGTGCTCAGCGCCTGGAACGGAAGTCGGAATGTTGCGCTGCAACGGATCGCCGGTGTCGTGACCTTGATCTTTTTGCTGGCCTACGCCGGTGCTCAGCTGGTGGCCGGCAGCAAGGCCCTGCATGTTCTGTTCGGCTGGCCCGAGTGGGCCGGTGCGGTCATCGGAGCTGTGCTGGTGGCCGTCTACTGTTTTTCCGGCGGCATCCGGGCATCCATCTGGACCGATGCGGCCCAGTCCGTTGTAATGATTCTGGCCATGGGCCTGCTTCTTTTTGTGGCAACAACATCGGTCGGCGGTGTATCCGGTGCCATTCAGCAGATGGGGCAGGTGGAGGGTTTTCTCGACTGGTTTCCCAAGGGGCTGATACTGCCCGGATTGCTGGGCGGTCTGCTTTTCGCCGTAAGCTGGGGCTTTGCCGGACTGTCCGTGGCCGGTCAGCCGCATGTCATGGTGCGGTTCATGACGCTCGATTGTAAAACCAAAATGATGCGTGCCAAATTCTGGTATTATCTTTGGTTTATCGTATTTTATGCTGCCGCCACAGCTGTAGGCATGCTGTCGCGGATTTATCTGTCCGACACCGGAACATTTGCCGAGCTGGCTCTGCCGATGATGGCGCAGGAGCTGTTGCCGCCGTTTCTGGTCGGTCTGATTCTCGCGGGTGTTTTTGCGGCAACGATGTCCACGGCCGATTCCGTGGTGCTGAGCTGTTCCTCGGCGGTTACCCATGACCTGCTTCCGCAGAATATTGAGAAAACGTGGATTCTGAAAGTGACGACGGTTCTGATTACGGTGTTTGCACTGGGCTGGGCGCTGCTGAATAAACAGAGTGTGTTCAGCCTTGTCATTATGGCGTGGTCCGGGCTCGCCAGTGCTTTTGCCCCGTTGCTGATTTATCTCTGTTTCGGCGGAAAGCCCGGCCATAAAACGGCCGTATTTTCCATGCTTTCGGGGCTCGCCGTTGCGCTTCTTTGGCGCTGGGCCGGATGGCATAACATGATCTATGAAGGCATGCCGGGTATTTTGTCCGGGCTGCTGATTCTGCTGGTTTCATCCCGGCTGCTGCCGCAGAAAACGTGAACTCAGGCCGGTTGCAGTATTTCTTTTTTCAGCATATTTTTTATCGGTTCAGTATACAGTTCCGGCTCGAGCAGAAATGAATCGTGACCTTTGTCCGATGATACCGAAACAAAATCAACATTCAGTCCGGCGGATACCAGGGCGTCGCGCAGGTGAATCTGTTCCTCGGGATAGAAGCAGCAGTCGGAATCGATGCTGAATACCAGATAGTTCTGATGCCCGCAGTTGGAAAAAACATCTCGGTAATCCGCACACCCCATATCGCGCGCCAGGTTGAAGTTGGTCCAGGCCGAGATCAGCTGCAGGTAGGTATTGGCATCAAAACGCCGTAAAAACTTTCGGCCCTGATGCAGAATATAGGACTCCAGCGGTGTGCGAATTTTATACCAGGAGAATTCATCCTGCTCCTGTTCGCATCTGTCCGTCATCCGAGCTTCCATGTGCTTCAACGAAACAAAGGTTTTGTGCGAAATCATACGGGCGAGCGCCATACCGCGCAGCGGCGGCGGTCCGTCATAAAAGTGGCCGTTGCAGAAATTCGGATCATTTTCAATAGCCAGAATCTGTTCAAGATTGTGTACGCGGGTGAGGGTGGTTGATTCCAGGCCCGTCGCAACAGGAATTACACGATCCACTTTTTCCGGATAGCGCGCGGCAAAGTTCAATACCATCATGCCGCCCAGCGATGAGCCGATTGCGGCATGGAATTTTGTAATGCCCAATTCATCAAACAGAGGCAGCTGCGAATCCACAATATCGCCGAATGAAATATGCGGAAAATCGCCGCCATACGGTTTTCCTGTTGCGGGATTTACGGATGAAGGTCCGGTTGTTCCGTAACAGCCGCCCAGATAATTCACACAGATTACATAAAAAACATCGGTATCGACCGCTTTGCCCGAACCGACAAAATCCGCCCACCAACCGGTCTGGCAGGAAAGATCCCAGCGGTCGCCCACGCCCGGAACTTCGGGATTATGACCCGCAAGATGCTGCGATCCGGAAAGGGCATGAAAAACCAGCACGGCATTGTCTTTAGCATCGTTGAGCGTGCCGAAGGTTTCATAGGCGAGGGTAACGGGCCCGAAATCGGTACCGTTGTGCAGCCGTAGTCTGGATTCGGGATCTTCACCGTAGGTAAAGAACCGGGTGCGGATGTTCATGGTATTCCTTTCGGCCGCCCCGTCTCCGGGCCGGCCGATGTTGCATCAGGCTTATGCCTGTGCCAGAGCCTGGTCGATGTCGGCCAGAATATCGTCGATATTTTCGATGCCCACCGACAGGCGGATCAGTCCGGGCGTAATGCCGCCGGCCGCCTGCTGTTCGGCATTCAGCTGCGAGTGCGTCGTGCTGGCCGGATGAATGGCCAGACTGCGCGCGTCACCGACATTGGCCACGTGCGAGAACATACCGAGCGCTTCGATGAATTTACGGCCGGCCTCTTCGCCGCCCTTAATTTCAAAGACCACCATGCCGCCGGCACCGTCCGGAAGATATTTGGAGGCCAGCTTATCGTCACCGGCATATTTCACCCATTCAACCTTGTCGCTGTTCTTCAGGTGTTCTGCAACAGCACGGCCGTTTTCGGAATGACGTTCCATGCGCAGCGCCAGCGTTTCAATGCCCTGCAGCGCCAGCCAGGCGTTATCCGGCGCAATGCAGGCACCGAGGTTGCGCAATGGAATCAGACGCATGCGCAAAATGTAGGCGAGGGGAGCCAGATCACCGAGATCGTTGGCGAAACTGACGTTCCAGTAACTGGGTTCCGGATCAGACAGCAGCGGGTGTTTCCCGGTGGTCCAGTCAAATTTTCCGGAGTCGACAACAATGCCGCCGATACCGGTGCCATGGCCGCCCATCCATTTGGTCAGCGAGTGAACTACGATGTCGGCCCCGTGTTCCAGCGGACGCAGCAGAGCCGGCGTGGTAAACGTCGAATCAACAATCAGCGGAAGCCCGTGCGCGTGGGCCACATCGGCAATACCCTGAATATCGGTCAGACCCAGCGCTGGGTTACCGATCGTTTCGCAGAAGACCGCTTTGGTCTTTTCATTAATGGCGGCTTCAAAGTTTTTCGGATCGGACGGATCAACAAAATTCACCTTGATGCCCATGCCCGGAAGAATGTCGTTGAACTGCGTGTACGTACCGCCGTAAAGATTGCTGGCCGATACGATTTCATCCCCGGATTTAGCCAGGTTGATGATGCTGTAGAATACCGCGCTGGTACCTGATGCCAGTGCAAGGGCAGCTGCTCCGCCTTCCAGCGCGGCAACGCGCTGTTCGAGAATGTCGGACGTGGGATTCATCAGGCGGGTGTAGATGTTGCCCAGTTCTTTAAGGGTGAACAGATTGGCTGCATGTTCCGTGCTGTCGAAACGGTAGGATGCCGTACGGTACAGCGGAACGGCCTGGGATTTGGTGCTTCCTTCAACGGATTCGTATCCGGCGTGAAGACATTTGGTTTCCAGTTTACTCATGGGTCTCTCCTTCGGTTTGATATTCACGCCGTGCGGGAAATACTTTGCGGAAAGACACCGATTTTTTTCCAAAGACTGGAACACATCGTTGCTTTGCGCAGCAAAGCCTGGCCTTGGCACCTTTATGCGTTTCAGGTTGCCGGACGATCATCGGGCCAGTTCCCTCACGTCGCTCTTAATGCAATTTATATATGACAAATACGGTATTATTTATCATCTGTCGCCGTCAAGCGGCTTTGCGCTATTTTGTCAGCCCTTTGGCTTCCTTGATGGCGATACGAAGCAGCTTCAGCTCAGCCGGTTTTGCACGGCGCCATTCTCCGGTTTTAAGGTCATCGAGCCGAATCGGTCCGATGGCAACGCGCTGCAGCCGGAAAACCTTTTTGTTGAAATGCTCCATCAGGCGGCGGATATGGCGGTTGCGGCCTTCACCCAGCGTTATGGTGTATTCAACCCCCTGCTTGGTGTGCTTGCCTTCATCAATATCAAGCACACGCAGGGTCTCGCCCTGATTGGGAATGCCGCGCATCATTTTCGGGCGTTGGTGGTAGCCCAGCGGCGTATCAATCCAGACTCTATAGACTTTCGGAACATGGTAGCGCGGATGCATCAGCGCATGAGCAAGATCACCGTCATTCGTGACCACAATAAGTCCTTCGCTCATGAAATCGAGTCGGCCGACGGTATAAACCCGTTCCGGCAGATCCTCAAGCAGATCGAGTACAGTGGTCCGACCCTGCGGATCGTCCGAGGTACAGATCACTTTCGGCGGTTTATTGAGCAACAGGGTGACCGAGGCCTCCTGCGCAACAGGTTTTCCGTTGCACACGACGCTCTGCCGTCCGGGAACCACCTTGGTGCCCAGCGCGGTGACAATTTCACCGTCTACCTTAACCCGGCCGGCGCTGATCAATTTTTCACAGAAGCGGCGGGAGCCCAGACCGCAGTCGGCCAGATATTTCTGGAGTCGGATGGATTCTTTTTCAGACATTTTTAATAAAAAAGCACTCCCGGCACAGGGCCTGGAGTGCTTTGCAAACTCGTAACTGCTGAATTAAGCTTCCGGCTTGGTCTTCGGCAGACCGTGTGCGCGATCGCCTTCGGCCCAGCGGCCTTCAGATTTCAGTTTTTCAACGCGCTCAAAGCGCTTCAGTACATTACGTTTCGTGCGGATTTTAGCCGCGCCTTTCAAGCTGCTGTGCATGGACATGATAAACTCTCCGTCGTTGTTTTCTCAAAAAATGATCGCGGAAGATACCCCTTAAGACGAAGGATGTCAAAGACTAACCTGCTGTTTTTACCGATTAAAAGGCAGGCACTTCAATCCATAGAAAACCTTAAAAAAAGCGGGGCCCCCGAAGGGTCCCCTTTTGCAATCCGTTCTCATCATTGCCGGAAAAACTTATTTCTTTTCCTGCAGGGTCAGTTTGCGACCGGATTCCAGCCACTCGGTCAGAATCACCTTGCAGTATTTGCTGGTGGACAGGTGCATGGAATCTGCGCGTTTCTCAAGTTCATCAGCCATCTTCTTCGACATGTTGATTCCGATGGTTTTTGTGTTTTTTCCGATAGGGTTCGTAGCCATGTGTTATACCTCGTTGTTTATTAAAGTTCTTTCTTTTGTAGTAAAACCTGCCAATGCGGTCTAGTAAAATGTACTAGAAAAGTGAATTCGCATCCCGGAATATTAGCTTTGTTGTTATTTATTAAGTATTTACGTACTAAAGACCGGCCTTTTAAAGCGTCGTTCAAATAAATGTGTGCTTAACTTGCCAAGGCGCATCACCGTGTCTATCTTCCGCGCATGTCAAATTCAGACCGGAACAGTACAAAAGGCCGCGTGGCGGTGGGTATGAGTGGCGGAACCGACAGCTCGGCGGCCGCAGCGATGCTCGTGGATCAGGGCTATGAAGTCATCGGCTTAACGGCCCATATGTGGAAGGACGGCTCGCGCTGCTGTTCGCTTGAAGATGTCGAACGTGCGCGTCGCGTCTGTACGTATCTGGATATCCGACACTATGTCGTCAATGCGCAGGACATCTTCACCGATAAAATCGTCGATCCTTTCGTAGAAGCCTATGCAGCCGGACGCACGCCGTCGCCCTGTATTTACTGCAATTCGTTCGTAAAATTCGGATTTCTGGTCGATCGTGCCGTACAGCTCAACTGCGATTTTGTGGCGACAGGCCATTATGCGCGTGTTGAGCAGGATGAAAACGGAACCTATCATCTTTTAGCCGCGGCCGACCCGAATAAGGATCAGTCCTATTTTCTGCACCGCCTCGGCCAGAAACAGCTCGGCATGCTGCTCTTCCCTCTGGCAGGCATTGAAAAACCGGAGGTTAAGGCCTATTCCGCAAAGCGCGGGCTTCCCGTCGTTTCCCGGGGCGACAGTCAGGATCTTTGTTTCATCGAGGAGGGGAAGCTTGCGGAATTTGTTGAAAAGCGCGATCCGTCGGTAATTCAAAAGGGCGATATTATCGACCACAACGGCAACGTGGTCGGCCAGCACGACGGACTGCATAATTTCACGGTGGGCCAGCGCGGAAAACTGGGCATTGCGCTGGGGGAGCGAATGTACGTAAAACGCCTCGACAAAGAGAATAATGTGGTGGAAGTCGCACCTCGGCCCGGAGTGATGAAGTCTGAATGTCTGCTCGACGATATTCACTGGGTCGTCGGCGAGCCTCCGGAAGGGGATCTCGTCTGTGAAGTGCGCCCGCGCTATCGAAGCAACGGGGCTGTGGCTGCGGTCGAAGTTTTCGACGACGGAAAAAAAGGGCGCGTCGTATTCGACGGCCCTCAATTTGCGCTGACCCCCGGGCAGGCAGCCGTTTTCTATAAAAACGGCGAGGTGCTTGGCGGGGGCTGGATTGACGCAGTGCCGTAGAAAACGGCTATTTCGCGGCTTCCCTATTGGTCATGGCTGCGATTTTATCGATGACGCCGCCCTTGATTTTAATGCCGGCACCAATCAGTGAAAGAATCACGGCAATCAGAAGCACCGTATTCACAGCAATGCGCTTCCAGCCTTTTCCGACCGCGTCGCCGAGGTAGGAACGTTTATTGTTGAGAATAAAGAAGCTGACGTAGGCAATCGGGAGCATGGTGAATGCGAGTGCGGAAGCAATCACGGGCAGCCAGATCGGACTCTGGATCATTACCCCCAGAATTCCGATGGCCGGAACCAGCGTAAACATGCGGTAGCGTTTCGTGGTGTATTCAAGCCCGAACATTTCACAGACCGTGAATCCGCAGCAGACCATATGTGCACTGATGGCGCCGCAGGCCATTCCGGCGAAGCCGAGGTCAAACACAATACGGCCGACTCCGCTGCCGAGCACACTGGCGAGGGCCTGTGCGGCATCAATCGGTTTAAAGTTTGCCTGGGTCACTCCTTCTCCCAGATTACCGTGCACGGTCGATGCCATACCGATAATGATCAGCGAGGTCAGAATGATGTAGGGCACAAACAGCGACATCACCAGGTCGAAACGGGCAAGCCCCTTATGATGTTTTCCCCAGCCCTTTGCGAGAATGGAGTACGGATAGAGAAAAGTCATATTAATGCCCACCGCTGCGCCGATCGCACCGAGAATCGTGGTAATGGAACCTTCGCCGGGAACCGAGAAAGCAAAAAAGCCTTTAAAGACGCCGCCCCAATCAACTTCCATTTTCACAGCCTGCACAACGACCACAATCAGGAAGGCCGCCATTACCGCACGGATGGTCCAGCTGAGAAAACCTTCATAAATTTTGATGCCTTTGGATTTCCCGCCGTAGTTCCACGTCAGTGCAATATTGATGCCCAGAATCAGAAATCCGCCGGCAAAACGCACCACCGTTTCAATCGTTTTTGAATCTCCTGCGTTTTCAATGCCGGCCACATTGGCAATATCCCAAAATGCGCCGCCAAGCAGGGCATATTGACCGAAGTGCCAGATGACCGTCGAAACCACAGTGGCCAGGGCCCAGAAAAAAGCAATGGAAGGATGCAGCTCACGCTTGACCACTTCATAGCCGCGCTCACCTTTTGTCAGCGTGATATTGGAGAGGGCCGCCATCATGAAAATGCCCAGGAACATCGCGATCGGCTGAACCCATAGCAGCTGATAACCGAAAAATGCGCCGGCCACCACCGAAGCTGCAGCTGAACCGGCTCCCAGCGTCATGGCACTCTGCATCCACGCCGGACCCGTCAGTTTAAAATAACCTTTAATTTTCTGGCCGAACGGTTTGGCGTTCAGATCCTGAAGGAATTGTTCTTCTTCGCGGATCTTTTCCGGATCCCATTTGCTGGCCATCGGAAGCCCGCTGGATTTCTGCTCATCACTCATTTTTTCTCCCCGACCGGTTGATTCATTACACTATTTGTTAATAAAGATGACATATATGCCATTTGCCCATGGCAACGTCAAGAAGCTTTGCGTCAGGCTTCGTGCAACCGGTCGGTTAATTCGGCGGCAAACCCAGTAGCAGAACCAGCGTCCACGCGGCTGTTCGAAACCAGTTGGTAGCGATCAGGCGATGAATGACCTCTTCGTTTTTTCCCGATTCCTGAAGCTTTTTATGACAGGGGACTGAAAGGGAGAACGTCACCGTCCAGGCCGCAATCAGGCCGACGGTTTCCATCCACAGCCTCGGGTCAGGATTCTGTGCGAGCAGAAAAGCCGTGGTAACGGCCTGGGTCATCATCAGAGGAATCACCACCACAGAAATTCGCCGGGTATAACGCGCGTGCCAGGCGGTAAACTGGTCGGCGTCGATGTGATAGAACGACGGATAAATGATTCGTTGAACCAGCCAGATCAGGACGACCATGGCGATATCCGATGCAAACCGGAAAAGCGGGATATACACATCCATTTCAATCTCCTGTGTTCACTTAAATCTGCCGATTCTATTCTACAGACTGTATTTCCGGAATTCTTCAATGGCATACCGGTCGGTACAGCCCGCAACATAATCGCAGACCGTGCGCCACAGACCTTCTTCATCGATTCGTTCGCGGGCCTTTTCGCCCATTGATTCGGGGTGCTCAATATAATGCAGAAACAGTTTGCGCATCATGGAAACCGCCTGTTGAGTGGCATCGGCCACACTGCGGTGATAATACAGATTTTTAAACATGAATGCGGAAAACCGGCTGAGCATCTCCTGCATTTCGGGGCTGAAATCAATAATCCGCTCCGGTGCGGTCATCACATCGCGCGGACTTTGAGGATTGAGTTTTTCCAGCATCCGGAGCGCGTGGTCGGCCACATCATCTATCTGCAGTTCCAGCATGGCCCGAATCGTAGCCCGCAGGAACTGGTACTCCGACAAATTGGGATAGCGCTCCTGGGTCAGCGCAGCCGCTTTGTTCCAAAATTCAGTCGTTTCGAGCTGTTCCAGTGTAACAATACCCGCTTCGAGCCCGTCATCAACATCATGGGCATGATAGGTCATATCATCGGCAATATCGGCAATCTGCGCTTCCAATGACTGGAACGGACCGATGGCATGACCGTCGAGCTCCGCGCCCGCCCGGTGCGCCTCGTGCTTAAGCAGTCCGGCACGCACTTCCCAGGTCAGGTTCAACCCCTTGAAATCGGGGTAGGGCGATTCCACCCGCTCCACATTCCGCAGGCTCTGCAGATTATGGTCAAAACCGCCGTGGCCTTTCATCAGTTGATCGAGCACGTGTTCACCCTCGTGACCGAACGGGCTGTGGCCAAGATCATGAGCCAGACAGATGCATTCCGTAAGATCCTCATTGGCCTTCAGAATACGTGCAAGTGTCCGGCCGGTGGCCGACATTTCCATAGTATGCGTAAGACGCGTGCGGTAGTGATCTGCGGTGCCGTTCACAAAAACCTGTGTTTTATATTCCAGCCGCCGGAAGCAGCGACTGTGAAAAATCCGGTCACGGTCGCGCGCAAAACAGCTGCGCCGGGGGTGCGGCGGCTCCGGATAATGGCGGCCCAGACTCTCGAAACTCTTTGATGCATAGGGGGCAAGGTAGGCCGCTTCGGCCTCTTCCCAGTCTTTTCTCGCGTGGTTCATAGGGAGGGATTATAAAGAAGGAGATTCAGCAGTTCAACGGAGATAACAGATGTACGAAAAAACCCTTTCCCGAAAAACCGTTTACGAAGGCCTTATTCTCAATGTGGATGTCCTCGATGTCGAACTGGAGAACGGGCGGAAATCCAAACGGGAAATTGTGCAGCACGGCGTCGCCGTCGCCATCATTCCGCAACTGCCCGACGGCCGGTTTGTATTTATCCGTCAGTTCCGCAAGCCGATGGAGCGGATCTGCTTCGAAGTGGTGGCCGGCAACTGCGATCCCGGAGAAAAGGAGATTGTTTCCGCCGAACGCGAGCTGCAGGAGGAGACCGGCTACCGGGCCGAAACGCTCGAACTGCTAGGGCCCGTCTTCCCGAGTGTTGGATACTGCACCGAGCGCATCGACATTTTTTTCGCCAAGGTTTCCGCCGAACGCGGGCAGGTATCTTTCGATGACGACGAGCGCATCGAAACCGTCATTCTGACCGAAGCACAAATGGATGCCAAAATCCGCAATAATGAAATTGCCGATGCCAAAACCCTGGCCGCCTGGATGCTGTATAAAGCCAAAAATGTATAACGGCTCGGTTCAGCTTGCTGTCAAAAGCCGGTGCCGCCGCATTTACAAATGATTGAACACCGCGAAATAAGATGGTCCGCAGAAACAGGATGACGCATTGACGGAATTTCACATTTTTTTCGCGTAAATACACCTATCGGGTGCTGAATTATACGGACGATATTATCAGGCTCAAAATTAAGGAGATGATGATGAAACGAATTGTGCTGGGATTGTTATGCACCGGACTTTGTTTATTTTCTGTTGCGGACAGTGTGGTTCGGGAACGGCCGCAGGAATGGAAGAATCTGATTCGTGGCGGGCAGTTTAAAGATTTATTTCTACCGATGCCGGTGCGGGACGGTATGACTTCCGAAACGTGGGGCGGTGAAAACGTCAAACCGCGTGACATCACAAACGGCATTGAAGATCCCGAGTGGTCCTACTGGTGCGCATCAGCCCATGCCGAAAATGGGAAATATCATCTCTACACGTCCCGCTGGCCTGAAAACGAACCGCGCGGACATTTCGGCTATTTTGATTCTGAAATTGTTCATGCTGTAGCCGATGACCCTGCGGGACCCTATATTTTCAAGGACTGGATCGGACCGGGGCACAATCCGGAGCTCTACCGCAATGCGCTGGACGAGTGGATGATTTATTCCACACATGGCCGTTTCTACTCCTCTAAAAGTCTGAATGGCCCCTGGAAGGCGGGAACCTATATTTTTGATCAGCGTGGACGTTATGCCTTCAAGAATTTTGTCAATTTTTCATTCGCAGAACGGGACAACCGTTCGGTGATTGCGGTCTCTCGTCGGGGATATATCTGGGCCAGTCCGAAAGGGCGTGACCGCTGGTATGAAGTAAGTTCTGAATCGGTCTATCCCAAGGTGCCCGGCATTTTTGAGGATCCGGTGATGTGGCGGGATGATATTCAGTATCATATTATCGTGAACGACTGGAAAGGCCGCATTGCCTATTATCTGCGTTCCAAAGACGGATTTCATTGGAAAACGGAAGAGGGAGAAGCCTATGTGCCGGGCATTGCCCGATATACCGACGGTTCCTCCCTGGACTGGTATAAGTATGAGCGGATCCGTTTTCTGCAAGATGAATATGGACGGCCGTATCTGAGCTTCTTTGCGGTCATCGATACGGACAAACATTCCGATCTGCCAAACGATATTCACAACTCGAAAAGTATCGTGATCCCGGTTCAGAAACCCCGCCTGATCGAGGTGCTGAATACAGAGCCCGTTTTTGCTTCTTCTGCAGATATCCGGGTGAAAATTTCCGCCGAAAGCGATTTTGATCCGATAAAGGATATCGACTTCGATTCCATTCGTTTCGGTGATTCCACAGCGGTGAATTATGGACGCGGGGCAAAATTCCAATCGTTGGAAAAAGACGGAGACGACCTCATTCTGGTTTTCTCCGGAAAAGAGTCCGGGCTCACCGAAGAGAATTTTGCAGGAAAACTTCTGGGAAAAACAAAGAGCGGGGAAATTCTATATGGCTGGAGTCGTCTTCCGGGAGTGGTCTATGAGGTTCCGGTTCTCTCCGCACTTGCGCCGAAATTTGAATTTACCGGAGCGGGGCTTGAAGCGTATGTGGAAGTCACAAACTTCGGCACGGTGAATTCCGAACCGTCCACCGTTAAACTGCTGAAAGGCAGTGAGCTGCTTTCAGAAGGCACCGTCCGGAGACTGAACCCCTTTGAAAAAGCGATGGTACGTCTTTCGGTGAAAAAAGCGCTCCCCAAAGGCAGTAAAGGTGAATTTACTGTACTGCTCGAACACAAAGGTCTGCCCACCGAAAAGCATTCACAAAAAGTGCAGCTTCCGATGAACTGAGAGCGCCGGGACCGTCGTCTATCTCATCTCTATTTTATAAACCAGAGCAGAGTCGGCCTCGGCCGGCTTTTCTTTCGGTGACCGGACTTTCAGCCCTTTACTGGATTTTTTCCATTTAATGCGCTGAGAACTGCCGAGCACAGAAATGGATTTCACCCGCATGCGTAACACCGGATCGCTGAAACCTTCCAACAGGATTTCCTTGTTTTTTCCGGGCCAGCCGAGCTGGATGGCATACACCGTTTTTCCTTTGGTGGTGTAGCGGACATCGTCCTCCATTAAATCCCAGATGCCCTTTTTGATCTTTCCGTATTCATTCCAGGCATCGGCCTCATCGCGTTTCAGTTCCGTTGGACCATGGCCGAACATATGGAAAGGGCGGGTGCCGTAAATGGCTTCGCCGTAGAGCTTCATCCAGGCACCGATCCCTTCCATGGCCTTCACCTGTTCTTCCGGAATTGTGCCGTCGGCCATGGGACCGGCCGAAAGCAGCATCACACCGTTTTTGCTTACCACATCGGCCAGCACGCGGATGGCTTCCGACGGTTCAATGGCCGTGCGTTTTTCCCGGTTGAAGCACCACGAAGAGCCGAGAATAAAATCGGTAATCCAGACCTCGGACGTAATATCCTGCATTGTAGCGCGCTCAACATTCACCACAGCCAGCTCGGTGGGGAAAAAATCGCCCTTCGTGTTCACAACCACTTCTTTTCCAACTTCAGCCGCCTTGTTGAAATAGTTTGCCAGAAACTGCTTCCGGTGCGATTCCTTGACATAGCGCTGACCGAAATCCATCCAGATATAATCCGGGCAATGGGCATCGATCACTTCATCGAGTTTGGCCAGCCACAGGTCGTTGGCATCGTCGTACGACAGATTGCCGTAAAGCTTGGCATATTTCGGATCCTGCGGCACATCGACTTCATCGTAATAATATTCCTCATAGCCCGGGCGCGGCCATTTGCCTTTGATTTTCGGATAGAACATCATGTGAAATCCGTGATGAAAGGTAGCCATAAATTTAAGGTTCCGTTTATGCGTCTCATCCGCAATGGCTTTCACCACATCGATACCCGGACCCATTTTAACCGAATTCCATTCATTCGTTTGGCTGTCCCAAAGCGAGATGCCGTCGTGGTGTTCGGCAATGGAACCGATAAATTTTGCGCCCATGTTTTCAAACATATCCACCCATTCCGCCGCATCAAAATTTTCGCCGGTCCATTTGTCGATGTAATCGTGATAATGAACGTCGGGGCCGTAGGTTTTCCGGTGATATTCATACACATCGCCGCCCCAGAGGTTATCCGGACGGTCCGGCACATACATCCAGCGCGGATACCATTCCGTGCCCCAGGCCGGGACCGAATAAACGCCCCAGTGGAAATAAACGCCCAGCTTGGCATCGGCAAACCATTGCGGCACCGCCTTATGCTGTTTCAGATTTTCCCATTCCGGTTTCCAATCTTCGGAAAAGGCGGAACCGGCACATAGCAGAGTCAGACCGATCAGGGCGATTTTCATGGATGTATCCTCTCATTAAATAGGTTGTTACAGATAACATTACCTTTTTGACGTATGCGAGGACAGGTTCTGGACGTACTTTTAATCTTATTTTCGCGGACGCGGCGCGTATTGAATATGTGCATCAAGCATTTTGGAAAGACGCTCCGCCACTTCGGGGTGGTCGGCAATCACATTCTGCGCTTCACCGACATCATCTTTCAGGTTGTAGAGCGTCGGGCCGGTATTTGCACGTTTCGTTTTCTTAACCTTAAAGATCTCTTTTCGATGATATTTCCAGTTTCCGGAACGTACGGCGTTGTGCTCATAGAAAAAAGTACTGCGCGGCGAGATTGCATGGGGATTTTTCCATAGGCTGGAAAGATCCACACCATCGAGCTTCTTTTCCGGCAGCTCCGCGCCGGTGAGGGCGGCCAGAGTTGGAAAAAGATCGATTGTGGCCGCCATGCCGGAACAGGTTGTTCCGGCCGGTACAGTGCCGGGCCAGCGAATGATAAACGGCACACGCTGGCCGCCCTCGAACGAGGTGAATTTCCCCTCGAAAAGCGGGTCGGCATGACCGCCCGCATCACCGACAGTCAACCACGGGCCATTATCCGAACTGAAAATCACGATGGTGTCATCTTCTATACCGAGCATTTTCAGTCGATCCAGAATGCGCCCGGTGTTGAAGTCGATCTCTTCGATCACATCGCCATACAATCCGCCGGCGCTTTTTCCTTTGAAATCGGGGGAGGCGAACAGCGGAATATGCGGCATGGAATTGGCGAGGTAGAGAAAGAACGGTTTTCCGGATTCCACCGATTCGGAAATGAAACGCAGACTTTCATCTGCATATCGGCGGGTAATCGTGGTTTGGTCGCACGGAAATTCGATGCATTCTTCATTTCGCATCAGCGGAACCTTGTTTTTCAAGGTGCGCGGCTGGCCCCGTTTTTTGTGAGCAAAGGCGGTTTCCAGTGTTTGGAAATTCTGCCCCTCGCGCCATAGGCAATCCGGAGCATAACGCATATGTTCGGCCGGATACATATCGTTGGAATAGGGAATACCGAAATAGGTGTCGAATCCCTGGCGGGTCGGCAGAAAACGCAGTTCGTCACCCAAATGCCACTTCCCGACCGCAGCCGTGGCATAGCCCGCTTTTTTCAGCATTTCGGCCAGAGTGGTTTCTTCGGGCGGAAGACCGTGATCCCGGTTGGGCCAGAATACGCCGGAAACGCCGACACGGTAGGGGTAGCATCCCGTCAACAGCGCGGCGCGCGATGCGGAGCAGACCGGCGAACCGACATAAAAATCGGTGAATCGCATCCCTTCGGATGCCAGCTCATCCACGCGCGGTGTCCGGATATCAGGCGAACCATAGCAGCCGAGATCCTGATAGCCCTGATCGTCGTTGAAAATAATGATAATGTTAGGCTGTGCGGCCTGTGCAGAAAAAAGTGCACTGGCGGCCAGTGCAGTAAGTGCAAAACAATTCATGTGCGTTCCCCCTGTTCAATGAAGAAACGCCTTCATTGCAGGGAAAAGGACAGGAAGAAAATTCTATTTTTCCGCAGCTGTAATCCGTTTCAACCACGCTCTCAGCTCCAAGGTGGACGGGCGGTTTTCCAGCAGCATGGAATCCGTATGTGCACCAATGCCCGATTCGGCAAAGGTGACCGGCTGGCCGGTCTGTTCAAACAGGTCGTGCAGTTCGGCATGCCGGCCGTTATCGGTGTGAAACGTGGGGCGCCCGTTGAGCCTGGGCATCCGTTCGTTCAGTGCGCTTTCAAATGTTGCTCCGTGTACGCCGTCACCGTCATAGTGCTGGCAGGGATGGAAGGCTTTCCACAGGCTGGAAATCTTATCGTTCCGCAACCCGATATATCCGCACGCCACGGCCCCGCGCGAAAATCCGGTGAGTATGACGTTATCCGGATCACCGCCGAAATCGGCGCAGAGCATCTTCACCAGATCGACGGCATAATCTGCCGTAACGTCGGCATCGCCCCAGCCGTTGAGCGCCAGTGATCCGTCCCGATTCACAAAAGGCGCATTCACCCAGATAAAACCTTTACCCTCCGACATGCCGAATCCCATGCGGCCGCTCTCAGGCCGGCCCGGGGAATGGCACGGGGGATTGAGCCAGCGATTCCCGGAATACTCCACAATCACCGGATAGCGCTTTCCCGGTGTCCAGCCGGGCGGAAGGTAAAGTGCATGATATGCTTCCTTTTCCCGAAAAACTTTCAGCTGATGTTTCACCCGCAGCCCCGGGGCGGGCGGCGCATTCACCATGGCCGGCACTTCGAGCCGTTTGTAGCCTTCCGGATAAATAAGCGGTTGCGAATTACCTTCCAGCCGAATGTCCTCCATTTCAACCACGGTACCCGCTGCGGGGCGCACGAAGGAAACGCGCAGATATTCAATATGTCCGGAATCCACTTTTGGAACCCGTCCGCCGGGCCAGCGCTGAGCAAGGTCAATGGAGCAGGGGGCTCTCTCTCCAGGGGCGAGTTTAACCGTTCCAACCGCCGCGTCCCAGCCCGGCCTGCCGACGGCCCAGAAAGCAACCGTCACCGGAACATCTCCAATATTGGTGAATTCGGATACGATCCGGCGGTATCCGGAAAAATCCCAAGGGTCTTCCGGGGGATGAATCAGCACCGAAGCAAAGGAATCACGCTTCGGTGCGAGTTCCATTCGCAAGAGTTTTACGCCATCGAGCCGGGTGGCCCGGGCGCGTTCTTCCTCGAATGCTCCAACCTGCAGTCGGGGCGATGCCGCCGATATACCGGCCAGAAAAACGGCTGCTATAAAAAGGAGTTTTTTCATCGTATCTTTTTTGCTGCGGCCGTCCTTTGGCGGAATTATTTGGAGATAAAGGTGATCTCGGAGGGCTTGAGCCCTTCTGATTCCGCAGTAACGGTTACCCGACCCTTTTTACCATCCAGCGATTGCACAATCACCAGCGCTTTACCATTGAACACCTTACGTTCCAGCGATTGGAAATCCGTCAGATCCGTCGGGTCGCCATTGCCTGTGGCAATGATGCGGCCCGGACCTTTTACGGAATATTTCACCAGATTATGGGAACGCGGAACCACGCGTCCCTGTGAATCGATCACATCGACGGTGATAAAGGCCAGATCCTTGCCATCGTTTTTAATCACATTACGATCCACAGAAAGACCGAGCCCTGCGGCTGCACCGGTGGTCTGCATCGATGTTTCCGCCCATGGTTTTCCGTTGCGGTATGCAACAGCCACCAGTTCACCCGGTTCATAAATCACGTCGTCCCAGCGCAGGCGCGATTCAAATTCACCGCGGATTTTTCGGCCCAGCGATGTTCCGTTCAAAAACAGTTCCACTTCATCGCCTGAAGTGTAGACATGCACCGGCGTAATTTTACCAATGCGTTCCGGCCAGTTCCAGTGCGGCAGAATGTGAACCATCGGCAGATCGGGGCGCCATTGGGACTGGTACATATAATACCGGTCTTTCGGAAAACCGCAGAGATCGACGATGCCGAAATAGGAACTGCGGGCCGGAATATCGCCCCCCAGTTTATCCAGCTCTTTTTCCATGCGTGCGCGTTCTTCGGGATCGGTGAAATTGAGCAGATTGGTCTTATCTTTGTTATACGGCGTCGGCTCTCCGATATAGTCGAATCCGGTCCAGACAAATTCACCGAAAACCCAGGGGTATTTTGCCTGCGCTTCAAACTCCACGTCGGCAGGGTAGGCCCAATTCGGTGCGTAAAGATCATAGCTGCTGACTTGAAAATAACCGCCCTGTCCCTTGAATTTGTCGTTCAGCACCGGAAAGAAATATTCACCGCGAGAGGAAATCGTGGAGGCCGTTTCGCTGCCGTAAAGCGGGATATCCGGATTTTTTTCACGAAATTCAGCATAGAGATGCGGCTTATAGTTGAAGCCGTAAACATCCACAGTATGCTGGAACCCATTAAACGCGGCGACGGGCCGACTACCGCCGAATGAAACCGGACGCGTGGGATCTTCGCGATGAATCACATCGGTCTGCATCTGCGAAATCCAGGCTTCTTCGGCATAATTCATTTCCAGGATTTCGTTGCCGGTGCTCCACATCACCACGGAAGGATGGTTCCGGTCGCGGCGAACCATGTTGACCGTGTCTCGCTCCCACCAGTCCCAGAAATGACGGGCATAATCGTTGTCTGCCTTTTTGCGTCCCCAGCAATCGAACGACTCCACCTGAACCAGTATGCCCATACGGTCGCACAGATCGAGAAACTCCGGGGCCGGGGGATTGTGCGATGTACGGATGGCATTCACCCCGAAACTTTTCAGAATTTCAATCTGCCGTTCCATGGCACGCACATTGACGGCGGTTCCCAGAGGACCGAGATCGTGATGCTGGCAGACCCCATTCATTTTTGTGAGCTTTCCGTTCAGGAAAAAACCTTCGTCGGCGGTGTACTCGATGGTCCGTACGCCAAATGTACTGAGATACGTATCGACCGTTTTCCCGGCATTGGAAACTGTAGTTCTGACCTGATACAGATTAGGGCTGTCAAGATCCCAGCGTTTCGGCTGATCCAGACGAATGAAAGCCGTTTTTCCTTTTCCCGTGGCGAGAATTTTGGAGGAACCGGCTTCCATAATTTCATAGGAAACCGCGGTATCCGGCTGTTCGCCTTCGAGCGCGGTGACCACTTTGACCATGGCATGGTCGTCATTCACGATCGGCGTCGTCACATAAACGCCCCAGTGCGCCACATGAGTCGGTTCCGTCTTAACCAGCCAGACGTTGCGATAGATGCCGCCACCGGGATACCAGCGCGAAGATTCCGGTTTATTATCCAGCCGGACGGCTACGGTATTTTTCTTTCCGATCCGGATTTTACCGGTCAGATCCATGCGGAACGAAGAATAGCCGTACGGCCATTCACCGATGTATTCACCATTAAGCCAGACCTGCGCGCCCGACATGGCACCGTCGATATCCAGATAAATATTACGCCCCGCATCGCTTTCCAGGGATTGGAAACTTTTCCGGTACCAGCCGATACCGGCCCAGGGCAGTTTGCCTGTCCGATTCGGTAACTCCGGACGGAACGGTCCCTCGATGCCCCAATCGTGCGGGACATCCAGCGTCCGCCAGTCGGAATCATCGAATCCCGCTTTTTCCAGTCCTTTCGGTTCCGCCTGCTCGGTTCCATCCGGCATCAGGCCGAACCGTGCAAATTTCCAATCGTCATTAAAGGCCAGTCGTTCTCGGGCCGTTGCCGGAAGCAGAACCGAAAACAGCGCAAGAAGAGTAAACAGATATTTCATAAACAGATCTCCAAATTAAACGTCTGAGTTTACCAAACGGGAAAACTCATGAAATAAGGGGATCAGCCAAAAACATGCACAATGTTGACACCTGACCGCAAATGGACGTTTTCCCGATAACCGTAAACCAGCGGTTCGAAAATTTATTCTTATTTTTTGCCAAATTCGTTTAAGCCGAACATAGCGTATTACCGGGTCCGATAATGCGGACTCCTCCTTTAAACAAACGGCACCTCTACATCCATTTCTGTATGGATATTAAAATATATTTCTTCAACTGAATGACGGTATATCTTGTCTGGCTTACCTGCCCACGAATCAGTTGCCGACCACAGCATTGGGGGGCAGGGGGACATGGTTGGCTTTACGCCAGGCTTTGAGCTCTTTCAGAAGCCGAGCCGCGATTTCCGGCTTTTCGGAGGCTAGATTATGTTCTTCTTTGGGATCCGCTTTGAGGTCGTAGAGTTCCAGATCACCGGTGGCCAGGAACTGGATCAGTTTCATGTCGTTTTTGCGGATGATGGAGCAGGTGGGATTGCGGAATTCGCTGGCAAGATGCCAGAAAAGAGGCCGGTTTCGCAGATTTTTCGGTTCGTCGTTAAAGAGACCGGTGATTGAATCACCATCCAGATTCGGATCGGTGTAGTCAATTCCGGCTACATCCATAAATGTGGGGAACAGATCGAGACCGGAGACCGGAGTCTGGGTGCGGCGGGCCTTGATTTTTCCCGGCCAGTTTACAAATGCCGGAACCCTGATCCCGCCTTCCCAGATATACCCTTTTTTCCCGCGCATCCGGTTGTTGATGCCGGCGTTCCAACCGTTATCGGAAGTGAAGACGATCAGTGTGTTTTCACGCAGTCCGTTTTCTTCCAGAAAATTCACGATTCGACCGACGTTGTCGTCGAGCGATTCGATCATGGTTGCATATTCAGCGGTATGCCGGCGGCGATTGCCTTCCTGCATGCCCTGACCGCTTTCCGGATCGCCGGGTTTATTGAGGTATTTTTCGACGAGCTCTTCGCTGCGCCCGCGGACCGGGGCGTGAACCGTGTAATAATGAAGATTAATGAAAAAAGGACCCTCTTTATATTCGTCCATAAATTTGATGGCTTCCGTAGTCAGGTAATCGGTCAGCCACTTATCTTCGGGATTTTTTTCGGGAATGAACGGGTTGTTAAACGGGGCCCAATAGCCTCCGGTTTCCCCTTTATAACCGCCGACTTCCAGGGCGGGGTCTCCGCGATAGGTTCCGCCGATGTTTTTCAGGTAGCCGCGACCTTCAGGATAGTATTTTACATATTCTTTTTTATGCTTTTCCGCCCAGCTGTAGTCCCACGGATCGGGCTGGCTCAGCTTTTCTTTACGCGGCCAGTCCCCGTTGAGTTCCTCTTCGGGATAGGGACCCACCAGATGCCACTTACCCAGATGAATGCTTTTATACCCGGCTTCAGCAAGCGGTTGGCTGTACATGATGTGCTCTTCGCCTACCGTCCAGCGGGAAAAAATACTGACCTGATCGTCGCCTCTTTCCAACACCGGTACGGTATAGACGCCCGTGCGAAAAGACTGCTTGCCCGTGGCAATTGCTGTGCGGGAAGGCGAACAGGTGGGATACATATAGGCATTTTCAATAATCAATCCGCGGTTGGCGAGTCTGTCGATATTCGGTGTTTCATAATAGGTTGACCCATTAAAACCGACATCGCCATGGCCCAGATCGTCAACAAGAATAAAAACGATGTTGGGCCGTTTGTCGGCCCACAAGGTGCAAACTAGTGCGGATAATATCAACGTTGCAAACAGTGCTTTCATTTTTCCCCTATGTCATTTTTTCAATCGCTCACGGCAGTCCTGCGTCGGCCGATTCAGTACATGCCCTTTATTCAACCCAATCCAGGAAATACCCTCCGGCCGAGGCCATCGGAAGATCATCACTCCGGAACGGCCCGGCAGGAAGCCCTTCGCGATTATACAGCGTGGGAGTGACCCATTTTCGCCAACCGTAACGGACGTAAGCGGGTACAGGAAGGTCTTCAGCCGTCAAAATGATTTTTCCGTTTTTCAATTCTGCGGAAGCCGGTTTAAAGACGCCGTCTTTCCCGGCCAGTTCAAAGGTGTTTTCGCCGCCAGGCCTTAGCACAAGGTTGGTATCTGCAAATGAGATCACCGCTTTGCGGCCCTGGAAATCAACTTTTTTAAAGCGCGGCCCTTCGGCGCAGAGCCCCTTTTCTCCATAGATCTTATTGCGCGCCAGCAACCCGAGCCGATATCCGGCAATATCTTTGGAGTGGGGGTGGATATCCGTCTTTTCACCGCCGTCGAGAAGAATGGCGATTCCGGTGTTTGGAACATGATCGGCAACCCATTGCTGAGCATCGCGCAATTCCGGCCAGTGTGAATCATCGCCCCATCCGAGGGTAGCCAGCTGGCAGAAAAAAAACGGCAGCTCCGGTTTGCCGAATTCACTGCGCCACTCTTCGATCAGCGTGGAAAAGACGGTGCGATAATGCAGGCCGGCTTTCTGTGATGCATTGTTTTCCCCCTGATACCAGATCACACCTTTAACGGTGAAGGGAATGGTCTGCGTCAGCATATTTTCATGAAGCCCGCAAGGGCGTTTGAAATTGCGCGGCCCCATGACTTCACGCGGTTTTTTGACTTTTTTTCCAGCTTCCCGAAGTCGGGTATATTCTTTTTTTGCCCGATTGTATTCTTTCAGCGCTTCTTCATAATCCGCATCCGTCGGAAATTCCCTCGTCACATGGCGGTCGTAGGCATCGATGGTCCGTTTCAGTTCCGGCTTACTGTCGAGCGTTTTGCGGCTCATCCAGGCTTCTGCGGGCGTCCCTCCGGTGGCACACACAATGATGCCTACAGGAACATCAAGATGTTTACGCAGTTCCTTTGCAAAATAATACGCGGTGCCGGAAAATCCTTTCACCGTTTCGGGATTGGTTTTCAGCCACTCCGGCCGCTGACCTTTGTTATGACCGGGAAAATGGTTTTGCGGAATCGTGCAAAATCGCAGCAGGTCATCCTGTGCTCGATCAATATCCGGCTGGGTTTTCCGCTTATACGTCTGCATGGTCGTGGCCATATTGGACTGACCGCCGGCAAGCCAGACTTCGCCGACCAGAACATTTTTAATTGCCGACTGCCGGTTGCCGAATGAATAGAAGATCAGTTCACGCGGATGTTCAGATCCCTGAAGCGGGTCGAGTGTAATCAACCATTTTCCATCCGCGCCGGCCTCAGTCGTCTTTTTCTGTCCGGCAAACTCCACGGTAATTTCTTCAGAGGAATCGGCCGTGCCCCAAATATTTACCGGTTCGCCGCGTTGCAAAACGAGGCCATCCGAAAAAATATCAGCAGGTTTCACTGCGGCCTGCACCGTAAGCGCAGCCGCTGTGAGCAGGATTAAAAGTGCTCTGAACCGTTTCATTAGATCCCCCGGGGTTAAGTGTACGTTCGAATAGACGAAATCAAACGCCATTACCGTACAACCGCCCCCCGGAAAATACTAGAGGTTATGCATAGGCACGAACTTCGAACACTTTGGCCGTCGGTTTGCCGTGCGTTACTTTGATATTCAGGCGAATCGCAGTCGCTTTGATTTTCGGAAATTCGACTTTAATCCGGCGGACGAGGTTGTTTTCAACCGAAGCCACTTCTTTCCACTGCCCGTTCACCTGCGCTTCAACCGTCAGCGCTTTGATCAGCTCTGGAGGAACCGTCGTATGCTGCCCGGCATTTTTGGCCGGATTTTTATGCATGGCGATTTTTTTATGCAATTGCGTATCGGCTTTAAGCTCAACCGTGGAAATCTCAACCGGTTTTTCCCAGACTACCTGAAGCTCGGCCGGAAGGGATACCGATTCCCAGTGATGGAGCTCACCGTAAATATCGCGTCCGACGCCGTCTGTCAGCAGGGCGGTATCTCCGCTTTTTGCTGGAGAGCCGAACACCTGGCCGCCATTGCGTACAAGATCCTTCGGGTCACGAGCCATACGGTTGGGAATGAATACATCATCGCGAATGAGCTGCTCCTGCAGTTCACTGATGTGTTCCCGGCCGATCTGACGCGGGTTTTTGCCGTACTTTATGCACAGAGCTGAAGCCGTTCCAACGGCCTGACCCATCAGTGCGCAGGTGCTGATGATACGCG
Organism: Pontiella agarivorans; assembly: GCF_034531395.1. Taxonomy (NCBI): domain Bacteria; kingdom Pseudomonadati; phylum Kiritimatiellota; class Kiritimatiellia; order Kiritimatiellales; family Pontiellaceae; genus Pontiella; species Pontiella agarivorans. Next base: position 823,000 of record NZ_JARVCO010000002.1, on the reverse strand, counting down.
TGGAGGACAGCGCAATGTGTGTTAGGCTGGCATTCCGTCCGGCAAACTGCAGGTTCGAAATATTTTTTGAATAGAGACTGCGGTAGGGGATTTCGTAGAGCTTGGTGAACCCTTTGTGGAAATAACTCGCCGGCTCTTTCAGATTTTCAATACCGCCCGGATTATGCTCATCGAGCGACCAGCCGCCATAGGCAACAGCATCTTCAAAATGACGGTATTCCAGCAGATCGTTCTGCGTGAGAATATGATCGCCCATAAAGCGGCGCGATTCCCGGCGGCCGGGAATGGAGCCGATCCAATCCAGTGCCATATTTTCCGCTTCCGGGAAATCGCCGGAATTCTTCACATAATCCCAGACGCCGTAAAAGTAGGCCATCAGTTTATGGCGGACCTCTTCACGGTTGCCGATGATGTCAAAATCATCGCCGACTTCAATCCACCAGAATCCTTCTTTAACCTGCTTGATTTTACGGTGCTTGTCTTTAAACGCCGTTTCGTGGTCAAACGGAAGGGCATATTCCGGCGGGTAGAAAGGAACCGGGCGTCCCATATCCTTGGTGATCATCATGATGCAGTCACCCATCACCCAGCCGTCCGGTTTTTCCGGAGCGTACGATTCATTGAATTCCGCACGGCCTTCACGGCCGGTGCGGTATTCTGCGCCGGCAGTGGCGGCCAGCAGGCCGTCGCCGGAACAGTCGATAAACTGTTCGGCATGAATGGTGTATTCCGTTTCGTTTGTGTAGCCCCGGCAGATCGCCGCTTTGATCCGGTCGCCTTCCATAACAGCTTCAGTGGCCTGGGTATTGAGCATCAGGGTCAGATTCGGCTGACGATAGACAAAGTTGTACAGTACATGGTCCCAGACGGGATAGGACTCCTGAGGATTGTAGTGCCAGTTTTCGATCATGATTTCTTCAATGATCCCGGTCTCACGCTCCACCCGCAGTTCTTTCGGGACACCGCGCAGACCATGCACACCGTTTACTGTCACGCGCATTTCGCTGGAGGCATTTCCGCCCAGAACCGGACGGTCCTGCACCAGCACGGTTTTAACTCCGGAACGTGCCGCCGCCACCGCCGCCGCAATCCCCGACATACCTGCACCCAGCACCGCCACATCAAATTCCAACGTTTCCCGGCGTTTGGGCAGGCCTTTTTTACCGGAGCCCATCTGGTGCCATTTATCGGTGACCCGTTTGCCGGATTCATTGTAGGCAATGGCCGCTTCGCCGTTCATGGAAATCAGTCCAGCCGCCCCGAGGGTACCGGCTGAGGTCTTAAAAAAGCATCTACGTTTCATCACTCGTTAACTCCTAGTCTGAATTTAACACTGGAAAATAAACAAGACCGCGAAGCATCAATAGAGTGATTGCCGCAAAAAACATATTGATTTGCGTCATCCCCGCTTCGTTTAAAGCGCTGCGGAAGTGCGTATCAGCGGTTTTCCCTTAAGAATCGGATCCTGATACTGTTCCAGCATACGGTCCAGTTCCGTGCTCAGCCGTTTCTCAATTGCGGTATATTCCGGATGGCCGGCAAAATTGATCAGTTCATCGGGATCACGTTCAATATCATACAGCCACGGAACATCCTGCGGCGAGAGTACATATTTATATCGGTCGGAAACGGCAGCAACCCAGTTACCCATCGACATATAAGTGATGCGGTCGGAACGGATCACTTTCTTTTTCGAAAGAAAAGATTTCGCATCATTCAGACCATGCTGTTCGCTGATTTGCGGCGCCCCGATCATCCCTAGAATGGTCGGCGTGAAATCCGCCGTCGTGTAGGCCGTATTGATCTGTTTTCCGGCAGGAATACCTTTCGGCCAGCGAATTACAAACGGAATTTTAGCCGAGGTTTCAAACGGCATGCCTTTGTTGTGCCGTTTGTGTTCACCCATCAAATCGCCATGGTCGGAGGTAAAGATCACAATGGTGTTCTCATCCAGCCGGTTGTCTTCGAGAAATTTAAACAGGCGGCCGATATTGTCATCGATACACTTCACCATCCCGAAATAGTCCTGCATTTTATTCTGTTCGAGATAATCAACGTTTTTATTGGAGAGGGCCCATTTCGGCATTTCTTCGTCCGGTACCTGCATGGTGCGCGGCTCTTCAAAATGCAGATCATCAAACATCGTGTTGTATGGCGGGCGCACCAGGTTGGGGGTATGCGGATCCGGAATCGAGAGCATAAGCACAAAGGGCCGGCCTTTATCCCGCTCCATAATTTCCAGCGCCCGACTGGTCAGAAAATCCGTGGTGAAATCTTCCGGTGTTGCTTTGGAAACATTGAACCGAGATGTTTCTTTTTCGGGAACCAATCCGATCACTATCGGCTTTCCGTTTTCATCGTGTCCGAGTCCTTTCCAGTGCCCGCGGTTCATCATGTAGCGATTGTCAGAAAATCCGAACTTCCGGGGCGGTTCAAAGCCGGGTTTTGCCTTTCCGTCGAGATGCCATTTTCCGACATAGGACGTGGCATACCCCTGTTTCTGCAGAACACTGGCAAATGTTTCAAGGCCGTCGTGCAGCGGCATATCATTGCGCGGCGATCCGGTGGCAGCCGGATAAAGACCGGTCACAAATGAAGCACGCGACGGCGTACAGACCGGGGACGTGGCATAGTAGCGGGTACAGATGGCCCCCTCATGGGCAATCCGGTCGATATGCGGCGTATCCACTTTGACCCCTTCGCCCCAGACATAGGCCTGATCTTCGCTGAGCAGCTCGCGGTAGCAACCCAGTGTACGGAAATTATGTTCGTCCGTATGAATAATCAGCAGATTTGGTTTTTTCGATTTAGCCGCCAGCGTCGTTGATGCCGCCGCCGTCAGTGCCGTACCCGTAAGCAGCTTGGAAAAGTGTCTTCTGTTCACCGTGGTTCTCCATTCATTTATCTATGAAACGGCTTACTTTATTTAAAATGGACGACTTTGATACTGCCCAAAGGGTTATGTTTATTCCACCGTCACTTTTTTGTAGGTGTGCTGAATGGCCCTGTTTTCGTGCCCGTGTATAGGAATGCTTTTCAGTACGAACCAATAGATATCGCCCGGTTGCAGCGGCCCCGCATCATAGGTCAGTTCCAACGTATTTTTTTTGGAGGGCATTTGCCGGCGCAGCGCTTTAAGTTTTTTCGTGGTATGCACGTTCTGCAGCTCAGCAAAAACATCCAGCGCTTGGCGGTTTTCATATTCCACTTCAAAGCGGATTTTTCCTGAAGCCGGAATCCGGTCGGGGAAGGTATGGTTGATAATCCCTTCACTGAGCGGTTCGCCCCAGACATGAAAATCTGCATCTTTGAAGCGGGAAACGGCTTTTTTTGCAGCGCCGTCAGCATGAGCATAAAGTCCCGCATAAAACTCATTGCCCAGATCCACCGTGGTTTCACCGATTTTTTCCCAGTTCATTTTATTACTGGACGAGATATAGGCGGTAATACGCTGACCCCGTTTTTCCATACGAAGCCAGTAGGGGGCTTTCAGCTTCTGCTTCGAAACCGGTGTTCCCGAATGCTCAAAAAGCAGTCCATCAGATTTCGAGATCACAGCGGACACGGTACGGGCATCAGAATTCAGACTTTCACGAAACATCAGCCCGGAAAGAACCGACTCCGCAGATATATCCTGTGAGAGAACCAGCACCCGAGCGGATATATCTCCCTCCATTTTCTGATAAACCAAACGTCCCTCCGAAAGGCCGCCGTTTGATTGAATGCGAAAGGTGTTGAATGCTGTATTAAATCCGGTATTTCCTGCCTTTTTAACGGAGCCGAGGTCGACCGATTTCCAGGGAGACGGAGGCGGCGTGGCATCAACCTGCGCATTCTCGGCATTCACAATGGAGCGGATATGTTTGCTGAACCCTGTTCCGTCGAACGGAACCACAATAATTTTACTCCCGTGGTTATCGTTCCCCCGGTCTTTTCCCTTGTGCACATCAATTACGGAAAAATTGAAAGCTTTCACCATTCCGTTCTCTGTGTAGACCGTAGGGCGCTGAACAATGTTCCAATCGTTCCGCGTTCCATCTGTATAACGGAAAACACCGTATGCTTTGTGAAAGGCCAGGCCCCGGTTTGTCCAGTTATGAATCCCGTCTTCCGAAGTAAGGTGATAAGTAATATCCCCTCCGCCGTGATGATTGACCACAATATGGTACAGACCGTCGCTGTACCAAATGGTCGGGTCTTCATTTTTAAACTGCGGCATATTTTTCAGCCCCTCCCAGACACGGTCATTCAGCATTTTATACGGACCGAGAATGCCGTCATCACTGATCATCGGAACGCAGTGGCGGGCGAGCATCATATAGCGCCCGTCCGGACGCAGGATAATCATTACATTGGAAAGGTGGCCGAGCACGCCGGCTCGTACGGCACCATCATCCAGTTCATCATACCTGGCCCAGCCTTCGTAAAAACCATTGGGATCAATGATAAATTCGCCAAGATGCTCAAACGGACCATCGGGAGAAGACGACACAAACACATTGCCCGGAGTAACCTCTGAGCTGATTAATGCATAGCGGCCGTCATGCATGCGCAACCCCACCACATTATGCCCGGCCCCGTTATTCCAGTGCGGCCAGGTTTCGCCCAGATCTTTGTACGGACCAAAGAGCGAATCGCTGACGGAATGAAGGCCTCTGGACTGTTTATTCCAGCCCACGCTATGCGAATAGGCCTGACTCCAGCGGCTGGCATACATGTGGTATCGGCCGGTATCGTCCTTAACAATACTGCCGTCCCAGTAACACCAGTTTTTCATTGTCGGGTCTTCAAGTCCATTATCAATATCCCGGGGCAGCACTGGGTCCGCACCCCAAATGCCTTCTGAAACCATGTTGCGCGGTTCCATGGGCAGGAAAAAATCGATCAGGGTCTTTTGCCCGGCCTTCACCAAAGGGGCAGCCAGCAGCAGTGCAGTCAGGATGGCAAGTTTCATAAAAATTCTCCATTAAAACGCTATGATGAATCGTTGCGTTAAGCGGGGATATATATAATTGCGTAAACTTTATTATGGCGATACACCGAAAAGGATTCCGCAGCGCGGAATCCTTTTCATTTCCAACGTATGGAAGAATCCATTCGGCCGGTCGCATGACCGCATAGTCCAGTCTCTAGCCTTTACGGTTTGCCGGTACATATTTTTTCAACCGGTCTGCAACAGCCCGGTATTTTTCTTTGTAATTGGATGGATGCATCAGATTGGTAATCTCTCCGGGATCCGCGCGGTGATCATACAGCTCTTCCGATCCGTCGCTGTAGCTGATGTAATGCCAGTGATCGTGCACGACACCGATTTGCGTTCCGCTGGTGCTGGTGATCACGGCCGGTTCAGAACGTTTTTCCGCCGGATTTTCAAGAAGCGGGAGCAGGCTGGTTCCATCCAGTTTGTGCGGAGCTTTTAACCCGAGCAGTTCAACGAGGGTGGGGTAGATATCAAGCATGGAAACAGCGGCATCTGCGGTTCCGGTCACTCCGCCCGGCATGCGGATAATCATGGGCATGCTGGAAGCGCCCCGCCAGACTTTTGCTTTGCCCAGACGGTCCTTTTCGCCGAGGTGATACCCATGATCGCCCATAAGAATCACAAGGGTATTGTCGGCGTACCCGCTCTTTTGAAGCCCGTCGAGCAGAATCCCCACCGCGGCATCGGCATAGGTTGTACACGCATAGTAGGACTGGCGCAGATAGGCCCATTCCTGCGGCCAGTCTTTCACATATTTTGCAAACCAGTCCTTTCCGGCTCCGGCAGCTTTCGGCAGATCGGCAATGTCATCCGGCGGAATATCGGGCATCACCAACCGGTGCCGGTGCTCATCGGTTTCGTAGAGATCAAAAAATTCCTGCGGACAGATCAACGGAATATGGGGGCGGAAAATTCCGCAGGCGAGCAACCAGGGTTTTTCATCCGGCGACGGCGCCCCCTGTACATTCGGCTCATCCGTTTTTTTATTCAGCCAGGCCGCACCCCATTCCGCCGTATTCCAATCGAGCGTATCAGTCGGTTCGATATCCTCTTCCAGCGGTCCCCAGACCCAGGTTGATTTCAATAGTTTGCGGTCTTTTGGATCTACTTTTACGCGGGTGTTCAGCACCCATTTCGGCAATCCGTCCGGCTGATGAAACCGGTTTTTGAAATCGTGTCCGAAAAATTTCCCGCTTGAAATCCCCGGCTGATACGTCCAGGAGTCGGGATCCGACTGCGGGTCCGGAAGATCACGGGAACCGCGGCGATGGTGAAAGACTTTGCCAGCGGCAATGGTGTTATAACCGTTGGACTTCAGCAGCTGCGGAAGCGTGGTCAGATTTCTGGCCGGTGCCGTTGCCCGGAAATGCTGGCTGTTGTTAAACACCCCGTTGTTTTCCGGACGCTGTCCGACGAGCATCGAAACCCGTGATGGATTGCATGACGGGCAGGCGGAATAAGCGTTGGTAAACTTTATTCCGGTTTCGGCAAGCCGATCCATGTTCGGGGTAAAAGCGGGACCGTCAAAACAGCCGATCGAGGTGTTCAGATCATCAACCATGATCAGCAGAATGTTCGGGGGTTCCGCAGCAAAAATACTGGCGGGAAGGAGGAGACTGCCAAGGATTATGTTTCGCTTCATGGGCTGGCTTCTTTCTTTTCGTTTTCCACAATTTGCAGCATATCCCGGTCAAAGGTTTCTCCATCGAAAGGCACCACGACAATTTTGCTGGCATGGTTGTCGTTGGCTCGGTCCTGTCCTTTTTTCACATCGATTACGGAGAAAATAAAGTGGGTCACATGCCCGCTCTGCTCATCAACATATGCCGTCGGCCGTTCGACAAACTGCCAGTCGTTCACGGTGCCATCGGTGTATTTGAAGATCTTTGATTCTTCTTTTTTAAAGGCAATACCACGGTACTTCCAATTGCTTATGCCATCCACTGAACTGAAGTGGTGCGAGGTTTTGCTGGGCCAGTGGTTGTAGACGATGTGATACATCCCGCCGCTGTACCAGACCGTGGGATCCTCATTTTTTTCCTGCGGAAGTTCCGGGTAGTTTTTATATACGCGGTCGCTCATAATTTTATAAGGACCGAGAATGCCGTCATCGCTGATCATTACACAGGTGGAGCGCGGAACAATCATATAGCGCCCGTCCGGACGAAGCAGCACTTTGACATTTGACATATGCCCTTTACCGCCCTGATATGCAGCGAGCCCCGGATTAAATCCGTTAGCCTCCCATTTAATTTTCCCGAGCAGTTCAAACGGACCGTCAGGCGAGTCCGAAACAAAAACTTCACCCTGTGTAATTTCACTGGTCACGACCGCATAACGTCCGTCCTGCATGCGCAGACCGATCACATTGTGCCCTTTGCCGTTCTGCCATTGGGGATAAACCAGCCCCTTATCGGTATACGGTCCCATAATGTGGTCACTGACCGCATGTATGCCTTTGGAATTTTCTTTCCACCCTGTGCTGTGCGGAAATGAATGATGCCAGCGGCTGGCATACAGGTGAAACCGCCCCGCATCATCCTTAACAATCCGACCGTCCCAATAGCACCAGTTTTTCAACGATGAATCTTCGAGTCCATTTTTGATGTCACGCGGAAGCACATTGGGATCGCCCCATATTCCTTCTGCAATCATAGGCCCCCGGGGTTCCATCGGCAGAAAATAATCCACCAGAGATTTTCCCTGAGCGGTTAAGCCGGAGACCCCCAGAGCAAGTATGCAAAACATATTTTTCATGATTACCCTTCCAGTACATACGGCCGCTTACTTTTCAGGCCGGGTTCATCGTACTGCTTCATCTGGCGGAAAAGTTCGTCCTGCATTTTTTTGGCGATCTCTTTATATTCCGGATTGGTGTACTGGTTCTCCAGTTCATCCGGATCTTTTTCGAGATCGAACAGCCAGGGTTTTTCATTTTTATCGAGCACCAGTTTGTAACGATTGTTCACAGCCGCCACCCACCATCCGCCGGTTTTGGCGAAGTAGGTAACACGGTCGCTCTTCACCACCTTTTCCGGATTCAGGAAATCGGTCGAAGTATCCTGCCCATGGAACGATGCATCGGTTTTAATGCCCATGATCGACAGTGTGGTCGGCGTGAAATCGCAGTTGGTATATGCCTTATTAATCACTTTTCCGGCCGGAATCGTTTTCGGATAACGGATCACAAAGGGGATCTTTGCCGAAGCTTCGTAGGGGACCCCTTTGTTGCGCCGGTTGTGTTCGTAGAACATATCGCCGTGGTCGGCAGTAAACACAATAATCGTATTATCCTTCAGGCCGTTTTTATCGAGGAAGGTCAGAATACGTCCGACCGAGTCATCAATATGTTTCACCATACCGAAATACTGCCGCAACGGTTTCGGATCGAATCTTTCTGCCTCGTTATGATCCATCTTATTCAGCGGTTTGGCCCATCCCGGTTTGGCGGCCGTATATTCCGGATCCTGTGTTTTCGGCGGCTGCAGATCCATGTGGTCATACATCGTATGGTAGGGCGGCCGCGCATAGTCCGGGGTGTGCGGATCTGGAATTGAGAGCATCACTGCAAACGGTTTATCTTTATCCCGTTCAAGAATTTCAAGGGTTTTGTCGGTGAACCAGTCGGTCATATGAACGACTTCATCTTTCGGCAGCTTCGTCACGGACCGTTCTCCCAGGCCGCCTTTGAAAACCTGTTTGTTTTTCACCTGGAAGAAAGGGGAATGGCCGCCGCGCATCATATGGGTGTTGTCTGCAAATCCTGCTTTATATTCAATCCCGAAAGTGTATTTGCTGTGCCCATCCAGATGCCATTTTCCGACATACGATGTGGCATAGCCGGCATCGCTGAGGATGGTTGCAAAAGTGGGAATATCCTGCCGGATATGATCGCCGTTTTTCGGAGCGCCGGTAGCTTGCGGATAAAGGCCGGTAATCAGCGATGCACGCGACGGGGTACATACCGGGGAGGAGCAGTAATAATTATTACAGATGGCGCCTTCGTGGGCGATGGAATCAATGTTCGGCGTGTCTACGCCGTACTCTCCGCCCCAGACAAAGGCCTGGTCCGGCGAAAGCTGCTCACGGTAGCAGCCGAGTGTGCGGAAGTTGTGCTCATCGGTATGAATGATAAGGAGGTTCGGTTTTTTTGTTTTTCCGGCCAGCGTTGTACGCGTCATGCTGTTGAATCCTGCCGCAGTCATAAGGGATGAAAATTGTCTTCTGTTCATAGTGTGCTCCTTATTTTCCAATGGTTGGAACTCCGCTTCGGCGCAGTTCAATACAGCGCCGGTGCATCGTCTCTATACGTTGCCGGTATTCCGGATTTTTGATCAGGTTGTTCTGTTCTTTCAAATCAGTGCGCAGGTTGTAAAGCCCGATGGGTTTCATCACGCCGTCTTCCAACAGCTTTTCGGGCTTAAACTTAAAATCAGGAATTTTACGGGATGCTTTAAGAATCAGTTTCCAGTCTCCATCGCGAATGGCCCAAGTAGGCCCGCCGGAGGACTGATGCATCAGATTCAGGTGACGCTCGCGATTTTCACCCCCCAGAAAGAGAGGAATGAGATTGAGAGAATCTTTGATCCGATTACGGTCAACCCGCTGGCCGGCAAGTGTTGCGACAGTGGCCACCATGTCATGAGAAACCATCGGTTCATCGGAAACTGATCCCGCTTTGATTTTTCCCGGCCAGACTGCAATGAAAGGAATGCGGTGCCCGCCTTCCATAATAGAGCCCTTACTCCCGGTCAGGCCGTTCGAGGTATCGTGCCCGGCCGCCTTCATCTCTTTATCCCAGGATAGCCCGCCGTTGTCGGAGGTGAAGATAAACAGCGTGTTGCTGTAAACGCCGGAAGCTTTCAGAGCCCGTACCAGCATGCCGACCTGTACATCCAGCTCTTTAATCATATCGCCGTGTTTGCCCGGAGTTGTGCCTTTGATTTTGATGCCGTCAATTTCTTCGGGAGGCGCATGAGGAATATGCACGGCCTGAGAGCAATAGTAGATGAAGAAGGGGTCTTTGGCCTGGGAGGCAATATATTCCACCGCTTTGGCGGCAAGGATCGGTCCCGCCTGCGTCGGGTCCCAGTTGGAATCGGCGATGCCGCCGCGATCGAGATGTTTTTTCGATGTGGAATAATGGGTCTGGTCAGCATCGATTTCCATGATTACAGAATCGTCGGCCAGCTTCATCCAGGTCTGGTTTTCATAAAAAGCAAATGGAATATTCTGCACCCCCTCCGGGAGTTCGAGGGCATACTCAAACCCGAAATGCAGCGCTCCGCCGGATTCTTTTTTCCAGTCTATCGGATAACCCAGCCACGAACTCCCGAGCCCCCATTTTCCAAAAAAGGCCGTCCGGTAGCCACCGGCTTTCGCCAGTCGGGCTATGGTGGTGAAACCGCCTTCGTCGATGCCTGATTTTTCTTCCGGCTTCCAGACTCCGAACGGTTTGTGGTTCCGATAGGAATAATTTCCGGTCAGCATCGAAAAGCGGGTGGGGGCGCAGAGCGATGCCGGGGAGTGTGCATCGGTGAAGCGCATACCTTCGGAAATGAGCCGATCGATATTCGGGGTTTCCACTGTCGGCTTTTTATGGCCGGCCGCACGTTGATAAAAGCTGAGATCACCCAAACCGATATCGTCGGCCATCACCAGCACAACATTCGGCATTTCGGCGGAGACCCATGTCGCGCACAAAAATGCAAACGTGCTTATCCATATTTTCATCATCCCGTGCCCTCGTTCGATCATGCGTATGTAACGTTACAGGATACACATGCTGGACGTGAAACGGGTGCAATATTGCGGAAAAGACATGCGTTAATTTGTCATATCGAATCGCTTTACTGCTGGTTAATCCTGGTATCCGAATTTGCGCGAAATCCGCCGTGCGGTTGCGACAACCTTTTTTCCAACCATTGGAAAAGAAGCTTCAGTGAGATTGAAGGAGGTGCCTGTGGCCCAGATCATGGCGATCGGATAACCGGCATGATCGCGGATGACCGTACCGACGCAGTGGCAGCCTTCGAATTCTTCGGCCAGATCCGTTGCGTAGCCTTTTTTCCGAATATCGGAAATTTCAGCCAGCAGCCCTTTTTTCGTTGTAATGGTACGGTCGTTGAATTTGGTGAGGGTGATTTTTGAAAGAATAATATCGCGTTCATCGTCGGGCAGAAATGCGAGCAACGCTTTTCCGGGTGCGCCGGAGTGCAGGTTGAATCGGGAACCGAGATCAACAGAAAACTTAAAAGGGCTGCCGCCGGTGGCCTGTTCGAGAATAACGCCTTGGGTGCCTTCGAGAACCGCGAGATAGACTGAGGCATTCACAGCATCGCGCAGATCGAGCATTTCACTGAATGAAGCTTCAACAATTTTACGGTCGCCCATTGCGGTGGCTCCGAGTGACATCATTTTTCGGGTCAGCGCATACCGGCGTGTCGGTTCATCGCGGGCAATGTAGCCGTGATCAATCAGAGTTTCTGTAATCCGGTAGACACTGTTTTTCGAAATTTCGAGCGCATCAATCATTTCTTTCTGGGTCAGGCCTTGCGGGTGATCGGCCAGCAGCTGAAAAATGTGGAGTGCACGTTCGAGATTGGGAACATGATATTTGTTATCTGCCATGATTGAGCCTTTTTTACCGATATTTGAGTCTTCAAATTACGCGACACAGCGTTTATATTGCGAGCTATATTTAGACAATAGGGATATATATGAAACCAAATACCTTATGGACAGCTGTTTTTATGCGCAAATTTTTCCGTATGGTTCTTATAATGGGCATCGTGGGCTGCGGCGTTTTTCCAATGCGAGGAAACGCTCAGGAAAATTCGAAGGCTTCGTTGCGGGCTGCGGTGGAACATTTGTCGGAAACCTATGGCAATGCGTATCCAAAGGCGGATGAATATCTTCAGCGTCTGGAAAACCTAACCGATGCCGCTTCACCGGCTTTTACAAACCTCCAACGCGAGGCCTTGCTGAATCATCCGTATGTGAAAAAGTATGAATGGTTGGTGGAGGTGCGCAATCAGTATTGGGGCAGTCACGGTCCGATTAACACCATGTTTCAAAACGGTGATACGCATAAAGGGGATCTTGCCGGAATTAAGCACTGGCACAGTCATGGGGGCCGTCTGGAAGTGATTTCCGTTCAGGATGACGGTTCAGTGGTGCGCAAAGCGGTATTGGCGGAAGAGCCGCAAGGTACCCTGCGCGATGCGGATGTCAGTTTCGACGGCAAGAAGATCCTCTATTCGATGCGCCGCAATAAAGCGGATGATTATCATCTGTATGAAATGGAGCTGGAAACCGGAAAGGTGCGCCAATTGACATTCGGCTCTATGATTTCCGATGTGGATCCCATTTATATGCCGGACGGAAAAATTATATTCAGCTCAACGCGCGATCCAAAGTTCTGCCAGTGCAATCGGCATATTTCGAACAACCTGTTTGCGATGGAGGGCGACGGAGCCAACATCCAGCAGATCAGCTTTAACGGACTGGCTGATTTTCATTCCAGTCTGATGCCGGACGGACGGGTGCTTTACAGCCGCTGGGAATATGTGGATCGGCATTTCGGTCCATCGCTGGGGTTGTGGACCACCAATCCTGACGGCACCCGACATGCGCTGTTTATGGGGAACAACGCATGGAGTCCGGGATTTATGGGAGATGCCCGGGTGATACCGGGAACAGATCAGGTGGTCTGCATTTACGGAGCGTGTCATGATCTGCCGTGGGGAGCACTGGCTGTAGTGGATCGTTCAAAAGGTCTGGAAGGTCCGGAACCCGTCATTCATATGTGGCCGGAGGCCGGCCGAAAACTGATTTCGCCGGATGACGAGAGTAATATGGATATGAAGAACCGCTGGCATATCGACAAGTTCCGCAATCTTCCGGCACGATATGAAGATCCTTATCCCGTTCACAATGTAGAGCAAGGGAACGGCGGCGGATATTTTTTCCTTGTTGCAAAGGCGTTGGACGGACCGCTGGTGGCCTATAAAAATGCCCGGAAAAAGGATCCGGTGAATATGGCCATTATGCTTGTTGATGTTTTTGGCAACGAAGTCGTGCTTTATGAGGTGAAAACTCCGCACCAGAGTCCTTACGGTCCCGTTCCGCTTGCGGCGCGCCCGAAACCGCCGGTTATCCCGAGTTCCGTTGATCTGTCCCGAGATCATGGCAGCCTGTATGTGAACGATGTGTATCTGGGAACCGATGATGAAATGGCCGGGGTGAAGCGCGGCGATATTAAATACCTGCGGATTGTGGAAGCGCCGCCGCGCAGAATGTGGTCAGAAGGTCAGATCTGGGGAATTGATGCCGCGCAGGTGACGGCCATGAACTGGAATCTGACCAATAATAAACGGATTCTCGGAGATGTTCCGGTTGAGGCAGACGGTTCGGCCTATTTTAACCTTCCGGCAGATACCTTTGTTCAGATTCTGGCTCTGGATGAAAACAAACAGATGGTGCAGGCCATGCGTTCCGGCACCGTGGTGCGCCCGGGGGAGACGCAGGGCTGCATCGGCTGTCATGAAAACCGGCGGGATGCGCCTTCGGCTTCGAATCCTTTTCCAAAGGCCATGCAACGGCCGCCCAGCCAGCTGGAGCCCTGGTTGGATACACCGAGTGTGGAAGAAGCAAAACCCTTCAATTATCTGACCGATGTGCAACCGGTTTTTGATCAGCATTGTGTCAGCTGTCATGACTATGGCACGGAGGGCGGGCGGGTGCTCAACCTGGCAGGTGATCTGAGTCTGCCTTTTAATGTTTCCTATACTGAACTGATGGCAAAATCGGGCTTGCGGTATGATGGACCGGCGGAAAAACTCGTCAACTCTGTGCAGGACGGACCGCCCGGGGTGCTGCCGGCCTACGCCTGGGGATCGCACCGAAGCCGGCTGGTGCGTATACTGCAGAAAGGGCATTATAACGTGAAACTGTCCGAAGATGAAATGCATCGTATCATCAGTTGGATCGACGTGAACGCCGTCTATTACGGCGCCTATGCCTCTTCCTACAACGGAAGAAATCCGATTCTCGCGTTGGAAAACGGATGGAACAAACAGAAAAAAGTGATGCTCGGTATGGAAAATCGCAAAAAAATTGCTGATTTCTATGTGGAACACGGACACCTCATTAACTTTACCCGGCCAGCGCTTAGCCCGGTTCTGGAGATGATTTCGGACGACGCAGAGCGCAGCGAGGTGCTTGCCATCCTTCAGGAGGCGTCTGCGGTGCTGGCCGAAAACCCGAGAGAGGATCAGACCAATTCCAACGTGGCACAGTCGGAAATCGATAGACATAACAAGGCACGATATATCGCCAACCGGACGGCCAACCAGCTGGCGGTTAAAGCGATCCGCGAGGGTAGAAAGGTTTATCCGTTTAAAGAGCAGTGTCCCCATACTGACTAAAAGACCGCCCTGCAGCTGTCCCGAACCGGGGACTGTGTTCGTTACCTGCACAATGAAAAAAGGCAGGGACACGATGAAATACCGTTTGATTTGGGGACTGTTGGCGTTGCCGCTGGTACTGTCGGCCAAGGAGCAGGTCGAGGTGAAGCTGTATCCGACGGTGATCCGCAGCATCGGCGGTGTTACGGAATTTGACCGTAATCAGTTTATTACGATTCATGAAGGCCCCCTGAATTCCCGGCTGAAGGAGTATTACAGCTACCTCGAAGATGAACTCGACGTGCGCTACGGACGCGACGGCGGATCGCTTTCCGGCGCGGCTCGGAATATTCCGGCAGATCCTGACCGGCCTGATTTTCCCGATATCGGGCAGATGAAAAAACGAGGAAAAAAGCATCGTGAACGTGCAGGCTGGCGTCCCGATGCGGATCCGCAGCAGGTGCGCGAAACCGTGATCTGCACTCATCCTGAACGGATGCATCCGACGCCGGAAAACAATTATGCCGCATGGGGCCCGAGAACCATGGAGGGCGCGGCAGAATTTTATGCGTATTTCCTGAAATATTATTTTACCGATGAAACGCGACCGCTTTATCTGGAGGTGCTGAACGAGCCGTTTGTGCATGCCGATGAAATCGGTACCACTGCGGAAAAAATGGCAGAGCAGCATGTGCATGTGGCAAAGCGGGTGAAGGCGCTGAATCCGGATGTGAAGGTCGGGGGCTATACGGCAGCCTGGATTGAGGTGGAGCAGAACGATTTTCGCCACTGGTTCAACTGGGAAAAAATGTTTATTGATACGGCCGGTGAAGCAATGGACTTTTTCTCTTATCACACCTACGACGGTGTAAACGTTACCGGCGAACCGCGCAATCGCACCGGGGCCAACACCGAAGGTATCATGGATCTGTTTGACAGCTATAGCTTCATTCGTCTGGGGGAGGCGAAACCGCAGGTGATTTCCGAATACGGAAAAATTCCGGGGGGCGGAATGGCCAATCATATCTACAGCCCTGAGCGTACGGCGAAACAGCTCAGCTCGCTCAACGGACAATTGGTGATGTTTATGGATCATCCCGACCGAATCATTAAAACGGTTCCCTTTATTCTCGGCAAAGGACTCTGGACGTATCAGCCCGACCGCGAGAAAGATGCCGCCAACCCGTTTCTGCTCTGGCGCATGAAGTCCGACGGCTCATTTGTGGAGACGCAACTCTCGCTGTTTTACCATTTCTGGAAAGGGATTTCCGGACAGTGGCGCTGGAGCACATCGTCGCATCCGGATGTGCGGGTTCATCTGCTGGCAGACGGAAATAAACTGAACCTGATTCTGGTTAATCTGGATCAGCGCGACAAAACAGTGCATTTGTCCGGGTTTCCGGACTCTGGAAACGGAGCGGTGTTTTTCCGAAGCCTGGAAACGCATGGCTTGAAACCGCGTTTTCATGAAGGACAGTTGAAGCGCCCGCCTTCAACCGTAAAGCTGTATCCGGGACACAGTATGCTGCTTAAATTTGAAACGGAAACTCCGGTCACGGCGCTGCGAACAATTCGGGAGCACCGCGTCTATGCCGCGGATTATATGAAAAATATTGTGGCGGACGAAGCGGTCGCTTTTGAATTTCCGGATACACCGACGGGAAAAGGAACGGCATTTCTTCGTTTAACACCGGGCCGGAAAAAGGGATTGGCCATTCTTCCGGAACGGGTCCTTTTCAATGGAGCGCCGCTTGAAATTCCAACCCGCTGGGCGGGTGATGATCAGGCCGGGCGTTCCACCTTTTTCGGAACTCTTGCCATCCCGGTTCCCGCTAAACTTCTGGAGGAAAGCAACGTGGCGAAAATCATTTATCCCGATTCCGGCGGACGGCTGGCCTGCGCGGTTCTGCAGGTCAATCTGCTCGAAGAATAGGTGGCAATTTCACATATATGATTTACGCAAACGCATGTTTTCCGAAGGGCCTTCCCACCGTATAACTGCCACTCATTAAACTAGAGGTAGTATACATGCGATGGATCTCAGCAATGCTGGCGTTGTGTGCGGTGATTTCTGCACAGGCCGGCCATATTCGGCAGAATTTTGACGGGGACTGGAAATTCAGAAAGGGCGACGACCCCGAATGGAAGGTTTCCGCTTTTGATGATTCAGACTGGCGAGCGTTACATCTTCCGCATGACTGGAGCATTGAAGGCGAATACAGCGAGAGTCATCCCATGGGTGATCAGTGCGGGTATCTTCCGGCGGGCATTGCCTGGTACCGGAAAACCATTGATGTGGATCCGGCCTGGAAAGGGCAGCACGTGGAAATTGTCTTTGACGGCGTGTTTATGAATTCCACAGTCTGGGCGAATGGCCGAAAGCTCGGAACACGGCCCTACGGCTGGATTTCCTTTGCTTACGATATTTCCGATGCCGTCCAGAACGAAGATTCGATTACTTTTGCCGTACGGGTGGATAATGAAAAACAGCCGTCGGCGCGCTGGTACACCGGAAGCGGGATTTATGCGCACACCTGGCTGGATGTGATGGACAAGGTACATGTCGTGCGCGACGGGGTATTTGTTCGAACACAGGGCGAAACGGTTAAGCTGGATGTCGAAGTCGAGAACACATTGGATCGCATTCAGCCGATAGAGCTGGACGTTTCTATTGTTGATCCTGTCGGCAATGAAGTCGCGCAAGGTTCAACTTCCCTGACGGCTGATCCGGCTGCAGTTCAGGTTTCGAGTTTCACATTTCAAGTTCCGAAGCCGCTTCGGTGGAATATAGATTCGCCCCGTCTCTATCAAGCGATCACGAAAGTTAAGGTTGCGGGAACAACGGTTGACACGCTTCAAACCCGTTTCGGTATTCGTGATATTGAGTGGAAACCGGAAAGCGGCATGTGGCTCAACGGCAAAAACATTAAGTTGCGGGGCATCTGTAATCATCAGGACGCCGGCGCATTGGGTGCCGCGGTTCCGGACAAAATTCTTAAATACCGCATTCAACAGCTCAAGGATATGGGGGTGAATTGTTTCCGAACGGCACACAATCCGCAAACACCGAAGTTTTATGAGCTGTGCGATGAAATGGGCATGCTTGTAATGGATGAAATTTTCGACGGCTGGGAGCGCAAAGCCTATGAAGATTACGGGGCCCGTTTTTTTGACGATTGGTGGGAGCGGGATCTGACCGACTGGATTCGTCGGGATCGCAATCACCCTTCCATTGTCCTGTACTCCGTCGGCAACGAAACCCACGGCGATGTGGCCCCGGAACTGGTTGCCAAATGCCATGAACTGGATCCGACGCGACCGGTGACCTCGGGTCACTCCAACCATGAGGATATGGATATTGCGGGATTCAACGGCCACAGCGAAAAGATGGGGTGGTGGGATGAATTCGAAGCCATGAACAAAGAAAATCCACGGGTTTTCATCGGAACAGAAAACACACATACCTGGCAGGTGCGCGGCTTCTACCGTACAAAAACCTGGTTTCGGGATGGATTTCCAAACGAAAAACAGAGGCCCTATCCGTGTCCAGATCTCACCGATGAGGAAATTTTCACGTATGACTGGATTCCCGACGGCGACCGTTCCAGCGGAAAACAAATTTTCAATTCGAGTTATGACAATGCCATGGTTCGCCTGACAGCGCGGAAGAACATCGAGCAGCTGCGGGACATTCCGTACTATGCCGGCTCTTTCCGCTGGACCGGGCACGATTATATCGGCGAGGCGGGCTATGTGCATGGCGGGTGGCCGTTTAAAGCCTTTATGGGCGGCGCCATTGATCTGGCCAATTTTGAAAAGGATCTTTTTTACCTTTACCAAAGCCAATGGACAGAAAAGCCCATGATACACATTCTGCCGCACTGGACGCATCCGAATATGAAGGAAGGCACACGTATTCCGGTTCAGGTGTATTCCAATTGCGATGAAGTTGAACTGTTTTTCAACGGCGAATCGCTGGGCATGCAGAAGCCGGGCCGAAAATGGGATGAAATGCAGTGTCAGTGGATGGTGCCCTGGAAGCCGGGGACATTGCGGGCTGAAGGATTTCGAAAAGGGAACAAGGTTGCTCAGAAGATCATCCGGACTGCTGACACACCGGCTCGGATCAGCTTGTCGATTGACGGCGATCCATTGAAAGCAACAGGTCGAGATCTGGTTCAGGTCCGTGTGACCACCACAGATGAAAAAGGCGAATTTTATCCGTATGGAGAAAACCGCACCTGGTTCAGCGTAATCGGTAACGGGCGGATCAAAGCACTGGATAACGGAAGTCCGGTTGATGTGGAACCGCATTTCGGAACGGACAATCGCAGGGCATTTTACGGCCTGACCCGGGCTTATATTGAAGCGGTTGATGACGGAAATATGAGCCTGCTGGCCGCCTGTATTCTGGGAGAGAAAAAACTGAAGTTTTCCAATAAGGTGTCCATCGATACGGATCTGCTTTCGCTGCGAGGGCCGCTTCCCGAGATTAAAAAAGAGATTTTCTACACCACCGACGGCCGGCAGCCTACACCGGAGTCAATGCCTTACACCGGCGCGTTTGAGGTTAAACCGGGAACCACGGTGAAAGCTCTGGTTGTAATCGACGGAAATCCGCTTTTGACACTGGAAGAACGCTTTGCAGACGATGAAGGGTTTATCTGGGAAGGGGGAGGCCAGCAAACTTCAACGCCTGGGGTACAGGCGGAAACGGCAGATTTCAACGGTGCATCGGTGGAAACCTGGGGCGAATATTACCGCGGAAAAGGCTATCTTAAGTTCGGCAAAAATGATGAAGCCTATGTGGAATGGTATCAGGAAAATGATGGCGGCGCGGGGCCTGCCGATTTGGCTATTCGCTACGGGGGGCGGATTAAAAATGCAAAAGGTCATACGGTAAAGCTGATCATCAACGGTGTGCTCGTGAATGACCAGCTGTTGTTACCGAATACACGCCGGATCGGCAAAGAATGGGCCACCATTAAAGTGCCCGTTGAAATCGGCCGCGGGGCAAATACCATCCGGATTGAACCCCGCAACGCCGGACTGTTAATCGACGAAATTTTAATTCGATGAGTGTTGTCTGTCCTGTTTAGAGCGTGAAAATCATTCTTTACTGTAAACAGGAGTATTATGATGAAAAGACATTACATGGCAGCACTCGTATTCGGCTTATCGCTGGCTGGTTCAGCCTTTTCCGGAAACTGGAATAATCTGTTCGACAATGAGCTGTCGAACTTTGAAATCTGGATGGGAATTCCACACGATTCGGTAAAGGGGCTGCCGGCTGGAACACCGACGTCTCCGGATTGTCATAAGGGCACACCGATGGGACTGAACAATGATGTTAAAAATGTTTTCAGCATGATTGAGGAAGACGGCGAACCGGTGCTGCATGTGAGTGGCGAAATCTACGGCGGCTTGACGACGCTCGACTCTTTTGAAAATTATCATTTGCAGGTCTGGATAAAGTGGGGCGATAAACAGTGGGAACCCCGCCTGCATACGCTGCGCGACAGCGGCATTCTCTACCACTGCCACGGCGAACACGGGGCGTTTTGGAAGGTTTGGAAATCGTCTCTTGAATGCCAGGTTCAGGAAGGTGATCTGGGCGATTTTATTCCGCTGGCCGGCCCGCGGGCAGCAGTCCGTACCGTGGCCGTCGAGGGAACCAAACGCCGGCGCTATGACGCTGCGAGCGCGGAGTATACCGGTGGTTACATCAGCGCCTGGCCGGAAACCGATAAACCGCATGGCGAATGGAACCTTATGGAAATTTACAGCCTCGGCGACACCTCTGTTCATGTGGTTAACGGCGAGGTGGTGATGGTGGTTGAAAATGCGCAGCGTGCTGATGGAAAACCGCTGACCCAAGGGCAGATCCAATTGCAGTCCGAGGCCGCTGAATGTTTTTACAAAGGGATGCGCATTCGTTCCATCAATGCGTTGCCGAAACAGATTGAAAATAAAATCCGCCTGAAAGGAACCGAATGAACAGACGCCGATTTACCGCATTAACCGCCGCCGGAACCTGCATTTTTCCGGGTATTGGAAATGCTGCCCGGAATGAATGGCAGCAACTGAATCGACAGGTTGAGGCCAAGCAACAGCAGCTGGGGCGTCTGATAAAAGACGCGCGGCGGAGAGGTTGCGTGGTGGATTATGCGGTGGCGTCGTATCAGGTGATCGGACTGTTTATTGTTGCGGCGAATCATGATTACGCCAACCGTGACCGCGCAGCTGAAATTTTTGCGGGCCGCTGGCACTACCGTAAAATGGCTCCGGAGTATGCAGTCGATTTTCCGATCAAAGAACTGAACAGCTGCATAGATGTGGCAGATTATGCAATTACGCAACTGCAGCAGCAGATGGCGGGAAAGATCCGGCCGGTTGCTCCCCCGGATCTCACCAAAGGCACGATGAAGCTTGCTCCGAAGGCCTATGAGCTGGAGGGCCGGAGGGTGTTTCCGAGTTCGCTGGTGTGGACTCCGGCGCGAAAAGAGGAATTAAACTGTTTCGGCCGGATTGGCGGGGCGTATCTGCAGATCCCGCAGCTGCAGGAGGATGGAACGCCCGGACGTCAGCTACAGTCCAGAATAAAGTCATTTGCTGAACAGGATGCTTTCAATATGGCACCGCGTGTTTTTCTCACGGGGCATAACACGCCCGGTTGGATGAAGGAAAAACATCCCGAAGTTCTATATGGAGGCCGAAACTTTACCACCTACGATATCGACAGTCCGCTGATCCGCGAGTGGATCCAAAAACTTTATTCCGGCATGCTTCCGGAATATGCGAAGGCCTGCGAAGCATTTCCCATGGTGCATTTGCTGGCGAATGAACCGCATTTTGCCACCCGCAAAGGCGGATGGAAGGCGGAGAACGGGTTGTCGGATTGCACCATGCAGAAATGGCAACAGTGGCTGGCCGATAAATATGCAGAAATTTCGGCATTGAATACCGTTTACGGCACGGAATACAGCGATTGGGATCAAGTGCTTTTCCAAGGACTGGAACCGAAGCAGCGTCTCATGGATCAACGGCTGCGCGGAACGCCGCTCTGGTATGACTGGGTGCGTTTCAACCATGACCGGGTGAATGAATGGTTTACGTTCCTGAAAACTGAAGCACAGAAAAATGACAACGGGCGGAAGGCCCCGGTGTCGATTAAAGTGCTCGGTTACAGCCTCTCTAAAAGTGAGCGCGACGGCGGAATGGATATGGAATATCTGACCGACCTGCAGGAGGTGATGGGAGCAGACCTGCGTTGCGCCCCGCAGGGGGCACAGTTTTTCGGGAAACATGAAGAGGGGATGGATCCGAAAACAGGATGGAAGGCACATTTTGCGTATGAGTGGTCGGAACAGTCGATGTTCCTCGACTGGTCGAAATCCATGTATCCCGAAAAAGTGTTCTATGATTCGGAATGGCATGGTTTCAGCTCGGTCAGCTGGCGGCATTTCAACATGAGCCGCGACTATGTTCGCTCTGCTCTCTGGTTGGCATTTACCCATGGCATGGGAATGATTAACGCCTGGCTGTGGGGTCGCCGCACTGATGGATCGCTGAATCCGCAGGGCGATCATATCGGCGAGCTTTCGAATCAGCCGATTGCGGTGGATGCGTTCAGTCGCACCATGAAAGAGCTGAATGCCCATGCGCAGCAGATTGTGGACATTCAGCCGGAACAGCGTGATTTCTGGATTTATTATTGCGAAGAAGCCGCCATTCAAGATGAAACCTATACCCACGGTATGCAGCAGGTTTATGAAGCCCTCAAACTGTTGAACTTTACCGTCGGTTTCACAACACCTTCAAAAATCGACGGCCTTGATCCTGAAACACAGACGGTGATTGTGCCTCCCACGGCTTACATTCTCGATGAAAGCCTCAATGCGCTTAAATCGTTCAGCGGACGGTTGGTGCTGGTGGGGGGCGAGGAAAGTTTTGTGAAAAATGAGCATGGGGCTCCGCGTTCCAATGTTTGGAAGCCGGATGGATTTGCAGCAATTCCAAAAGGCGACTGGCCGGATTTACTGAAGCCGCTGGAAACTGCGCTGCGTTCCGTTGCCACTCCGCCGCTGCTGCCGGTGCGTATCGAAGATGCTGAAGGCCATAACGCCATCGGGGTGAATATGTTTGTGAACAAAGATACAGAAAGCGGCCGGGTGATTGTTGCCCTGAACAATATCAGCAAAGACCCGCGTGTGGTCTTGCTGCCGGATGAAGCAATGGCGGCGGATCTCATCACGCAGCAACGCTGTGCAAACCGGATCAGCATGGCACCGTGCGATGTTCGACTGCTCATGATTGCGTAATAGCTGATATTTTATTCGCAATTTCAGGTATTCGCATAGTGGCACCTCCTTCACTATGAATTGTATGAATAGATTTTTTATACTGATTGGGGTGGCGCTGTGTTCCTGTTCCCCGGCAAAGGTTAATAAATCGCAATACGTGATTCCGGATGGACTGGTTGAAGGCGGCGCGTTCATTGATCGTTTTATGCCGGTTCCAACGGTTGGAAAACTGCGGAACGATGTCTGGGGCGGTGACCATGTGCGGCCGCGGGATGTGGATAACGGGATCGAGGATGAAGCATGGTCCTACTGGGGCGGAAATATTGTTAAAGGCGATGACGGTAAATACCATATGTTCGTCTGCCGCTGGCCGGAAAATAATGTAAAAGGCGGCGGAAAAAAATCCGGTCACCACACCTGGTGGAGTTCGGTTATTGTGCATGCGGTCAGCCCTCAGCCGCTGGGTCCTTACCACGTGGTCGAAGAGATCGGGGAAGGGCACAATCCGGAAATCTACCGACGCAAAGATGGTTCCTATATTATCGGCTGTGTCTGGAAGCAGGCCTACAAAGCTCCTACGCTGGATGGTCCCTGGGAAAAAATTCCATTCAGTTTCCAATGGCTGGAAAAAGAGGGAAATGAGACCAACCGCACCTATGTTCCCCGCGAAGACGGGTCGGTACTGATGATTAATAAACAGGGGTTTGTATTTGTCAGTGACCAGGGCGATGAACAGTTCCGTCAAGTGACGGCGGAGTCGTTTTATCCGCATATTCCCGGGGCCCACCTGGAGGACCCGGTGGTGTGGAAAGATGAGGTGCAGTACCATCTGGTGGTCAATGATTGTTATGGCCGGGTGGCGTTCTATTTTCGTTCACCGGACGGCGTCAACTGGAAATGGGCACCGGGACATGCCTACGATAACCATGTTGTGGTTCATGAAGATGGAACACGGGAAGCCTGGTATAAACTCGAACGGCCGAAAGTTCTGCAGGATGAATTCGGCCGGGCGGCCTATATGAATTTTGCGGCGATCGACAGCAAAAAGGATGATGATGTTGCAAATGACAACCACAGCTCGAAAAATGTGGTGGTTCCGCTGCGGGTGCCGCGACGTCTGGAAATTCTGAACCGTGAACCGATTACCGCTGAAACGGAAAAAATACGCCTGCTGATTAAATCGGAGCCCGGCTTCCGGCCGCTGGAAGATGTGGATTTTGAATCGCTGCGTTTCGGAGCGCCGGAAGCGGTCAATTTCGGACGCGGTTGCAACGGGATCAAATCCAGTGCTGCGGGGGATGGACTTATTGTGACGTTCGAGGGCCGCGGCCATGAAATTACGGCGGACAACTTTACTGCAAAACTGATCGGCAGAGATACACACGGAGAACTGCTGTTCGGATATGCGCGTTTACCTTAGGAGATTATGATGCGAATCAAATGGTGTACGGCAGGACTGGCCGCACTTTCCATATCCGGAATATGTGCTGCGAAAGAATATGAACCGACCTGGGAATCCCTGGTGAATTATGAAGCGCCGGAGTGGTATGAAGATGCCAAGCTGGGGTTCTGGGTGCACTGGGGCGTTTATTCGGTACCGGCGTTTATGGGGGATCATGCGGGCGAATGGTACGGCCGCTGGATGTATGTGCGCGAAGGCCAAAGTACTCGGCATGATCAGGGGCTGGCGACGGCACGGCACCATCGGGAAACGTATGGTGATCCCGGCACATTCGGTTATAAGGATTTTATTCCGATGTTCAAAGCGGAACACTTTGATGCGGATGAATGGGCGGATCTCTGTGTGATGGGCGGTGCCAAATTTTTCACGATGATGGGAGCGCACCATGACTGTTTCTGCCTGTGGGACACCAAACTGTCCAAATGGAACTCGGTCAATATGGGCCCGAAACGTGACCTGGTGGGCGAAGTGGAAAAGGCGGTGCGTAAAAAGGGACTGAAGTTCGGCGTCTCCAATCATACAGCATTTAATGTGCAGTTTTTCCAGTGGAACCATATTAACGGTTACGATGCAAAGGATCCGGCAAATCGGGATCTGTACGGTGACCCGATTATGCTTGAAGAGGGGCTTGAAAACGCACGGGTGAAACCGGAGGAGCAGACCGAAAACAAAGGGCGATGGGCCTGGTTTGCGCGTACCCGCGATAAAATTCGGCCGAGCCCGCGGGATGTGCAGCGGTGGATTGACCGCACGAAGGAACTGGCGGATCTGTATCATCCGGATCTTTATTATTTTGACTGGGGACATCGGCTCGATGAATACGAGCCGGGACGGCGCGAATTTGGCGCGCATTACTACAATCAGGCTGTTGCTTGGGGAAAAGGTGAGTACGGAGCACCGGGCGTGGTACTGAATTACAAATCGCGCTGGTACAAACCGGGTTCGGCGGTACGCGATTACGAACGCGGCGGTATGGATAAAATCGGCGATATGGTCTGGCAGACAGATGACTGTGTATATGACGATCATAACTGGAGTTATGTTCCCGGTGTGGCCATCAAACCGACCAATACTATTGTGGATCAGCTGATGGATATTATCAGCAAACGCGGCGTACTGATGCTGTCGTTTGCACCGAAAGCAGACGGCACCTTTCCTGAGGATCAGAAGAAGATGATGCGGGAGCTGGGCGGCTGGCTCAAAATTAACGGCGAAGCGGTTTATGCCACACGGCCTTACGAGGTTTATGGTGAAGTGGGTAATCAGTGGTTTGAGAAGGATGAACACGGCCGTAAAAAAATGATTGCGACGGAAGACGATATCCGGTTTACGCGAAATAAAAATAATACCGTACTTTATGCCACATTGCTGAAATGGCCGGGCAATAAAGCACGCATCAAAACTCTGGCAGGTGTTGATCTTTCGGGAGTGAAGTCGGTAACGCTGCTCGGAACAAAAGGCGAGCTCGACTGGACTGCGTCTGATAACGGGATGATCATTACCCTGAAGAAACAGCCGGATTACGGTTTTGCCTATCCGATCCGCATTGCTTTCCGCAATCAGATTGCCTCCCCCGGCCCCCTCACAATTGAACATTAAATTTAAGGAGTGAACATATGGAAAACAGACGTGCAATGATGAAGATTGCCGGTGCGGGCCTGGCGACGGCTGGCTCGGTACGGGCCGCCGCCAAGGTGGAAAAATCTGAAGACAGCTATGCCTCGGCAACGACCATTAAAGGTGACCGCAAACTGGAGCGCGTGCAAATCAAGATGAAGCCGCCGCTGTTCTGTCCGTATCACAGTCTTTCCAGTGCAGCGGAAAAAGGCGGTGGCGGGCATTATTATATAAGCACGCCTTTCGAACATAATCCGTTCACAATCAATGCTTCGGGAATGTCTGGATCGCCGGTGATTATGGATTCTGTCGGACAGTTTGTCGGATTTATGACGACCTTCGGGTTTGAACAATCTACGTTTGCGTTCGACGGGAAACAGACCCTGACGGTGTCGGTGCCTGAGGGGCAGGAAATTTTTGTGGAGAAGGGCGGCGACGCGGCGTGGAAAAAATATAATTCCTTGATGATGCAGCGACTGAATTTCCAACCCTTGGAAGATTATCCGGCGTTCTGGTCGGATGTGGAGTATTGCACCTGGGTGGAACAGAAAGTGCAAAGCAAGGTTCGGCGGGGACATTTCAAGCTGCTGAGTCACGATTTTGTGAAAGCCTATATTGATAAACTCATTGAGTTTGATTATCCGAAAGGCAAGCTGACGCTGGATCACGGCTGGAGCGTTTTTCCGGATGGCACGCTGGAGTCGGGGTTTGGCTCATGGGAGCCGGATCCAAAAACGTTTCCTGACTTTGAAAAAACCATGCGTATGATTAGCGAGGCCGGCTTTACACCTGGATTGTGGATCGGTTTCCCGAAGGTGCATCATAACAGTATCATCGGGAAACGGTATCCGGAAATACTCGGAAACTGGAGTGCCGGAAGAGCGGTGAAGCCGAATGCAGAGCGTTGGCTGAATCCGAAAGCCGATATTTTCAGCTATGCTTTGGAAGTGATCGGACGGTATCAGAAAATGGGCGTTAAAAAGTTCAAAATTGATATGTCCTACAATACCAAATCGGACATGCTGCATATTCATAAAGCACTGTATCGCGCGGCCAAGCTGATTGACCCCGAACTGGAAATGGAATTCCATGTTCCGGATATTTTCTTTGCTCCCTTTGCTGATGTCAACCGGACCAACGACATCTGGATGAATCCGAAGTATGACTGGCCCGGCCGGGTAAAATCGCATTATACCGTGACGTATAAATCCGCGCCCGGCCGTGCGATCAATTTGGATCATATCGGCGGGAATGATACGGGAGCTCAGGCGCTGACGGAGGCGAACTATCTCAAACATCTGGCGATGTATAAGGGTAAAACCGGTTATCCTCTGGTCTCTGTTTTGCCGCACCACATCAGTCAAAAATGTGTCGACGCCACAGGAGAGTATCTTTGGAACTATGATCAGGGCGAACGAAGAATCGTTTCAGATTTCTTCGAGGCATAAAAAAACGGCGTAAGGAAAAGAGGAGGAAACCTTACGCCGACAAACAAGAACCCAACAAAAGCTTCTCGTTTTTTGAGGAGATTGATATTTAACGTCCGCACATTTGTGCATTCGTTAAGGAGAATATAGCGGGGATGACGGTTATTTGCCTATATGCCTTTACGTCTTTGATATGCGCAATTTAACCATTCAGAGAATGAAGGACAGCGTGGCGGTGTCCTGGTCTCCATCAAAGGAGAAAAGGTGAACACTGCGATTACAGGTTCCGGTTTCTGAATCGCCACGGGAAGAAGAAAATCCGCCATACAGATCGGCTGAAAAGAAGGAATCACTTAACTTGATATCACTCTCAGTCAGCTTAGACAGCAATGCGCCGGTTCGAGCGTTCAACAGCTCCACCTGTATCTTCCATCCAGCACTTGTTTCTCCTTTTTTCATGGTCATATTCATGATCAGGCGGTCCGATACATCACTGTTTGCAAGTCCCATTTTTGCTGCCGGCACCGGATCAGATAGATAGAGTTTATTTTCTGTGGTCTTGAATCCGAATTTATACTTATCACTCCTCGGAGTCCGCGCAAACAGGCCTCGCAGACAGCCTGCTCCCTTCGGTTGATTGTTAACCAGTAAACTGAAAATATCGGATCCTCCCTTGCCGCTTACAGTGAAGCTGAAATCTGCGGAGACCGTGCAGGAGGTATTTTTGAGCATATTGACCGTGTCGCCACAGAATGAAGATTTCCAGATATCCGGACTCAGAATGAAAGCTTCGGCGTCCGTGTCTATATAACCCGCTTCAGAAATCCAACCCTGCTGTCCGTTGAGATTTCCCGACTGAAAACCGCCTTTTTCAGAAAACAAACTGGTTTCTCCCCAAACCATACTGACAGAAAAAAGGACGGCTGAAACTAAGTGGTATTTATTCATCTCTTGATCCCTTTAATTTAGGCTTGAAATTATAGACCAAAAGATAAAGGAACCATATAGGCGATCGCGGAATTAATATATTAAATTTTGACAATGCAAAAACTTAGAACACACGCATTTTCTTGCGATAGTCTCGCGGGGTTGACCCCGTGACCTGTTTGAATACGTGGGTCAGATAATTATAGGTGGCAAACCCGCAGGCCTCGGCAATATCCTGCATCGGCAAATCGGTTTCAGCTAAAAGCTGACGGGCTTTATTGATACGCAACCGGCGAATTTCATCAATAGGCGATCGGCCGAACATCTGCATAAACCGCCGTTCAAGGGAGCGGCGGGCCATCGGAACTTCTTTCAGAATATCGGCCATCGTGATGGATTCAAAAGCGTGATCTTTTATGAAATTGACTACTTTTACCAGCTTGGGATCGTCCACAGCCAGAGTATCGGTTGAGAGACGGTCAACAACCCCGAGCGGCGGAAGATAGATT
The DNA here is from genome assembly GCF_034531395.1 of Pontiella agarivorans. Classification (NCBI taxonomy): domain Bacteria; kingdom Pseudomonadati; phylum Kiritimatiellota; class Kiritimatiellia; order Kiritimatiellales; family Pontiellaceae; genus Pontiella; species Pontiella agarivorans. The sequence goes on along the minus strand of NZ_JARVCO010000002.1, from coordinate 794,367 downwards.
GTTTCGGCCGGAACTTTTTTACCTTGCAGCATACGATGCATCAGCTCAGCCGCTTTGTAACCGATCTGCTCCGTGGGACTGTTGATCCCGGAAAGAGCGGGAAAACAAGCGTGGCTGAGCAGTTCGTCGTAGCTCCCGCAGAGAATGGCGATGTCGTGCGGAACAGCGATCCCGACGCTCATGCACAGATCAACCACAAACCGACCGTTGCCATGGCCCCAGACCAGCAGGCCGGTGGGTTTTGGAAGCTCCTTCAGCCAGGCCGACAGACGTTCGTATTCCTCCTCAAAGGGACCCTCCAAGTAGAAATCCTGACTGTCGAGATCGTATTTTTCAAGTGCCCGTTTAAACGCTTTGCCATACCAGAGCGGATTGGGATTGTGACTGGATCCCACATAGGCGATGGATTTGAAACCACGGTTTACCAGATGATCGGCCGCCATTTTGGTGGCCGCGGCATCGTCGGTCCGTACACAGGGGAAGGCATATCCATTCAGCGGAACATCGCCGACGTTTACGATGGGCAGGTTCAGTTCTTCTAGTTCTTCAGCAAGATCATTTGATACCACACGGCCTATAATTCCATCACCGCGCCAACCTTTCGGCAGTTCTCTCAGATTGCTTTCTGTAGAGGAGCTTACCCAGATGTGCCAAGGACCGACCTCATTGGCATAGGTCAGAATTCCTTTAACAATCCTGCGACCCCATGCGCTGGAGGTACTGACCATAATGGCCACCTGCAAAATCTCATTCCTTTTAGGCATGTGGCGAAATATTGCACAGGACATGCGATCAATCAAGTTTTCCACGAACAGGAAATGGTTTATCCGCTTGAACCCGTTGTTGAGATTCCGCGGATAAATACTTTCTGGGCACGGAAAAACAGCAAAACAATAGGCAGGGTAAAGAGGGTAGCCGCCGCCATCAGCTGCGTCCATTCACTGCCGTGAGTTCCCATAAACTGCTGAAGTCCGTAAGCGACCGTATAGTGCTTTGGGTCGTTCAGATAGAGCAGCGGCCCGAAAAAATCGTTCCAAGTGGAGAGAAACTGGAAGAGGGCACAGGTTACCAGTGCCGGGCGGGCGAGCGGCAGCATAATCTGAGAAAAAATCCTGAATTCTCCAGCTCCGTCAATGGTGCCGGCTTCGGCAAGATTGGCCGGAATGGTCTGAAAAAACTGGCGCAGCAGAAAGACATAGAAGGGGTTGGCAAAGAAAGCCGGCACAATGAGCGGCAGCATGGTTCCGTACCAGCCGAGGTTTTTGAAAATGGTAAACAGCGGAATCATGGTGACATGGCGTGGCAGAGCCATGGATGAGATGAGCAGAATGAAGAGAAATTCTTTTCCAGGAAAACGCAGGCGGGCAAATCCATAGGCGACCATTGCGCTCGAAAAAACGGCCCCAATTACATTCAGAGTGCAAAGCAAGAGGGTGTTGCGCAGATAACGTGCAAACGGCCCGGTCTGCCAGGCGGCCTGATAGTTTGACCATTGCGGTTTTTCCGGAATTACAGATGAAAGGCTGAACGTAACGGCAGCTTCATCGGCCTGCGGAAAAATATCTTCGTTTGATTTAAGCGAAGTGGAAATCATCCAGATCAGCGGCATAATGAAGGGAATACAGAGCGCAATCAGGATAAAATGTGTAATCACTTTCTGCCTGCGGGAAAGATCGAGCGGCGATTTATTTTTCATCCTGCACCGCCTTTTTACGTCGTCTAAGTTCGTTATTCACGCCCTCTTCGAGGTTCTCAAGAGCCTGCCGGGGGGTCATGTTCCCACGCGTAGCGGATTCGTCAGCTCTTTTAATCATATCATAAAGCAGCAGTTGAAAAGGGACCGGCGGGGTCGGCTCCATGTTCGGACTGTCGAGCAGATTGATAAACGTTTCAAACTGCGGGTGATTTTCAACGTAACGCGTGAAAACACCGGACTGTGCAATCTGGGGCAACGGCGGAAGCCAGCCCGCTTTTGTATAATGAACCGCCGCGTGTTCGGGGTCATCGAAACCCGTCCAGAATTTAATAAAAGCCCAGGCTCCCTGCGGATTTTTGGAGCCGACAGGAACAATCATGAAATTACCGTGAACCCAGCCGGCTTCTTCTTTTCCTCCTTCACGCGGAGGAGGCAGCGGCGCGGTCATGTAGGGGAGATCGGGGGCATATTTTTCCAGCTGGGAAACCCGCCATTGACCGTCAATCGTAATTGAACGTTTGCCAACAGCAAAGGGCCAGTCCGCCCCGTGTTTTCCCGTCAGCGATGATCGAAAACGCAACAGGCGGTCAAACCCGATGACTTTATTTTTTTCCGTTATATATTCGAGTGCCCGAAGATTTTCAGGCGTATTCAGCGTCAGTTCACCGTTTTCCCAGTTATAAAAACCGCCGCCGAAAAGCGGCGCAATCATCCGGAACCATTGCGGGATAAAACCGAGGCGCGCGAGCCGCCCTTTTTCATCGAATCGATGGAGCTGCCAGCCCCATGTGACCAGTTGTTCCATGCTGCGCGGCATATATTTCAGCATTTCCTGATATTCGGCTCTATTGCTTATCTGCGCCGGAGCAGAGTCGGGCAGGAGGCCTTCTTCGCGAAGATGATCGAGCCGGTAATAGCACGCACGCACATCCAGGGCCAGCGGCATGCAATAATGCCGCCCTTCAAAATAAGCAATCTTCTGGGCAATCGGGAAGGCGTGATCCAGAAAAAACTGATATTCCCGGGGGCTCATAAATTCATCCAGCGGAAGAATGAGCCGGCTTTCTGCAAACTGCGGAATCACCTGGTTCCACTGGGCCATACAGTCAGGAGGATCACCGCCAGCGGTTGCCAACAGAAATTTGGAGTCCGCAACGTTGGCCGGAATGGAAAGGGGAATAACTTCATATTCATCCTGACTGCGATTAAAATCGTCGCAAATGCCCTCCACAACCTTTTTCCATCCTGAAGTCCACATGTGCCAGAAATAAACCGGTTCACGGTCTGGATATTTCCGGCCATCCGGCGTTTTCAGAAACCAGCCCATAAGGAATGCAAACAGCAGAATCAGGCTGAAGGAAGCTGTGATAATTTTAAGATATTTCCTGCGCTCAGCCACCGTAATGCACCCACTTTTTATGCGTCAGAAACAGAAGAACAGTAATCGTCATCACAATGACAAAAAGAATCCAGGCCATGGCACTGGCATAGCCCATATCAAGATAGCGCCAGGAGCGTTTGAAAAGATACAGCGCATAGAAGCTCGTGCTGTCTTCGGGACCGCCCTGCGTCATAATGAAAGCCTGGGCAAAATACTGAAATGCATTGATGGTTCCCATAATGACATTAAAAAATATCACCGGTGTGAGCATGGGCAGGGTGATGTGCACGGTGCGCTGCCATGCATTGGCCCCATCGACCACAGCGGCCTCATAGAGCGATATCGGAATATTTTTCAGACCGGCGAGATAAATAACCATACTTCCACCAACGGACCAGAGCGACATGAGCACCAGCGAATAAAACGCCCACGGCTCACTGGAGAGCCAGGCCGGTCCCTCAATCCCAATCAGACGAAGCATACTGTTCATCAGTCCGATCTGCGGATTCAGCACCCACGAAAAAACAGCACATGTCGCCACCATGGGCACAATGGAAGGCAAATAAAATGCCGTGCGGTAAAATCGGATGCCCCGTACATTGAGGTTCAGCAGAAGCGCGAGTCCAACTCCGACAAAGGTTCCGAGCGGCACGGCAATCAGCGCATATTTCAAGGTAACCCCCAGCGATTTCCAGAAAAGAGGGTCGTCAAAAAACAGTCGGCGGTAGTTTTCTGAACCGACCCAAACCGGCGGAGAAACAATGTCATATTCAGTACAGGCCAGATAAATACTGGCCGCAAAGGGAATCAACACAAAAATTAGGAACCCGATGAGCCACGGGCTGATAAACAGATATCCTTTTATACTTTCATGTTTCATGCTTCAGTCGAAGAGATCAGAGTTTCGCGGGCAATGTTTTCCGGCAACGTGATATTGCGGCCTGTTTCTGCATCGAAAAAATGGGCAAAACGGTGGTCCAGACCAAAGCTGATTTCGGCGGGTTCGGTTTCGCTGAACTGATGAGGATGTATGCTAGCCACAAAATGATGTTCACCGCTCACCATGTGAAGCAGAATTTCCTCGCCGATCATTTCAGAAATTTCATATTTCCCGCTCAGCATGAAATCTGCAGTTTCATCTGCATTCAATTTATTCAGGGCGCGCGGCCGGATCCCGAAACAGACGGCCTGACCGATATAGGCCTTCAGCAATTGGACCTGCTCCTGCGGAACAGGAATGCGGAATGTTCCGCCATCAAAAAAAAGACCTTTTTCGGAAACTATGGATCCTCTGAAGATATTCATGGCCGGTGTTCCGATAAAACCGGCCACAAAAAGGGTTGCCGGATAATCAAAAATCGTACGCGGCCGGCCGACCTGCTCAATCACGCCCTGATTCATCACACAAATTCGGTCGCCGAGTGTCATCGCCTCAATCTGATCGTGGGTTACATAGATCATGGTACTGGCCACGCGAGAGTGTAACTGAATAATCTCTTTCCGCATTTCCACCCGCATTTTTGCATCCAGATTTGAGAGCGGTTCATCAAAAAGAAAAACTGCCGGTTTCCGGACTATTGCACGTCCCATCGCTACGCGCTGCCGCTGCCCGCCGGAAAGGGCTTTAGGCTTGCGTTTCAGAAGATTTTCAAGGTCGAGAATACGGGCGGCGCGATTGACCCGTTCATGAATTTCCTGTTTTGAAATCTTCCGCAGTTTCAGGCCAAAAGCCATATTGTCATACACAGTCATGTGTGGATAGAGCGCATAGTTCTGAAATACCATGGCGATATCGCGATCCTTAGGCGGTATTTCATTTACACAGCGATCACCAATATAAATCCGTCCCTCGCTGACATCTTCCAGCCCGGCAATCATCCGCAGCGTTGTCGATTTTCCGCATCCCGACGGCCCCACAAGAACCAGAAACTCACCATTTGAAATTTCAAGGTTGAAACGGGACACCACTGCCTGTCCGTCCTCAAATTTTTTACTGACTTTTTCAAGTCTGACCTGAGCCATGACACCTCCGTTTGATCGCCGATAAAAACTCCGCAGAGTTTAGCAGAATGCACGGAAGCCGGTACAGCAAAAGCGCCGGAATCGTTGCGTCATATTCTGTTTATTTCGCCAGTAAAACCTTTTACATTATGACGGTATGTTTTTGAAGATACAGACTCGGCTACGCATTCTCCGGATATTTTCCGGACATTGGAAGGTTTCGGTGGCGTGGTTCATCCTTTTTTGGGCCGGCCGGGCTTCTGCAGATGTCGCCATCCGAAACATTCCGGGAACACTCCGTCAGCTCCGTCAGGACACCGCGCAACTGCAACTCCGGCTCGATTCCCTGCCGAAGCTGAATGATGCTCTGCAGCTGGAGGCCTACGGGTATCATGGCGGTTATCTGCCGGCATTAAACAAACTGCCGAGCAAACCCCGCTGGACCCTCGATTTCTTTTTCAAAGATTATTTCCGGGCGGATCAGGTTATTCTTGTTCCTGCCGTCGACCACCGTTTTGGACGGGTGGGCAGTTACGGTTTTCCCAAACGGTTCCGTGTTCTTCTGATTGACGACGAGGGATCAGAAACGGTGATCAAAGAGTGGATGACGGAGGACTGTCCAGACCTCGGCAGGTATCCGCATGTGCTTGCTGTGCCGGAACCGAAGGGCAACCATATTCGGATTGAAGTGTTCCGCGGTGCGGTTGAGGGCGATCAGGAATTTATCGCGATTGATGAGCTGTTCGGTATCATGGCTGCCGCAGATCATGAATGCGACCGGATGACGGCCAGCTTGGAATATGAGGCCCCGCCTTATTGGGCGCGGCGCTATCTCTTTGACCACAAAAGCAGCCTGGGGCTGCCATTGGGAGTTGCAGCCGATACTGCAGATAGGAAAGAAGATTTTGCGACCTTTTTCAATGAGGAGCCGCCCGGGGGCTGTACCATCGAACTGGATCTGGGCCGAAACTGTCTGCTTGGCTGGGTGACCCTGTTTCCGGCACAAAACAGTGATGGTGTAAAAGTGCCCGGTTTTGGCTTTCCGGCCGATATTGAAATGGAAATTATCCGGGAATCTAATGGCCAAAGGTCAACCCCGCAGATAGTTCCCCGGAAATGGGGCATGAAACGGCCGGGCAATAATGTGGTGCGTCTCCCGGCTTCGCAGGCGCGTGGACGGTGGCTTCGGATCACGTTTAAAAACCTGCCGGAACACAATGGAAGACCGACACTGGCTCTTGGAGAAATCCGACTGTATCGGTTGAAAGAAATTTATCCCGTGCAATCGGTCTCGCTGGAGGGATTTCCGGAGAATGCATCGGCAATCGCCGAACGCCTCTATGACGGTCACGCTGCCGGAAAGCCGGTCCTGTTTCTGACGGACTGGCTGCAGCTGATTGAGCAACGCCGTATTCTTCAACAGAAATACAGCGGGAATCTCCTTCAGATTCAGACGCTGGAAAAACGCTGGAAATCGTTTTGGATGATCACGACCTACACCGTAATCTGCCTGCTGGCACTGGGGGCATCCGGATTGGCCCTGACCTCGGTTTTTCAGCGTAAAAAAGCAGTGAAGGAGCTGAAATGGCGGATAACACGCGATCTGCATGACGATGTCGGCAGCAGCCTGGGCAGTATTTCACTGACGGCCGGACGGCTGGAGGAAGATGTTAACGATGATCGCGTTAAAGAAGATCTCGCAGACCTCGCACTTCTGGCGCGCGAGGCCTCGGCTTCGTTGCGTGAAGTGGTGTGGGTGATTGACCAGAGCGAAATCCGACTGCCCGACCTTGTAAAAAAACTGGCGCAACGTGCCGAACGGGTTTTGACCGGAAAGGAATTAAAGATTTCCATTGCAGCGTCTATTCCGGATCAGGCGGTTCCGCTCAGTTTCAAGCGTCATCTCATCCTGTTTTTTAAAGAGGTCATTCACAACTGTGCGCGACATTCCTGTGCGACACAGGTGCGCATTGAAATTGCAGTCGATCACGATACGCTCATCGTTGAGGCAGAGGATAACGGAAAAGGATTTGAACCCGACAAAGTGGTGGATGGCTGGGGACTCGAAAGTCTGAAAAAAAGGGCCGAAGAACTGGGCGGAACGATGATGCTCCGGGCTGTTCCTGACCTTGGAACCAGTGTCCGGTTAACAATTCCGTTGAAGTCGATTTTCACGAACGTTGATCACCGGTATAAAACATCAAACTGAAAAAAATTATGATTCCAATTGATCTATGGATTGTTGAAGACGACGCCGGGTACCGCAGAAATCTGCGGACATCGCTTGAGCGGGAGAAGCATATTAAAGTCAGCCGTGTTTTTCCCTCGTGTATTGAATTTCTCGCGGCCGTTCAGGAGGGGGCCGCCCCGGATCTGGTGCTTATGGATCTGGGGCTCCCGGAAATGAGCGGTGTTGAGGGCATTAAAAAACTCAGAAAGATGGCGCCGGATATTACGGTGATTGTTCTGACGGTTATGGAAGACAAGAAAAAGGTACTGCAGTCGCTGGACGCCGGTGCAGCGGGGTATCTGCTGAAAAGTTCCAGTGTTCGGGAAATTATCAGCGGCCTGCAGCAGGTATTCGTCGGCGGAGCCGCCCTGAGCCCGGAAATTGCCAAAATTGTGCTGGAGGAAGTCCGCAAACCAAGTCCCGAGGAAGCCTTCAACCTCTCTACGCGGGAGGTTGAGGTGCTGGAGCAGCTGGCCGAAGGGCTGACCGTTAAAGAAATTGCCGGCAAACTGAACATCAGCCGCGCCACAGCCGCATTTCATCTGGGCAATATCTATCAGAAACTCAATGTACAGTCGCAAACCGGAGCCGTGGCCAAAGCTCTGCGGGCCGGCATCATCTAGGTTTCGCGATAACGCCGGACATGTGGATTCTGTTTGCGGTAATCCGCCGGAGACATCCCGACATGTTTCTTAAACTGCCGGCCGAAGTGGGTATAATCGTTGAATCCGACTTCGTAACAGATATCGAGAGCATTGTCCGTAGTGTCGCGCAGCAGCACACAGGCCCGTTCGATACGAAGCCCGTTCAGATAGTTTAAAAACGTCATTCCGGTTTCGTGTTTAAAGAGCCGGCAGAAATAGGTTTCCGACGCACCGCTCATTGCCGCCATATCCTCGAGCGCCAGCGGTTCAGCATAATGGTCATGAATATAATTCAGCGTTTTCCTCAGTCCTTCAAGATAGCGGGAAACCGGAACGGAAAGGTCTGCCTGTACAGTCTGATCTACGCCCTCATGACGTTCATATTCTTCCGTAAGAAAAGAGAGCAACGCCAGAAAATGATAGCGGGTGAGGGCGGTTCCGCGTTCCGATGTATCCTGGGTCTGTTCTTTTAATGCGGATAAAAGTTCGGCCACTTTTTTTCGTTTCTCCGCATCAAATTTAAGCTGCACCGCGGAAATGCCTTCATCCGCGAGCGAAATAAACGGTTTGAAAAAATAACGGTTCGGTGAACAGGATCCTTTCAGCGCTTCCAGAGACTGGATATCGGAATCAACAGCCTGGGGAAGAAAGCTGCAGCAAAAGGCCTTGCGGCCCTTTTTTCGAGATGCATCATCCAACAGGTGCAGCACATAGGGTTTCATGATCAGCATGTCGCCCGGCTTCATGACAATTTCCGTGCCTTTGAATTTGTTAACCAGCGCCCCTTTTTCGACATACAGCATTTCAAAATATTCATGCCGATGCAGTTCCTTCTGGATCAGGGTCCGGTCAATCACCTTTTCCACGGTAACCGGAAATGAAGATTCGCCAAACAGTTCTCTCGATTTTACCAATGACATGCGTTCATTTTCTCAGGAAAAAGCATTTGTTTCTATACCGAAGTAAAAGTAATTACGGACCGTTTGGCGGTCAGGCTTCATAGCATCGGACTTCAAACAGCTTCGCATTCGGCGCGCCGTAGGTCTCCTTCAGGTTGATCCGGATTCCGGAAGTACGAACCGGGTCGAAGTCGAATTTGATCAACCGCCGCCGGTTGTCATGGTTGGAGCCGACCTTGACCCATTTGCCGTTTACACGTGCTTCAACATCGAGCGATTTAAGCAGCTCAACCGGAACATCGTTCCAATAGTTAAAACTGACTTTGGAGTCTTTACGCATGCAGATATTGCGTTTCAGGTTCGTGTCGCACTTAATCTCCACTTTCGAAAGATTAATCGGCTCCTCCCATTCCATGATCACTTCGGCGGGCAGCCCATGTGATTCCCAACCATGCTCGACGCCTTCAAAATCGCGGGCAACGCCGTCGTTCAGAAGTGCGGCATCGCCACTGACCGTGGATGAGGCGGCAATAAGTGCAGCTTTTCGAGCAAGATCTTTTTCGTCCCTTGCCGGGCGATGCGGAAGAAACGAATCTTCACGCAACAGATTTTCCTGCAGCGCATTGATATGTTTCTGAGCAATATCACGGGGGTTGCAATGTTTATGGATACACATCGCCGCCGCAGTTCCGACCGCCATACCCATGGTGGAGCAGGTGGCCATCAGCCGGGTTGATGAAAGTGCAATATGCGTCTGGCTGATATTACGTCCGGCAAAGGAGAGGTTGGTAATATTTTTGGAATAGAGCGACCGATAGGGGATTTCATACACTTTATGGAAATGATAGTGAAAATAGCTCGGCGGATCTTCGAGGTTTTCAATACCGGCCCAGCAATGTTCATCCAGCGACCATCCGCCGTAACCGACGGTATCTTTAAAATGGGTATGACCGGTCAAATCGCCTTCCCGCAAAATGTAATCCCCGATAAAGCGGCGGGATTCGCGTTTGCCGGGCAGGGACTGTACCCAGGTGAGCGCGTGATTTTCAATGCCCGGAATATCGCTGTGGTTTTTGAGGTAGTCCCAGACACCATAGGCATAGCCCATCAGCTTATGGCGGATTTCCTCCTGCTCTCCGATAATATCAGCATCACTTCCGACCTCCATCCACCACAGACCATTATGGAACCCATTGAAATTGCGTTTCGGATTCTGATTCTCCACATCATACGGAATGGCCCAGGAGGGCGCCTCGAAAGGCATCGGTTTGCCCATATCTTCGGAATGCATCAGCAGCGTGGCCCCCATCTGCCAGCCATCAGGCTCATCCGGTGCAAATTTTTCACCGAATTCTTTTTTACCTTCGCGCCCGGTCCGATAAAGCGCTCCGGAAGTTGCGGCCAGCAGGCCATCGCCGGAGCAGTCGATAAACTGCTCGGCCTCAATTATGATTTCGGTTTCCGTGGTCAGCTGCCAGCATTTGGCGGCCTGAATCGTACTTCCATCCATAATCGCTTTGGTGGCCTGCGTATTGAGCAAAAGTTCCAGATTCGGTTCGCTGATCACAAAATCGTAAAGCAGGTGATCCCATACCGGCCAGGATTCCTGCTTATTGTGGAAGCGGTTATGCAGCAGGAGTTCTTCAATAATTCCGGTTTCGCGTTCAGCGTAGTTATCGGGTCGCAGATGATTAACGCCATTAACATGAACCCGCATTTCGCTCGACGAATTTCCGCCAAGCACCGGTCGGTCCTGAACCAGTACTGTTCGGGCCCCGTTGCGCGCCGCCGCAACGGCCGCGCAGATGCCGGCCAGTCCACCGCCGAGCACCGCGACATCGCACTGAATTCTTTTTTTCCGAATCGGCAGAGCGCATTCACCGTCAGCGACCTGATACCAGTTATCAGCGGCGCGTTCGCCCTGAAACCCCTGATCTTCGGAGGCTTTTCCAAGCATTGGAATACCTACCGCCGCAACCGCTCCGCTTTTAAAATAATCGCGTCTTTTCATCATCTGCTCCTGACATATCCCTTTATTTCCAGACGATCGGGAGCCAGACCGTCATTTCGGCAGTACCGCGGTTACTCCACGCATAATAAGGAACAAACTGGGAATCAACTTTATCCCATGCCGGCTGATCGAGCGAGCTGTACATCTGCTGAGTCTGTGACTTATGAATCAGCACTTTTCCTTTAAGTGTGGTCGCACCATCGATCAACTGTTTATCCGTTGCCGGTTTCAGCTTGATATCGGAAGGGAGATAAACATCCAGAATGGACGTGTTTTCGGGCAGGTCAGGCGTTTCCATGCAGTAGACCACGGGACCGCGTTTGATGGCGGCCTGATTGCGGGTTTCTTCAATCAGAGGGTGGCCGGTCATCAGCTTGACCTCAAGCGGAAGATCCAGCGCCACAGTATCACCGGATTTCCAGTGTCTGGAAACCACGGCATATGTTCCCGGAACCACTGCAATATCCATCTTCTTTCCATTGACCTTCAAAGAAGCTCCTTCTGCCCATTGGGGAATGCGAAGCATCAGATCAAATTCATCCGCTTTGCACTGTTCAACTGTAATTCGGACTGCGCCGTCCCAGGGATAGCCGCTTTCCTGTTTCAGTTTAAGCGCGGAGCCGTCGATCATTTCCGTATCCAGCCGATTGCCGCCGTATAGGTTCACGGCTACACCGTTAGGAGTCAGGCTGTAGGCCCAGTTGGACACTTTGGCAATGGTGCGTACCAAATTTGGCGGACAGCAGAAACAGGGGATATAGTCTGCGCGGTTTTCATAATCGGTAATCCCCATTTTTTTATCGCAGGTCCGACGCAGCGGATTGGTATAAAAATAGTGCGTACCCTCTTGGTCGATGCCGGAAAGCGCGGAATTATAGAGCACCAGCTCCATGATATCGGCATATTTTGATTCCCCGTGAATCCCGAGAAGACGGTAAGAGAACATGGCATTGCAGATATTGGCGCAGGTTTCGTTATAGGCCGTGGCGTTAGGCATCATATAGTCGCCGATGAAGCCCTCGTGGATCATATCCACTTTTGAAGAAACGCCATGGTGGGTCTGGCCGCAGGCCCCCGTGATGTACATCTTATGATTCACGACGCTGTCCCACATCCGGTCAAGTGCATCGATCAGTGCCTGTTCACCGGTTTCCGCATAGATGTCCGCCGCACCGGCATAGTAGTAGAGGGCCAGCACAGAATGGCCGGCCGCTTCTTTAGCTTTGCGCAACGGCGTCCGCTCCTGAACCATATCGCCGATAAATTTATATGTAGCTTCCGGGGCAGGTTCAGCCCCGCTTTTTCCACGACGGTTCACAAAGTCTTCAGCCAGCTGAAGATATTTTTTATTTCCGGTTTCGCGGTACATTTCAACCAGTCCCATGATCTGGGTCTGGTTGAAACCGAAGCGTTTCAGATGCTCGGGGCAGGGCATGAAGGTTTTCACCAGAAAATCGGCATGCTTTTTTGCGATTTTGAAAAAGTTATCCTGTCCGGTCACCCGCTTATGGATACAGGCCGCAGTCAGCAGATGGCCCGAATTATACATTTCGTGCAACTGACGGTTGGCCCAGCGTTCCTGTTTGCCGCGCTTGATGTCAGGAATCTGCGTTTGCGTCGAAAGATAACCGTCATCGCACTGAGCCTTGGCAATGACTCCGATAATTTCATCCAGTTCTTTCAGAATTTCCGGATCCTTATTGATGGAATAAACGTAGGTGGCGGCCTCCATCCACTTATAGAAATCACCATCGTGCCAGTTCATACCCTGGTGTTTACCCTCTTTCAGTCCGGCAGCAATCTTGAAATTATCATATGCAAAACCGACATCTCCCTTGAGAATTTCACCCATGTGCGGAACCATGACTTCTTCGCACAATTTAAACTTATCCGCCCAGAAGCCGTCGGTCCACTGGCAGTCGCCAATATCTGGATTATGGAATGCAATATACGGTGAATCGGCAGTGTTCAGCAGCCCCTGCTGTTGCGCAAGAACAGAGCCGCAAACAGCCAGAGTACTCATCATTATCATTTTTTTCATCATTATCTCCTGTAGCTTATCCTGTAGAATTGTGCCGACGGGTTACTGCCGACAACTCTCTGTTTAAAATCGCATAACAAAAGCATAATACAGGACCGAGAGTAACCGATGTTCTTACAGAAATGTGTGCGGATATTATACATATATGCAAAAAGCGCGGTCACTGCACAGGTGCTGTACTGCAGTTGCAGGTGCCGCAACCACATTTTTCTAATAAACGATGCGTATTTTGCACCAGACCGGAGATAGCCCGACTTTATCTAAAAAAACAGGGAGATCTGATGCCCTGCAACAGCCATCAAACGCCGTGTTCAATATACTGTTTGGTCACGGCCACCACGGTGTCGTAGCAACCGCCGCACAGCCCGGCCGCATAGGTTGTAGCCATAACGCCTGAAGCATCCTTCAGGTTATGCGCATCGATTGCCTTGCAGATGTCACCTTTGGTGACGTGGTTGCAGAAGCAGACCAGATCATCGTCCTCGAGCTCAATATCCAGCTCAATCGGCCGCCCGATCGGGGCCAGTAGCTCGCGGGGGTGGTCGGGCATTTCGAGCCCTTTTTCAATATATTTTCGCAGACGTTCAAATTCTGAAAATTCACCCACCAGAATGGCCCCGTAGAGCGTTTTCCAATCCTTGGATATCAGCAGCTTTTTATACACGCCGTTTTGAATGTCCTGATCGTAGAAATAATCGACATCTCCGTCTTCCGGGAGGTGGATGTTTCCGATACTGGCGACCTGCAGGTCGAGCAGTTTCAGTTTTGAAGCCGGCTTCTGAAGTGCAAAGGTTTTATTGATTCCGCCGAGATGGGCAGCACAGGTTTCAGCCATGGCATAGCAGGGGGCAACGAGCCCGAAAAGCGTATCCTTGAACGCCGCACATTCTCCAATGGCATAAATATCGGGATCAGAGGTCTGGGTGGTTTTACCGATGGCAATGCCGCCGCGAGCTCCACGCTCGAGTCCGGCCTCGGTACCAATCTCATCGTTGGGCGTAATCCCGGCCGTGACCACCACGAGGTCCGCATCGAATACATCGCCATTGTCGAGCACAACACGCTCAATATCCGATTCGCCTTTCAGGCTCTGGACGTGTGCACCGAGTTTGAGATGAATGCCTAATTCCTCGATTTTCATATCGAGCAGCTTTCCCGCCATTTCGTCGAGCTGTTCCGGCATCAGGAATTTTTCGCGTTCCAGAATCGTGGTTTCCAAGCCCATTTCACGACAGGCCTCAGCAATTTCCAGCCCCAGCAGGCCGCCACCGATGACTACCGCGTTTTTGGCGTTCCGAGCTTCCTCTCGGATGGCTTTTACATCTGCTGCGGTCCGGTAAACGTGTACACCGCCAAGCGCCGTATTTCCAATGGCCGGAATGATGGGCCGCGAGCCCGTGGCGATCACCAGCTTATCGTAGGAATATTCGGTGCCGTCTTCCGCTGTAACACTTTTCGCTTTGCGGTCGACCGAAACCGCCCGGCTTCCGAGATTCAGATCAATCTTGTAATAGTCATACCAACGCTGCTCTGCAAAATACAGCTCAGCCTGCCGTCGTCCGGAAAAGAGGGTGGAAAGTGAAACACGGTCATAGGCCGGCACGGGTTCATCACCCAGCACAGTCATGGCATATTGATGGTGAGCATCATATTCGAGCAGCTTTTCACAGAAGCGATAGCCCGCCATTCCGTTACCGATTACCACAACCTGCTTTTTATTATCCGCCATCTTAATCCTCAATTCCGTACCGAAAAAGTCCGGTATGCATACCCGAGAGAAACTGGAGTGTCGAATAGTTGTTCACTTTTTGTTGTTGGATGCGTTTAAAGGATAGCGCATCTTTCCGCACTTATGACTGGTCTCTATATTCATGTTCCTCTGTGCGAAAAGCGGTGCCGCTACTGCGATTTCTATAAACTGACTCCCGATGAAATCGACAGCATGGATCTGTACCTCCAATGCCTGGAAATCGAACTGCGTCGGCTGCCGTCTGATTTTGCGCCCGACACAGTATTCATCGGCGGCGGAACACCTACAGCGCTCACGCCGGACGAATACCGGAAAATGCTCGAATCCATCGAACGGCGTATCAACCTTTCGCAAGTTATTGAATTTACCAGCGAAGCTAATCCGGGAACGCTGACGCCGGAAAAACTGCAGGTGATGCGCGACGGCGGGGTCAACCGGATATCGATCGGCGTGCAGTCCTTCAACGATCGCGCCCTGCAACTGCTGGGACGCATTCATGATGCCGAAACTGCAATTACGGGCTATCATATGCTGCGCGAGGCGGGCTTCGACAATGTGAATGTCGATCTGATTCAAAGCATCCCCGGAATGAAACCCGACGATGTACTTTCCGATGCCGAAACAGCAGCCGGACTGCAGCCAGACCATATTTCGTATTACAACCTGATTTATGAACCCGGCACACCGCTGACAAAAGCCCGAGACCAGGGATTGGTGGTTCCGCCGGGCGACGACGAGGAAGCGGACAACTATTATCGGGTGAAAATGTTTCTCGAAGAGGCCGGCTATCTTCACTACGAAATTTCCAATTTTTCCAAAGACCAAAAAGCGTGCCGGCACAATGTGCTCTATTGGCAGGGCGGGGAATATTTCGGTTGCGGCCCCTCAAGCCATTCCCACTGGCGCGGAAAGCGCTTCGGCAATATTGCAGACCTCAAGGGCTACAACGAGCGGATGCTGAAAGATCGGAAACCGTTTGATGACGTGGAATATCTTTCCAAAGAGGAGAAAGCAAGGGAAACCCTCGTGATGTGGCTGCGTATGACCGATGGTTTTGACCTCGATGAATTTGAAAAAACGTCCGGCTTTTCTGCATACGACCTCTGCGGAGACGGCATAGAATCAATGATTGAGGAAAATCTGCTCCAGCGTTCGGGAAACCGGCTTCGCTTAACCCCCGACGCCCTGTTTATCAGCAATGCGGTTTTCGCTGAACTGCTCTAAGGCGGCAGTATATTGTGGTTTGTGGAGAAAAAGAGCGCATTTAGTCTTGCAAAGCAGGCGGGAATCCTTAGATTACTGCGCTCTTATTGATCAGGAACAATTTTTGAAACCGAGATATTGAGGTATTTGAGATGGGTAGAGAATGTGCAGTTACAGGAAAGAAGACCACAGTGGGTCGTCGCATTGTTCGAAAAGGTTTGTCGAAGAAAAAGGGCGGTATCGGTCTGCACGTGACCAGTGCCACCAAACGCAAATTCAAACCGAACCTGCAGCGCGTTAAAATCCGCACCGAAAACGGTACCGTTAAACGCGTATGGGTTTCCACAAAGGCGCTGCGCTCCGGAGCAGTGAAAAAAGCCTAAGCTTCCAATCATTGGAACGTCTTAAAGACCGTCCTGCACTCAGGGCGGTTTTTTTTTGCTCTGATGCAAAAAAGATAAAGAAGCCGAATAGGAATTCAGACGAAAAACGCCAGCACTGACGCAAAAGCATTTTCAATCCGCCCGATTTTATCCCCCTGAACTTTTTGCACCATGGATTCGCGGGAGTTGCTGAACAGAAAAAAGCGCCCTCCAATCGGAGAGCGCTTCGTCTTATCAACAAAATGGATAAAAGGTTACCAGCTGGCCTTGGTCATGCCCGGGATCTTTCCTTCGGAAGCCATTTCGCGAAGTGTGATACGGGACAGGCCGAACTTGCGGTAGACCGCGTGCGGACGTCCAGTGACGGAGCAGCGGTTCATGATGCGGTTCGGGTTAGTGTCAACCGGAAGCGAGCGAAGCTTGCGTACGGCTGCCATGCGATCTGCCGGTTCTGTCGACGGATCAGCGATGAGTTTCTTGAGTTCCTGACGCTTCGCGTAGTATTTGGAAGCCAACGCGATGCGCTTGTTGTTTTTAGCAACTTTGCTTTTCTTAGCCATATATATTCAGTTCCTTTTCGTTGAAAGACCCGTGGATAAAACATATTCGGAGAAGGTCGTGCAATATAAATAGTCGAAAAAATAAACTGTCCGATGCCGCCTCTAGGTCCGCCCGTATTAAGGAATATGAAAGCCCTCACGTTTTTTAGTCTTGAATGCATACCCGCAAACCGTATTTTTACGCCCAACCAAAATGAATGAAGAACGCCATTAAAGGAAAAAACAATGTCCAAAATTAATGATCTAGGCACAGCAACGCTGACATTTGATAATGAATCGATTGAGCTCCCGGTTTTTGAAGGTTCAGAAAAAGAGAAGGCTGTTGATATCCGCACCCTGCGGGCGAAGACCGGAATGATCACGTATGACCCCGGCTTTGTGAACACCGGATGTTGTCAGTCTGACGTAACTTACATTGATGGCGAAAAAGGAATTCTGCGTTATCGCGGATATGACATCAATGATCTTGCGGAAAAATGCGAATTTGTTGACGTGGCCTATCTGCTGGTCCACGGAAAGCTGCCGTCAAGAGAGCAGCACGACGAGTTCTCAACCAACATGAACTATCATTCGCTTCTACATGAAGATATGCGTCATTTTTTTGATGCCTATCCGGATCATGCGCATCCGATGGCCACGCTGTCGGCCATGGCGGTGTCGCTCTCTACATTCTACCCGGAACTCGAAGACGCAACCCTTCAGGAAAACATCGATTACAAGGTAACGCGTCTGCTTTCAAAAATGCGTACGGCGGCGGCCTTTGCTTATAAAAAATCAATCGGCCATCCGATTGTGTATCCGCGCCCGGACCTCAAATACTGTGAAAACTTCATCAATATGATGTTCCGCACTCCGGTGAACAGCTACGAAGTTGATCCGGTGGTGGCCAAGGCTCTGAATAAACTGCTGATTCTGCATGCCGACCACGAACAGAACTGCTCGGCGTCTGTTGTAAAGATGGTAGGTTCTGCCGGCGCCAATCTTTACGCATCAATTTCCGCGGGAATTTGCGCGCTCTGGGGGCCGCTGCACGGCGGAGCAAACCAGCATGTTATCGAAATGCTTGAGCGCATCATTACCGAGGATAAAGGGGACGTGAAACGTGTGGTGGCCCGCGCAAAAGACAAAAATGATCCGTTCCGCCTGATGGGGGTCGGTCATCGTGTTTACAAATCCTATGATCCGCGCGCCAAAGTGGCCAAAACCATGTGTAAAGATGTGCTGGAAGCCCTTGGAGTGAGCGATCCGCTGGTGGATCTTGCTCAGGAACTCGAAGACGCCGTGTTGGCCGACGATTATTTTGTGGAACGCAACCTCTACCCGAATATTGATTTCTATACCGGACTGACCTATCGCGCCATGGGTATCCCGACGGATATGTTTACCGTTATGTTCGCGATCGGCCGCATCCCGGGCTGGATTGCCCAGTGGTTGGAAATGCGTGAAGATCCGCACGGACGCATTGGACGCCCGCGCCAGATCTACACCGGCCATACACAGCGTCCGGTTGAATAGCAGGATTTTAAATGAGCAAAAACAGAAATACCGGTCGCCATCAGGCGGTCGAGCTGAGTTTTCTCGAAAAGGTTGCAAAACGCCTGCCGGAGGATGTTGAAATCCTCCAGGCTTTGGCGGATTTGTACACCAAAACCGGAAAATTTCAGGACGGGCTGGCCATTGATGAAAAGCTGAGTCACCAGCTGCCGAACGATGATCTGGTTTGGTACAATCTGGGGTGTTCTTATTCGCTGACCAGTCAGGCCGATCAGGCTTTTGAGGCATTGACGCGGGCGGTTGAGTTGGGCTATTCGGATTATGATTGGATGAAAACCGATCCGGATCTGAACAACCTTCACGCCGATCCGCGCTTTGAATCGCTGCTCAGCTGGCTCTACACCGCCTGCAATGAAGAGGAGTAAAAAACTCGAATAAACACGAGTCGGATCGTGGCAAAACCCGGGTGTATTAGTGTTGATTAGTGGTTTTAAATTTCCACATTTCTGAGCTACATTCAGCGCTCTTTTTCCAAAGTCTGGAAACTGTTTTCAGGAGTTAATGAATGCGTTCAACATCGGATTGGCTGAAGCTCGGGGTTTTTATCGGCAATGAAGTCGACTGCGGCAGGATTGCTGCTGACGCGGTCATACATCCGGGCTGCCGCGTCCAGGGAGCTGAGACCTCCATCGGCCCCGGTTCTGTTTTGGGGGCGGAATCGCCCGTAACGATCCACAACTGCCAGCTGGGCCGAAAGGTAGAACTCAAGGGCGGATACATCAACGGTGCGGTTTTCCTGGATGAATCCAGCATCGGTAGCGATTCCCATGTTCGACCGGGAACGATTCTTGAAGAGCAGGCCGGTTGCGCCCATGCTGTCGGCCTGAAACAGAGCATTCTTTTTCCGTTTGTAACGGGAGGAAGTCTGATTAATTTTTGCGATGCTCTGATGGCCGGCGGAACCAGCCGTAAAGATCATTCTGAAATCGGTTCGTCCTATGTGCACTTTAATTTTACGCCGCATCACGACAAAGCAACCGCCTCACTGATCGGCGATGTTCCCAATGGGGTTTTTCTTGATAATAAGCCGATTTTTCTCGGAGGGCAGGGGGGACTGGTCGGTCCGGCGCGCATCACGTACGGCTCGATTATTGCCGCCGGCGGCGTATGTCGCGAAGACCTGCTGCAACCGGACAAACTGCACATTCCGGAGGCACCGAAATCCGGAACACGAGATTATCGCACCGGCGTTTACCGAAGGGCTGACCGGATTGTGCGGAATAATCTCCTGTATATAGGCAATCTGCTTGCACTGCGGGCATGGTACGAAAATGTGCGGAAAAAATTTATCCGCGATGTTTTTGATGAGGCGGCACTCGAAGGCGGAAAAAAGAATCTGGATCTGGTTTTGACGGAGCGGATCAAACGTCTTGATGATTTATCTGAAAATTTTAAAGCGTCTTTCCAATGGCTGGAAAACAACCGCGGAACCCCCGGGGAAATTGCGATTCAAAAACGTTTTTCGCGGGAATGGCCGGAAATGAAGTTGCGGTTGCAGGGACTGAGCTCCCAGCCGCCAGACGTTTTTTTCCAGGGATTGGAAATTAAAAATTCGTATATTGAAACAATACAATCACTGCCACCTGCAATTCGGAAATCCGGAAACGCGTGGCTGCAGTCGATTGTAAATGAAACAGCAGGACTTTGGGCATAATCATGGGAAAACTATTCGGAACAGACGGAGTGCGCGACCGCGCGAATCAGGGAAATATGACCGTTGAAACGGCCATAAAGCTTGGGCGCGCTGTGGCAATAAAATTCAAAAATGAACATGATCCGGAACAATGGCCGGCCATTGTGATTGGTCGCGATCCGCGTCTGAGCGGTGCCATGCTGGAATCAGCGCTGGCCGCCGGCGTCTGTTCTGCGGGGGTAGATGCACATCTGCTCGGCATTGTGCCCACGCCGGCAGTAGCAGCGATTGCGGTGCAGACCGGCGCGGTGGCGGGACTGATGGTTTCGGCGTCGCACAATCCCTATTTCGACAACGGAATCAAGGTATTCAAAGGCGATGGATTTAAACTTTCCGATGCCGAGGAGGCGGAAATTGAAGCGTTATTTTTCAGCGAGCAGAAAGAGTTGCCGGTCGATGACGGTGTCGGCGCCGTGTTCCAGCTGGGTAATTCGACGCAGATTTATTCTGAATTCTGCCTCGATACGATTGAAGCCGAGCAACCATTCAGCGGTTTGAAACTGGTGCTGGACTGCTCCAACGGGGCAACCAGCGATTGCGCCGAAAAGATTTTTTCCGAGCTCGGAGCCGATGTGACGGTAATTCATGATCAGCCTGACGGCCTTAACATTAATGAAAACTGCGGTTCACAGCATACGGAAATGCTGCAGCGCAAAGTCCGCAAACTCCAGGCGCATGCCGGGCTGGCGTTTGACGGCGACGGCGACCGCCTTATTGCCGTGGACGAAAAAGGCACCGAATTAACCGGCGATCAGATTATGGCCATCTGCGCCCGGTCATACAAAAAAACCAATGATCTCAAAAACAATATCGTGGTGGCCACGGTGATGAGCAATATGGGCTTCCATGCGGCGATGAAGGCCAATGGAATTAAGACGGAATCCGCAGGCGTCGGCGACCGCAAGGTGCTGGAGCTGATGAAAAAAAAAGGGGCAGTGCTGGGAGGCGAGGATTCCGGGCATATGATTTTTCTGGATTGCCATACAACCGGAGACGGCATTGTCTCAGGCATCAAGCTGGTGCAGACTCTGAAACAGTCCGGAAAAAAGCTATCCGAGCTGGCAGGCATCATGACGCCGTTCCCACAGCAGCTGATTAATGTGGATGTGCAGCAAAAACCGGATATCCGCGATGTTCCAGCCCTTGAAAAAGCCATAACTGCGGCTGAAGCCGAACTGGGCGATGAGGGGCGCGTACTGATCCGTTATTCCGGAACGCAACCGATGTGTCGTGTGATGGTGGAGGGTCCGACGGAGGAGCAGACCCGGACGATTGCAGAAAAACTGGCCGACGTGGTGAAAAGTGAGCTGGGCTAATGGATAACGTACTGGTTGCAGAGCAGATAGACCGGACCTATCGGATTGGAAAAACGTCGCTGAATGTGCTGAATAAGGTGTCGCTGAATGTCGCGGCCGGCGAAATGCTGGCAATTATGGGGCAGAGCGGTTCGGGAAAAAGCACGCTGCTCCATGTGCTCGGCGGGCTGGACCGCCCAAAGTCCGGAACGGTATCTTTCCGGGGACAGAATGTGTACAGCATGCCGGCCAGAAAGCTGGCCCAATTCCGTGCCGAAAATGTAGGCTATGTCTTTCAGTCGTTTCATCTGCTTCCCGAGCTGGATATTGTGGAAAATGTGGCGCTTCCGGCGATGAGTATTCAGCCGGCCAGAGAAGCCAAAATCCGGGCCAGGGAACTGTTGGAGGAAGTTGGGCTGGGCGAACGGATCGGCCATCGGCCGCAGGAGCTTTCCGGCGGCGAACAGCAGCGTGTGGCCATTGCGCGGGCACTGATCAACGAACCGGATATTATTTTTGCCGACGAACCGACCGGAAACCTGGATTCAACGACCGGTGAAAAAGTGTTGAATTATTTGTTTCAACTGCTCGGGACCAGAAGGCATACTCTCGTGCTTGTTACCCATTCTCAGGAAGTGGCATCCCGCTGTTCCCGTGAACTGTTTCTGAAGGATGGTGTTTTAGTACAGTAAGGATTGTTTTTTGAAATGAAAATTTTTTTAGGTGATAAGCTGGTTGATGAAAAAGATGCTGTGGTTTCCGTATTTGACCATGGGCTGTTGTATGGCGACGGCGTTTTTGAAGGTATTCGGGCCTATAACGGCAGGGTATTTCTGTTGGACGAACATATCGAGCGTCTGTACGACTCCGCTCAGGCGATTGCGCTGAAGATTCCGATGACGCGAAAGCAGATGAAACAAGCCGTCGTGGACACCTGCAAAGCAAATGAAATTTCGGACGGATACATTCGCCTGGTGGTTACCCGAGGAAAGGGCACATTGGGCCTGAATCCGTATCTCTGCGATAAGGCCGAAGTCATCATTATTGCAGCAAAAATCCAGCTCTATCCGCAGGAACTCTACGATAACGGACTGAAAATCGTAACCGTTGGAACAATCCGCAATCATCCGGAGGCCATCAATCCGCGCATTAAGAGCCTGAATTATCTTAATAACGTTATCGCAAAAATCGAGGCGATCAACGCGGGTTGCATGGAATGTCTGATGCTGAATCATAAAGGGGAAGTGGCGGAAGCTTCCGGTGACAATATTTTTGCGGTTAAAAACGGGGTTATCACCACACCGCCGAGTACGTGCGGTGCTTTGGAAGGACTGACCCGCAATAAAGTCATGGAACTTGCCCGTGAAGCCGGCTACGAAATGCGTGAAGCGCCAATGGCGCGCTATGACCTCTACGTGGCGGACGAAGTATTCCTGACCGGAACAGCCGCTGAAATTATTTCGGTGGTCGATGTAGACAAACGCGAAATCGGCGGCGGAAAACCCGGAGAAATTACCCGGAAGCTGGCCGAGCTTTACCATCAGGCTGCCCGCTCCGAGGGTACGCCGATCGAGTAAATGACGGTTTTGAAGAATGTTGCAAAACCACGGCGTGCGGCCTTTGCATCTGCGCGGCGTGGTTTTTACGTTCATCAAAAGGTTTGCACACCGACAATCCAACGAATTACCCTTCAGAGTGTCTTAGAGGAAAACAGGATTTTTTTCATGAAATGTGAATGTTGCAAAGAGAAAGAGGCCACCATCCACCTGACGCAGGTAATTGACGGTGAAGTGAAAAAACTGAACCTCTGTCAGGCGTGCGCCCAGAAAAACGGAATCGACCTCAATTCGCCGATTTCGATCACGGATGTTTTGCTGGGACTCGGCAATCAGCCAAGCGGCAGCACCCCGGAGGCCGATGATTCGGTTTTCGATCTGAGCTGCAGCCGCTGTCAGATGCCCCGTGCCGAATTTAAAAAACGGGCCCGGCTGGGATGCCCCGAGTGCTACAATGCCTTTATGGGGGAACTTAACGCGATTACCCAGGCCATGCACCACAGCCGACAGCATGTCGGAAAAATCCCCGCCCGCCAGGGCAACGAAGCGCGTATGACCGCACAGATCGCCGCCCTCCAGAAGGATATCGAAACCGCAATCGCTAAAGAAGAATATGAGATTGCCGCGACTTTGCGTGATAAGATCCGCCTGCTGAAAGAGAGTGGGGCCATCCCCGCTGAAGGAGACGAAACATGACGCTGGACGATATGGTAAAACGCCACGGCAGCTGGCTGGAGGCCGGTATTGACGAGGGGCCTGTGATCAGCAGTCGTATTCGTCTGGCCCGCAATGTCGAAGAATATTGTTTTCCGGGCTGGGCGAGTGAAGAGGAAAATCAGGCGGTCTGGACGGAGACCTCAGAGATTTTCCATTCTTTGGAACAACCGTTTTTATCATGGAACATGCACGATACGGATACGCTGGATAAAGAAATACTTTTTGAGCGACATCTGATCAGTCAGGAGCTGGCGCAGCAGGATGACAGCTGCGGCGTTTTCGTCACGCGCGATGAGTGCCTTTCCATTATGGTAAACGAGGAGGATCACATTCGGATCCAATCGTTGCAGCCTGGTCTCAATCTACAGGGGGCCTGGGCGGCAGCGGACAAAATTGACGATGAACTGGAATCGAAGCTCACCTATGCTTTCTCACCGAAACTCGGCTATTTAACATCTTGCCCGTCAAATGTCGGCACAGGCATGCGGGCATCGGTAATGCTGCACCTTCCGGCGCTCGTACTGATGGAGGAAATGGATCCGGTGATCAACGGGATCTCAAAAATCGGCCTGGCAGTGCGCGGAATGTGGGGCGAAGGTACGGAAGCGGCCGGAAACATGTTCCAGGTTTCCAACCAGATTACATTGGGCCGGCGTGAAGATGAGATTATCTCCCACCTTGAACAGATCGTCCTTGAATTGATTGAACATGAGAATAATGCACGCATCCGTCTGATGAACGAGCGGTCCATTGTCGTGGAAGATCATGTATCGCGAGCATTCGGCCTTCTTTCAAACGCCAAACTTATGACCAGCGGCGAGGCCCTGAACCTGCTCTCCACGCTTCGGCTCGGGCTGGACCTCGGCATGCTGACGCAGTTTTCCCGACGGGAGCTGGACATGATGTTTATTTCCATTCAGCCGGCCCATCTGCAGAAACTGGAAACCAAAGGGCTGGAGCCGGAGGAGCGCGATGTTGTGCGGGCGCGGAAGTTGCGGGATTTTATGGAAAATGCTACGGATTCGAACGGTAAAAACTAAAGGTAGAAGAAATGGATAATTTTACACCACGGGCGCAGCAGGTGCTGCAGCTGGCACGGAAAGAAGCTGACCGCTTCAATCACGGCTACGTCGGCACAGAGCATATTCTTCTGGGCTTGATTGCGCTGGGACACGGCGTTGCAGTGAATGCACTGCAGGCATTGGGAATCGATCTCGCCTCGGTCCGGCTGGAAGTTGAAAAAGCCGTCGGCACCGGGCCGGAGACCAAAACCATTGGAAATATTCCTTTTACACCGCGTGCCAAAAAAGTGCTGGCACTTTCAGCAAGTGAAGCCCGCGGACTGGGCCACAGCTATGTGGGCACAGAGCATATTCTGCTCGGACTGCTTCGCGAAGGGGAAGGTATTGCCGCACGGGTACTCGAAAACCTCGGCGTGGATCTCGATGAAACCCGCTATGAAATCATGAAAACCCTCGACCCCGATTATGACCCGGCAGCAGAAGGAGAATATGAAGACGAGGGCGGCGACCCTGAGCCCCCGCCGATCGGCGGCGGACAGACGCGCGGTAAAGGAAAAACCAAAACGCCGGCGCTTAATACCTTCGGGCGTGATCTGACTAAACTGGCCAAGGATGGTGAACTGGACCCGGTGATCGGCAGAAAAGATGAGATCGAACGGGTCATTCAGATTCTCTGCCGCCGCACCAAAAATAATCCGGTGTTGCTCGGTGAAGCAGGCGTCGGAAAAACAGCAATTGCTGAAGGGCTTGCCCAGGTCATTCAGGAAGGCAATGTGCCGGATCTGCTGATCGATAAAAAAGTGATTACGCTGGATCTGGCGCTGATGGTTGCAGGAACCAAATACCGCGGTCAGTTCGAAGAACGCATCAAAGCCGTCATGGATGAAATCCGCAAAGAGAAGAATATCATTCTGTTTCTCGATGAACTCCACACCATCGTCGGCGCAGGATCGGCGGAAGGCACCATGGATGCCGCAAACATCATTAAACCGGCGCTGTCGCGCGGTGAACTGCAGTGTATTGGAGCCACCACACTGAAGGAATACCGTAAATATATCGAAAAGGATGCCGCACTCGAACGCCGGTTCCAGACCGTAAATGTGAAAGAGCCTTCTGTCGAAGACGCCGTTGAAATTCTTAAAGGATTGCGCGGAAAATACGAAGAACATCATCATGCCACCTTCACCGACGATGCAATGAAGACCGCAGTTGAATGCTCTGCCCGTTATCTGCCTGACCGTTTCCTGCCTGACAAGGCGATTGACCTAATCGATGAAGCCGGCGCACGCGCGCGCATCAACAGCATGAGCCGCCCGCCGGAGCTGAAACAGCTGGAAGAGGAAATTCACGATTTCGAAACCAAAAAGAACGACGCTATCCACGAACAGAAATTCGAGGATGCGGCTAATTTCCGCGATCAGGAGCGCCAGAGCAAAGAAAAGCTGGATCAGCTGCTCGAAGAGTGGCGTAAAACGCGTGATGAAAATAAGTCGGTAGTGGACGATGAAGACATCATGGTTGTCGTTTCAAAGTGGACCGGAATTCCGGTAATGAAGATGGGCGAAAAAGAGATGGAACGCCTGCTTCGTATCGAGGATGTTGTCGGCCAGCAGGTGGTTGGCCAGGGCGAAGCCGTAAGCGCAGTCTCCCGTGCATTGCGGCGTTCGAGGGCGGATCTGAAAGACCCGAAACGTCCCATCGGCTCCTTTATCTTTCTGGGACCGACCGGCGTGGGAAAAACCATGCTGGCCAAAACTCTGGCTGATTTTATGTTTGATGATCCGGAATCATTCATCCAGATCGACATGTCAGAATATATGGAAAAATTCAATGCATCCCGTCTGGTAGGTTCACCTCCGGGCTATGTAGGGCACGAAGAGGGGGGACAGCTGACTGAACGGGTTCGCCGTCGGCCGTATTCCGTTGTGCTGTTCGATGAAGTCGAAAAAGCCCACCCGGATGTTATGCACATGCTGCTGCAGATTCTCGAGGAGGGTCGACTGACTGACAGCCTTGGCCGCAGCGTGGATTTCCGCAATACGGTAGTCATCATGACTTCAAATCTAGGCGCTCAGGAAGTGAAGAAATCCGGTTCCCTTGGTTTTTCTCCCTCGAATGAAGAAGCCGACTTTGCCAAGCTGAAGGAAATGATGATCGGTGTAGCCAAGAAGACCTTCAAGCCGGAGCTGCTGAACCGCCTCGATGACATGATCGTATTCCGCGAACTGACCAAAGAAGACTTGGAAACAATCATTAATCTCGAACTGGCCAACATTCAGAACCGCGTGCTCGGCCGAAATATCGAACTTAAAATCACCAAGCCCGCCCGGAATTTCCTGCTGGAAAAAGGATACGACAAAGCCTACGGAGCGCGTCAGCTGCGTCGCACCGTTGAACGTTTCCTTGAAGATCCGCTGGCCGAAGAAATCCTGCGCGGGCATATCGAAAATAACTCGGTGGTCACTGTGAAAGCCAATAAGGAATCGTTGACTTTTAAAGGGGTTCCTGTGGTTGAAGAAACTGCAGCCGAGGAATAAAAAAACTTCCAGCCCTTGGAAGAAACTGATCCCCGTTTTTCCAGACTCAGGAAAACGGGGATTGATTTTTACAGAGTCGGAAAATAAGGTCCGCCTCTTTTTACGGAGTTAAAATTATGCGTGAGTTTGCCACTTTTGAGGAACGCCTTTCGGCCTGGACGACCGAGGCGATGAAGTCGATTTTTGATCTGGGCGATATTGAGGTTAATTTGGGGGTGTCGCCAACCAATAATGAAAAGTTCGGCGATTACCAGTGCAATGCCGCCATGGTATTGGCTAAACAGCTTAAAAAGGCGCCGCGCGAAATTGCCCAGCAGTTTGCGGAATCGGCTGAACTGCCTGATTTTGTCAAAAAAATAGAAATTGCAGGTCCGGGCTTTATAAACTTTTTTCTATCGAACACGGCGCTGGCTGATTATATCCAGACGCTGGAAAAAGATCCGAATTTGGGAGCAGAGCAGGTGGGCGAGGGGAAGAAGGTCATTATCGACTATTCCAGCCCCAATGTGGCGAAATCGATGCATATCGGCCATATTCGCTCAACCGTAATCGGCAATGCCATTGACCGGCTGTTTCGTTTTCTTGGCTATGATGTGATTGCAGACAATCATTTGGGAGACTGGGGCACTCAGTTCGGCCTGATGCTGGTGGGATATCGCGAGTTTGTGAAGGAAAAAGCACTGGCCGAATCCCCGGTCGAAGAACTCGAACGGATTTATGTGGCGAGTTATAATAAATCAAAAGAAGATGACTCCTGGCGTGATCTCGCTAAAGCCGAACTGGTCAAACTCCAGCAGGGCGATGAGGAAAACCGCAAGCTTTGGGAAAAATTTATTGAACTGTCCATTGGTGAGTTTGACACGATTTATGATCGTCTCGGCGTAAAATTTGATCTGTATCGCGGGGAAAGTTTCTATAACGACCGCCTGCCTGAAATTATTCGGGCTCTGGAGGAAAAGGGGCTCGCGAAAAAAAGCGACGGCGCACTGATCGTTGATCTGGAAGAAGACGGAATGCCGATCTGCATCGTGCGTAAAAGTGATGGGGGATATAATTATGCCACCACCGATCTGGCCACGGTGGAATCACGCATTGAAGAGTTTGATCCAGATCGGATCATCTATGTAACCGATGAGCGTCAGCAGTTACATTTTAAGCAGTTTTTCACCATCGCCGACAAGCTGGAGATGAAAGCGAATCTGGTGCATGTATGGTTTGGCCTGATGCGTCTTCCAGAGGCCACATTTTCCACTCGCGAAGGCAATGTAATCAAACTTTCTGCCATGCTGGATGAAGCAGAGGCGCGTGCCCTTAAGATGGTAAAATCAAGCAGCCCGGATATGCCTGAGGAACAGCAGAAGGACTTGGCAAAAGCGATTGGAATCGGAGCCATAAAATATACAGATCTGAGCCAGAATCCACAGAGTCTGGTGACATTCACCTGGGAAAAAGCGCTGAATATGGAAGGTAATTCAGCGCCATATCTGCAATATGCGTACGCCCGGATTTCGTCGGTTTATGATAAGTGGAAAGCACAGTTTCCGGGCACAGAGCTCACCGATTGTTCGATCCGGATTGAACACGAAATCGAACGGCGTCTGGCGGTTAAATTAACCCGTTTTCCTGCCGCCGTTCGCGCTGCTGCCGATAATTACCGACCGAACATTATGGCGGATTATCTTTATGACCTTGCCCAGATCTACAGCAGTTTTTATCAGAATGTACCATTTCTTAAAGCCGACAAAGGCATTCGGGAAAGTCGTATTCGGCTGTGCAGAAACACCGCCCGAACCCTGAAACAAGGATTGGAGCTTCTCGGAATCGAGACCAGAGAACGCATCTGATTAACCGCTTTTTTTCTGCAACCGGCACAATTCAGTGCCGGTTTTTTTTGTGCCCAATTAAAAGAATGAATATTAAAAATCGGTTGTATGCATAGTCGGTTTTCCTTCGCCCATAATAGGAGCAAAAAGACGGATGTTTCATTGGGCGGCAAGGGCCGGGGGCCGTCCGGATCACAACCTGACTCTATTAAATGTTACCCGGTGAGTTATTCACAGTTATCCACATTTTTATCAACAATCAGTACGTCGCATAATATATATTATGTCTAATACAAGTGCTGAAAGCAATCTACATGTGGTATTTTCACAGAACGATAAGAAATATAAGATACTATGATAAAACGCTGAGGTCATGACAGTTGCACCGTTTAAAAAAAGGAAAACCGTTGAAATTTTACGAGCCTATCTTTTTCAAATACTGTTTGTCTGGTAAATACACCTCTCTTTAGTTTATCAGTTGTACAACGCGGGCGGAACAGAGTCAGGAAAGGCCGCTCGAATTTATGAATGAGTTAGATAGCGAATATTTTTTATACAGTCTTTTCACCCTGAGCGCCGCCAGCTTTCTGGCCTCCATATATGCTTCATTAAAAGCCACGGGCGATGCCGGACTTCCCCGCCTGATTGAGCGGAATGCTCGGCATATCAACCTGCTTAAATTCTGGAAGAATCGGTGGGACCTTCTTTGCAAAAGCACTCGACTGATATTGACCTTATCGGCCATCGGCACATTCACCCTGTGTTATCTTGCCCTTCGGGATTACACACTGTGGATCACACTTCCCGGACTGTTTGCCCTTGCGCTTGTATACATGGTTGTTGCACGAATCGTCCCGCATGTTCTTTCCGAAAGTTATGCTGACCGGATTTCAATTGCGGTCCTTCCTGTCATCGGAACACTTACACTGGCACTTTACATCTTCGTAAGACCCCTTCAATATATCGAGGATTTTCTATTGCGCCACGCAATGTCAACTTCCGATGAAGACGACCGGCCATCGACCGAGGATGAAATTAAAAGTCTAATCGACGAAACTGACGAGGAGGCGCTTGAAGAAGAAGAACGTGAAATCATTCGCAGTGTTTTTGAATTTGGTGACACCGTAGCGCGTGAAATTATGACCCCCAGAATAGATATCCACGGTTTTAAAGATACGCTAAGCATTGAGGAATGTATTGATGAAGTGCGGGAATCCCGTTTTTCCCGTTTTCCGGTATATCACGAAAACATTGACGACGTGATCGGGATGGTACACGTAAAAGATCTGCTGAAACTGATCTCTTCCCGAAATTCGGGCGATGGACTGACCATCAGTCAACTGGCAAAGAAAATGGTATTTATTCCGGAAACGATGCCGATTAATGACGTACTTCAGCTTATGAAAAAAAGTCGGTCCCAGATGGTTTTGGTTGTGGATGAATACGGCGGCACCGAAGGACTCGTGACCATGGAAGACATCATCGAAGAACTGGTTGGAGAAATTGAGGATGAATATGACCTCAAGGAAAAAAATCTCCATCGCAGACCGGACGGTTCAATCATGGTGCTGGCACGGATGCCCATCTATGAACTGAATGAAGAACTTTCGGCCCGGCTTCCGGAAAGCGATGAATATGATTCGCTCGGCGGATATATTTTTTCCATGCTCGGCCGCATTCCGCGCGCCGGCGAACGCCTGGACGTTCCCGGATTCGAACTCCGGATCAATTCCGCCACGCAGCGGCAGATTCAGGTTGTCCATATGGTGCCGGTTAAGAACGTCTGAGTTTGTAATGAATCAGCCCGCGGGGAAATAATCATGAAACGGTATACCTTCAAACTTGCACTCATTCTGACTCTGCTGGTTGGCAACGCCATGGCAGCGGACGATCTAAAAACCTACTACGAAAATCAGAAGGCTGAAATACGGCCTTCATTCACAGCTCCGCAACTCGGCTCACAAGTATCGCTACGCATAGCCAACGGCCAGTCGCGCAGCGGAATCCTGATGAAGCTCGGCAGCGATTCAATCACCCTCATGTCGGAAACCGGCACCACAATCCATTACAAAAGAAGCGCACTGCACGAAACCTCCCGCGCACAGTTTTTTGCCGAGGATTATGCTCACGTTAAAGCCCTTGAAAAAACCAGACAGTATAAAGGCGAGCTGCATAAAAACCATCTGGCACAACAGGCGGCAGAGATACACGACGGCCGAATTTCCGTGAGCGCTAAAACCGAAAAAAGCTCGGACAAAAAAGTAGAGAAAGAAGAGCGTGAGCTGAAGCAAAGCGGAGAAAAACGCGTATATACCACCACAACCAAAACCTATACCGAACAGGTAAACCTTAATATCGACATTTATAATCAAGCCGTTCATCCGGACACCTTCTCACTGGAATATTTCTTTTTCGGCCAGCGAATTGCCAAAGGCGAACAGACCGATAAAAAGGACGATGAAGTATCCCCGGGAACCCTGAGCGTGAAAGACAAAGGGCTCCGGAAGGTGACGATTGATTCCCGCGGAAAAAAAAGTATTAAGCTGGTATCAAAACCTTTCATCATTACTAAAACCGAAGTTGATACCGGCAGCAGATACTCCTCAAACCGCGAACCGTCTGTGGCCGGCAACGAAAGTGCCGGCTGGCTGGTACTGCTGCTCTACGACGGCCGCATTCTCGACCGGAAAGCCAGCAGCAGCACCTACCTCTCTGATGAGTGGATTGAGAAATACCGCTAATCTGTGCTCGACCCGGCTTCCAGTCTCTGGAAAATACGCCCCGGTTTCCAATTATTGGAAACGGGGCTTATTATATGAATCAGTTTCAGAATATAAAACGAGCGGTACCGAACCGCCTGCTGCCGTGGTTTGCTGAAAACAAACGAAGCATGCCGTGGCGGAGCAACCGCACCCCTTACCGGGTATGGATTTCAGAGCTGATGCTGCAGCAGACGCGTGTGGATCAGGCCACCCCCTACTTTCACCGGTTTATGAAACGGTTTCCCTCGATGAAGTCGCTTGCGGCCGCTTCGCAGGAGGAAGTGCTGAAAATGTGGGAGGGGCTGGGTTATTATTCCCGTGCACGTAATCTGCACAAAGCCGCCCGCATCATCGTTACCGAGCACCACGGCCGCTTTCCCGCAACGGCCGAAGAGATTATTAAACTGCCCGGCGTTGGAAGCTATACGGCCGCGGCTATCGGTTCGCTGGCTTTTAATCTCGATCTGGCCGTGCTGGACGGCAACGTGATTCGTGTACTTTCGCGTCTGTTCGCCTATACAAAGGATACCCGCTCGACGGCCGCAAAAAAGGAACTCCAACAATGGGCCGATGATCTGCTGGTACGAGGGCGCGCCGGCGATTTTAATGAAGCCATGATGGAGCTCGGGGCCACGGTGTGTTTGCCGAAAAATCCGAACTGTTCCGCCTGTCCCCTCTCCCGCTGCTGTGCCGCGAGGGCCGAAGGGAATCCGCTTGAATATCCCAAAAAAGCCCCGAAGAAAAAAATGCCGCATATCATTGTCGGGGCCGCTGTGGTGACCAACGCAAAAGGTGAAGTGCTCATTGCCCAGCGCCGTACCGAGGATATGCTCGGCGGACTGTGGGAATTTCCCGGCGGGAAACTGGAAGAAGGTGAAACCCTTGAAACCTGCGTGGCGAGAGAACTGAAAGAAGAGCTCGGCATCGAGGTGGAAGTCGGAAAATTTCTAATTAAAGTAAAACACGCATACAGCCATTTTACAATGGATCTGCATACTTATTTTGCGACAATTAAATCCGGCTGTCCCCGTGCCATCGAATGCCGGGATTTTCAATGGATGGATATTTCCAGCCTCCGGAAAGTTCCGTATTCGAAGGCAGACCTGAAAATTATTGACGCTCTGGAGAAACAATGAAGCAGCTGCTGATTATGCTATGCCTGTGCGGTTCTGCGCTGGCCGAGCCCTTCGAATGCATGCTCGCGATCACGCGGCAGGATCCGTCCATGGACTGGTGGTATGCTGTACCGGACAACTTTGAACCGCAAATCACGAATATTGATGCCGTACACAAAGGCGAATATTTCTGCATTCTGCCGGTTTTTAAAAATTACAGCACCGATCCCGGCGGTGCGGCCGGCATTTCATTCAATCTTAAACTCACAAAACCGAATGGAAAAACGCAGCTCGATCTTAAAGAGCTTGAAGGACACATCGGTCTGGCTTCGACCCCGGACCGGCTGCCGGCACAGGCGGTGGTTAACCTCTGTTTTGATGCGGCGGATGATTTCGGCGATTATTCGGTTGAAGTCACCGCCATTGATAAAGTCAGCAACCAGACCAATGTGCAGCAACGGGTGATTTCGCTACAACCTTTTGAAACGGAAAAACTGTCTAAAGAGGAGCGAGAAAACCTGTTTTTTTCCTATGTCACCTCCCCTGCTCCATCCAAAGCTCTGGCGTCATTCCTACAAATTGAACAATCTTTTTTCAATGAGGAGAAAGAGCCGATCTGGTCAGCGATCTGGTTTTTCAAAACGGTGTTCGAACGAAATGAGTTTCTGATTCCGCATCTGTTGGATGAGTATGCTTTTCTGAACCCGAAACAGCAGAAGGATATTATCTTTCTGCTGACATTGCTGGGGCAAACCGAAAAACTGCCCCGGCTTTCCGGTGATATGAAACGCTTTGAGCGCCTGATGGCCGCGGGTCGTATTCCGGACCCTTATGATGACATCACCATGCCCAAACAGCTCGATATGCTCTGGGCTGAATTTTTCGCCACGGGAACCGTCAGGCCCCTGCGGCAGATTGTCTGCTCACTCGAGTTGATTGAACACACCGGCACGCTGGAGCGCATCCAGTCCGGTGAATTAGATCCCAATGAACTTGAAGTATATCGCGAAGGCATGCTGGAAGCCGTTTTCCAGGCGGCTCTATGGTCGCTGAAAAGCAACTGTATTCAGGTTCCGCTGGTAAAGCAGTATTGCATCGGTCTGCTGCTCTCTGACGAATTGCCTAAACCGGCGGCGGCGACATTGGCAATGCTTCTGCAGTCATTGGAAAACCCGTCCTCTGTTGATAAAGAAAAGGAAGCGACAAATGAAAAAGATTATAAGCACCAGTAAGGCCCCGGAACCCATTGGCCCATACAATCAGGCGGTTCAATGCGGAAACCTGCTCTACACCTCCGGTCAGATTCCGGTGAACCCCGAAACGGGAACCAAAGTTGAGGGCGGAATAAAAGAGCAGACGATTCAGGTGCTGGAAAACCTCAAGGCCGTTTTGGCTGAGGCCGGAACTTCGCTGGACCGGGCCGTTAAAACAACAGTCTTTCTCCAGGACATGAACGAATTTGCTGAATTCAACGGCGTTTATGCCGAGTATTTTGATGAAGAAACTGCGCCCGCGCGTTCAACCGTGCAGGTGGCCGCATTGCCGATCGGCGCGCGGGTTGAAATTGAACTGATTGCGGAACTCGCATGACCCCGAAACAGGTCAGAAAGTCACTTATTGCGCTGGTCGTTATTCTGGTGTTGACCGTCGGCGGCATGCTGCGCTCGGTAACCCTCGAAAACCCCGCCACCGGCGGGGAGACGATGGGTACCGGTTACAGCGTAAAAATTACCGGCAAGGTGAAGCAGAAAGCACTGGAGCAGATTTATGAGCAGATTCAGGCACGGCTGACGGAAATCAACCGACAGATGTCGACGTGGGATCCGGACAGTGAAATTTCGCGATTCAACCATTCCCGATCGCTCGACGGGTTTCAATGTTCGGAAGAATTTGCACAGGTGGTTCGCCGGGCACTGGAATTGAGCGAGAAATCGGGCGGCGCGTTTGACCCCACCTTGCAGCCCCTGCTCAACCTCTGGGGCTTCGGCAGCGAAGGCCACGATCGAAATGTGCCGGACGAAGAGGCCATTCGGATTGTTAAAGAGACAACCGGAGCCGACAAACTGAGCATCGATGCATCGTCCAGACTTTTGAAAACTGAACCCGAAATTTCGCTGGCGCTCGGGGCCATTGCCAAAGGCTATGGAGTGGATGAAGTAGGTAAAATTCTTGCCCAGGCCGGGCTCGAAAACTGGTTTATTGAAATCGGCGGCGAAGTGCTGGCCTCCGGCGTAAACCCGGATGGTGTGCCTTGGCGTATCGGCATTCAGTATCCCACCACGAACCCGATGAGCAGCAAACTGCAGGGTATTGTCAGTGTAAAAGGCGGCGCAATTGCAACGTCGGGTAATTACCGGAATTATATGGAAGAAGACGGTGTCATTTATTCGCATATTCTGGATCCGCGGACGGGACGTGCCGTAAAATCCCATACAGCAAGCGTAACCGTAAGCGCACCGAACTGTATGGATGCGGATGCGTTGGCTACAGCGCTTTTTGTGATGGGACCGGAAGAAGGAATTTCGTGGGTGGAGTCCCTTGATGAGGTGGAAACTATGTTTTTGATCCGCGATGAAACCGGAAAAATTGCTGAACGATTTAGTTCGGGCTTCGAGCAGGCCACAGGCTATAGTTCCGCCCTTTAATTTTGAAAAACAGGAGTACGGATGAACAGGTTCATTCCCATGTTATTGGTTGGTGTCATGACGCTCGCAGGATGCGGGAAAAATTCGGGATCGATTGAGGAGCGAGAAGAGCGCGATCCAAATGTTCTGTCAGGGCAGCAATATATGGAACAGGGCAATTATGACGCGGCCATTCAGGAGTTCAAGACGGCCTTGGAGCAGGAGCCTTTGATGGCACGGCCGCATCTCGATCTGGCCATTATTTACCAACAGCACAAAATCAATTACATCCATGCGATTTATCATTATGACCGCTATCTGGAACTGCGTCCTAATGCGGAAAAAGCAGGTTTTATCGAAGAACAAAAACTGAAAGTGGCGCAGGCGCTCGCCAACACGCTGGTAAATAATTCACCGGAAGTGAAAAAAGTGATCCAACAGCGGAGCACCCTCATTCAGCAGAACAACGACCTGAAAAGACAATTGGCCGATGCCCTTAAAAAGAAATCCGTCGCGCCGGTTACCACCACCCCGACTACGGCCAGCCAAACCGTCACGCCGAAACGCAACACCGAGTCAGTGACTCAAGCCGTACCGAAACCCACCACCTCTATTGTTCCGGCTGGAACCACTCAGGTGCCTACCAAACCGAAACACCAGATTTATCATGTGGTCGGCGGCGATACACTCACAAAAATTGCCACTAAATTTTACGGTGATTCCGGTAAGTGGGATATCATTTATGAAGCCAATAAAGGCATGATGCGCAGCCCCGGCGATCTGAGAGTTGGTCAGACACTGGTCATTCCCTCTATTCAAAACTAATTTACCACGAATCTTCAAAAAGCCTGAAACGGAGTCCTGTGCGGACTCCGTTTTTTGTTTTGATACGGCTAAAAAATATAGGCCTATATGCTTCTGCTTCACGCTTTCGGATGATTTTCTTTTAGGGTCAACGGGCTTGCATCCCATAGGGGGCTGGGCTATCAAAGGCTCAGTTGCGAATAAAATATGAAGGGTTAAAAATTAAAATGTCACACTTCAAAGACAACATGACCGCTGAACAACTCGCCGAACGGGCCCTCTTCCACCTCAAGTACAGCCGGGGTAAGGATCTGCGCGCCGCCACCACGTTCGATAAAATGATGTGCTTTTCCCATGCCGTGCGCGATATGGCTGTGGACGGCTTCATTGCAACCCAACGCCAGTATCTCGACCAGGATGTGCGGCGCGTCAATTATCTGTCGATGGAATACCTGATCGGCAAAATGCTTTCTAATAATGTCTATGCACTGGGCATTGAGAAAATTGCCTGCGAGGCGCTCAAGGCCCTTAATATTACGACTGAAGAGATTCTTGCTCTTGATGTCGAGGCCGGCCTTGGTAATGGCGGGCTCGGCCGTCTGGCCGCCTGCTATCTGGATTCGCTGGCCACTAAAGAATTGCCGGCATACGGCTACGGTATACGCTATGAACACGGTATTTTCCGTCAGGAGTTTGATCACGGCTGGCAGAAAGAACGGCCCGACGAATGGCTGGCTCTCGGTTACCCTTGGGAACTGATCCGACCGGAATACACCCTGCCGGTCTGTGTCTATGGCCGCGTGAAGAAAAATTTCCGGCCTGGTCAGGGAACGGCGGATGTATGGGAAGACTTCCAGGTTTTTGAAGCCGTTCCCTACGATGTTCCCATCATCGGATATCAGGTTAACACTGTAAATATGCTTCGTCTCTGGAAATCACAGCCGGCCGAAGGCTTCCGCCTTGATGTCTTTAATCAGGGCGACTATGTGCGTGCGGTTGAAGAAAAAAACTGGGCGGAAAATGTATCAAAAGTTCTGTACCCTTCGGATTACACCTACGCAGGAAAAGAGCTGCGGCTGATTCAGGAATATTTTCTGGCTTCCTGTTCCGTGCGGGACATCATCCGTCGCTACAAAAAAAATCACAGCGACTACAGTAAATTTGCAGAAAAAAATGTCATTCAGCTCAATGACACCCACCCCACTCTGGCCATCGTTGAGCTGATGCGTGTGCTGCACGATGAAGAGCAAATCCCCTGGGATGATGCCTGGGACATCACAGTTAGCACATTCTGCTACACCAACCACACCCTGCTGGCTGAAGCGCTTGAAAAATGGACGGTTGATTTGCTGCAGCGGGTCCTTCCGCGCCATATGCAGATCATCTTCGAAATCAATCACCGCTTCCTGCAGAAAGTGGAACTCAACCATCCCGGTGATGGCGACCTGATGCGTAAGGTTTCCCTGATCGAAGAGGGACAGCACAAACAGGTACGCATGGCGAACCTCTGCGTAATCGGCAGTAATAAAGTCAACGGAGTTTCCGCGCTGCATTCCAATCTGCTGAAAACCAATACCATGCCGGAATTCAATAAAGTTTATCCGGGCAAATTCACCAATGTGACTAATGGCATCACGCACCGTCGCTGGCTGATCAAAGCCAACCCGGAACTTTCCGAACTGATCTCTGAGAATATCGGTGAAGACTGGAAGCTGGATCTTGCTGAATTGAATGCCTTTGAAGCCTATGCCTCGAAACGCGCTGTTCAGAAGAAATTCATGGAAATCAAGCGACAGAAAAAAGTCGAACTCTGCCAGACCATTAAGGAATTGACCGGCTATATTGTGAGTCCTGATTCTGTGTTCGATGTGCAGATCAAACGTCTGCATATGTACAAGCGTCAGCTGCTGAAAGCCATGCATATCATCCATCTTTACAACAAAATCAAGGCGGACCCGAAGACCAAGATTCAACCGAAAACCTTCATTTTTGCCGCCAAGGCTGCGCCAGCCTATCTGATCGCCAAGTCGGTCATCAAGCTGATCAACACCATGGCGGAAGTGATCAATAATGATGTTGATGTGGCCGGCCGCCTGAAGGTGGTTTTCCTGCCGGACTACAATGTATCGCTGGCCGAAAAAATCATTCCGGCAGCAGATATCTCAGAACAGATTTCCACGGCCGGACTTGAAGCATCAGGCACTGGAAATATGAAACTGTCGCTGAACGGCGCACTCACCGTCGGCACCTGGGACGGAGCGAATATCGAAATTGCACAGAATGTTGGGGAAGACAATATCTTCATCTTCGGCAATCGGACAGAAGATCTCGCGGAACTGGGCCGTAAAGGATATAATCCATGGGCTTATATGGATAAGTCGGAAGATCTTCAGGGGGTTCTTGAAGCACTGCGCGATAACAGCTTTGATCCATCAGAGCCCGATCTGTTCAAAGATCTCTATAACGAGGTTACGGAGCACGGCGATTTCTATTACTATCTCGCCGACTATGAGGATTACATCAAATGCAACGAAGAGGTCGACAAACTCTACGCCAAACCGACCAAATGGGCGGAAAAAGCGATTCTGAACGTTGCACGCATGGGCTGGTTCTCTTCCGACCGTTCCATTCAGGATTATGTCGATGACATCTGGCATCTGAAAAAAACACCGGTCGATATGACTGATGACATCTCCTGACGGTATATCCTCTCCAAACCTTGAAAACGCGTCCCGGTCGGGACGCGTTTTTTATGCATACTCTTTCAGGCGCTCTGCCAATGTGGTGATACGGTCTCGCGATTCAGCGCGAATAATTGATAAGCCCAGAGCCTTTTTAGTGCCGAGCAGAATGACGAGTTTTCTGGCCCGGGTGAGTGCCGTATAAATCAGGCTTCGCTGCAGCAATACAAAATGCTGGGTATGCACCGGAATCACAACACACGGATATTCGCTGCCCTGACTTTTATGAATCGTGATGGCATAGGAAAGTACCAGTTCATCCAGTTCGCGAAAATCGTACACCACCCGGCGCCCCTCAAAATCAACCACCAGTTCAGAAGATTCATTGTCGAGAGCTGTAATCCTACCGATATCGCCGTTGTAGACATCTTTATCGTAGTCGTTTTCCGTCTGCATCACCTTATCCCCCACGCGATAGATCATGCCGAAGCGTTCGACTTCGTCACCGCTTGAATTGAGCAGTCCCTGCATAGTTACATTCAGGTTGCGTGCTCCCAGATCGCCCTTCTGCATCGGGGTCAGAATCTGAATATCATCCATCGGCTCGAAATGAAACTTTTTCGGGATATTCTGTTTCACCAGCTTCCCGATAAGACCCAGGGCCTTTTCCGGCTCTTCGGCCTCAATAAAATAGCAGTCACTTTGCTCCCCCTCTTCCGGAAATTCCGGGGCTTTCCCCTGATTGATCAAATGCGCATTGGTTACAATCCGGCTGCTGGCGGCCTGCCGGAAGACTTCATCAAGATGCGCCACCGGCAATGTTTTTGAGCGGATAATATCCTGCAGCACCCGCCCGGGTCCCACACTCGGCAACTGATCGGCATCGCCCACGATCACCACGGCGGCGTGCAGCGGCACAGCATCCATCAACTGTGCCGCAAGTACCACATCAATCATGCTCGACTCATCCACAATCAGGACATCGCACTCCAGCGGATTCTCAGAATGATGAATAAACCCGCCGGTTCCCGGATTAAACTGCAGCATCCGGTGAATGGTTTTGGCCTCCATGCCTGTGGTTTCGGCCATGCGTTTTGCAGCCCGGCCTGTCGGAGCACACAGCTGCACCCGCATTTTTTTTGCTTTAAGAATCATCAGAACTGAATTCACAAGCGTCGTTTTTCCCACGCCGGGGCCGCCGGTTATAACCATTACTTTCGACCGCACCGACATCCGGAGCGCGTTGCGCTGTGCGTTGGCCAGCTCGATCCCGCTTTTTTGCTGGACCCAGGACAGCGCTTTTTCAAAATCAATATCCGGACACGGGTGACGGCCCTTTTCCAAGGCCTGGAGTTTTTTGGCCAGTTCAATTTCGGCAAAAAACAGCTTCGGCAAATAGATCAGATCCCTGCCCCGGATATCCTGCTTCTGGATCAACCGTTTACTGTCGAGCAGATGTTCGAGGGCATTATCAATGATATCGAGATCAATATCGAGCAGTTCCGCCGAACGCGAAAGCAGATCATTTCGCACATAAGCACAATGCCCGTTTGCCGTAAGTTCGCCCAGGCAGAATTCGAGCCCGGCCCGTGCACGCAGGTCGGAATCTTTGGCAATACCAAGCTTCATGGCAATCTGATCGGCAATCAGAAAACCAATCCCCTTGATGTCGCGCGCCAAACAGTAGGGATCCCGCTGCACCAGCTCAATGGCTTTGTCTCCATAGATTTTATGAATCCGGAACGCCCGCGTTGTGCTGATGCCGTGACTGAACAGGAATGACATAATCTGGCGCACATTACGCTGTTCATCCCACGCTTTTTTAATGTTGTCTTTCCGCTGTTTTCCAATGCCTGGAACTTTCAGCAGCTTCCCGGATGCATTTTCAATCACATCAAAAACATCACGCCCGAAAACGTTCACCAAACGTTTTGCATACTCTTTGCCGATACCCTTCACCATATCGGAGGCCAGATATTTCTCAATACCCTCAAGGGTATCCGGTTTTGACATCCGCAAATGTTTCGCCTTGAACTGCTGTCCATGACGCGGATCCTCAACCCATTCGCCGTCACCGGCCATCCATTCCCCGGGATTCACCGCCGGCACGGTACCGGTTACAGTGACCAGCTCTTTGTGACCGCGCACCTTAACTCTTAAAACACAAAAGCCGTTTTCCTCATTCCGGAAAACGACCCGCTCGATCTGACCGTCCAGTTTATCCATTGAATAACTGCATCATCATGCTCTTAATATTTTTTTTCATACTCGCCTTTACCGAGTTTTTCATAGGTGGTAAAGCCAGCGCTTTTAGCCCGGTCGTGCAGGCCGCTTTCCGATGATCCGACGCGAGGTGCCGAAAGCTGGCGGGTAATTTTACTGCCGCAACGCGGACATGTCTTTTTCGGCGGCGCATCAATCGCTTCCACCTCCTCGAAACCATTTCCACAGTGACGGCAGCTTTTTCCGGGATCAACGGCAGCATATTCTCTAATCGGCATGGTTTGTTTCCTTCCAGTGATTGGAAACAGATATAGCACGGCTTCCAATCATTGGAAAGTCCGCCGCCTGCGTTTCTTTATCGTTGCGGAAGCAACTCAAAAGACACCATGTTTTTTTTGCGCACATCAAAAACCCGCTCAATCCTTAACCGGCTCGCGGCACTGTATCCTATTTGCGCGCCGGGGTCGGCCGGATCCAGTGCATAACATGGATGCCCATCAATATACACATAGGGTTCCACCTTCAACTCAGGATATTTCATATCAAACTGTACCAGCGCAAATACATGGTATGCCGTGAATGCAATGTATGTTTTCAGGCCCACGGATTCGAGTAACGAACAGAGTACCAGGGTCTGATCTTCACAGTCACCCCCACCCGCAATAATCGTCTGAATCGGA
The DNA here is from genome assembly GCF_034531395.1 of Pontiella agarivorans. Taxonomy (NCBI): domain Bacteria; kingdom Pseudomonadati; phylum Kiritimatiellota; class Kiritimatiellia; order Kiritimatiellales; family Pontiellaceae; genus Pontiella; species Pontiella agarivorans. The sequence continues at coordinate 752,482 of NZ_JARVCO010000002.1, read as the reverse complement.
TCTTTTGCATATTCCACACCGTCATTCGGATCTGAAACATAATAAATTTCATTACTCACAAAACTGAGTAGCGCTTTTGTTTTTTCAAGTTCATCATCGCGGCTGCCAATCACCTCACGCGTGGCCAGAATATTAATCTGTTCGTCGCGGTAATCCACCTTGTTCAGATAATTTACATAATTGCCGGCAATAAGCATGTTGGCCACATCCTGAATCGGGCCGATCCGGAACAAGGCCTGCCCGCACTGATGAATGGCATCCTTGAATTTTAATTCTCCGCTCAGGATCATTTCGCGGTTGTATGCCGTCACAAATATAAACGAAGATAACGCCGCAAGTGAAACCACCTGTATCAATGCCTTGCGGAAAATGACCAGACAGATCAGCGTTCCGCCATACAGTGTAAAAAGAGCAATCTGGCTGTCATCAATCAGGCCGCCCACGAAACGGAACAAAAACAACATCAGCAACATCAGAAAAAAGCTAAGCAGATACGAACGCAGGGGATGCTTGGATTCCTTATCATCGTCATGCCCTTTTGAAATGAAAAGCGCGGCATAAAACAGAAAGCCGCCGCCGAACAGAGTGAAAACTCCGGCAAGTTTCAGCATCAGAGAATCCCAATAGATAAATGCACTCACAAAGAATGCAAAAAGATAAAGGGCGAGAATAAAAAAGGAGGCGCGTTCATCTGTGGTCAGCGGGCGCACCTCCCTGATGCGGCTTCTTTTTTTGCTTTGTTTCTGATCGGTCATGCGGAAGAAGGGCGAAGCCTTTTTATCGAGGGTCAATATATTTGATTACGCAGGCGCAGTTCGGTCGGCCCCGGTTTGAGATAAACCTGCTGCTTCAAGTAGGATTCATCATATTTTCGGATATAATGGTTTAGTAATGTTACGGGTACGATGAGCGGGAAATGACCCGATTTATACGCGGCAACAGTTTCTTGGAGTTCCTGTTTTTCATCACTGTTCAGCTGCTTTTTGAAATAGCCCGTTAAGTGCTGCAGCACATTCACATGTTTTGCCGTGGTTGCGCGTAACCGAAGCGCCGACATCAGCATTTCCAGATATTCCTCCTGAACTGTCGCCAATTTCATTCCCTTCATCTCAGCCACAAGCCTTCCCATAGCCCGATAGTATTGCACACTATGTGCCATCAGCAGATATTTATGCTGCTCATGAAATTTAACCAGACCTCCGCGCGTATTACTTTCCTGCAGCATCCTGCGCCATCGCTGCAACGTAAACACCTGTTCAATAAATCGTTCGCGAAGGGCAGGATCATTCAGCCGCCCCTCCTCTTCAACGGGAATCAGCGGAAACCGTTTCACTAATTCATCCGCATAAATCCCCCGCCCTTTGTTCGAAGGCATTCCCTTTTTTGAATAGACTTTCACACGCTCCATGCCACAGCTTGGAGAACGGCTTTTCAGAATATATCCCCCCAATTCCTCTTTCGACAAGGCAGCAACCCGCTTCCTGCAGTAAGCCTTCATTGAATCAGTCAGATCTTCTCCGCTTTTCGTTTTTACCAGCCGTGGATTTTCCGGATCACCTTCCAGCCGGATCGTCTCACGCGGAATGCCAAGACCAAGCTCTACCTCCGGACAAACCGGTACAAACTCAAACCAGTGCGAAAGCGTTCCTGTGATATAGCTATCCTGTTTATGCTGGCCGTCGAACCGTACCTTTGCACCCAATAGACACGAACTGATTCCAATACGTATTTTTTCCATATTCACCTACCCAGATAAACAGAATACACCCGACATCCTCGCGAAGTCTACGCTGCGTGATGAAATTCGATGGAGCACATCAAACCGTACAGACTTACGCGGCCTGAAATGCAGGGCGGGATTAAAGGTCGCGAAGCATTTTCCGATAACTGCGGGGGGAGACGCCGGCGATTTTACTGAATAGACGCGAAAAATAAGCCGAACTGTGGATGCCGCATTCGGCGGCGATTTCCTGAATCGTCAGATCGGTCGATCCCAACATCAGCTGAGCGCGTTCAATACGTTTTCGGTTAATGAATTCCACCGGGCGGACATTCAAGATCCGGCTGAAAAGATCTGAAAAATAGGTAGGCGTTAAACCGGTCAGATCCGCCAGCGTCTCAAGGGGAATATCACGCCGAAGGTTTTCATCGATATACTGCAGTACCGGTGCGAAACGCCCTTCGAGCTCCTGCTCCTGCAGTGTGGGTTTATGGGAATTATGCAAAAATGTGGAAGCCAGTTGCAATACGATCCCGCGTACCTCGATATTGACAGCGAGCGGGACTTCCGCATGTGCCAACCGGCCAAACGCTTCGGCATGCGGCTCGAGCAGTTTGATCAGGCGCTGGAACAGATGTACATGGTGAGCGGAGGCCTTAAGCGTTGGCTTGCAGCTGCGCAGACTGAACAGATCGGTACCGGTTTCTGTGCGCAACGTGAAACCTACAAAATACTGAATATGAGATTCCGGACAGAAATAGTCCGCCGTCACATAACAGGGAACAAGATGAAGATCTCCTGCCTGCAGCTGATGCTCCCGGCCGGAATGACGGATCACAGCCTCCCCCTCTTCAATGAGAAAAATGCGGGAAAACGGACTCGAAACCCTTGGATAATTCCACTCTCTGGATAGCCGGGAGTGCCCGGTTTCAAAAAGGCTAAGGCGGAGCGATTCAATGTGCAGCTGGTCACTGGTTTTCATGCAAATCCGTGATTAGTTCAAGTTGGATTAATAATACATCTCCGAAGGTTTGATAAGGTAATTCTCGATTTTGTGTGTCTTATCCAATTGATATCGAGACACCGGAAAAGAGCAACGACTTGGAGTGCAAGCAGTCGTAGTGCCGGCATAAAGAATCCGAACCTCATTAACTTCAGCTCCAAAGAGGAGATCCGGAATATGATTCGGGAAACCGGCGATTGAAAATCCTGGTTATTTTTTCTGCCGAAACCGTGACCGCCTCGAACTCCGCCCATTTTTTAAGAAAACCGGGCGGGAGTCCGCCAGACGGTAATTCCAATCGCATAATCCTGGACTCAGCCCTAAAGAGGAACCGACCGTTGCGAAAATTTCGGTCGGGTGGGAGTGATTCGGTCCCCCTTTTCATTGAAGTAATGCCGCCGACCCAGTTTATCCAGCTTATGGCGCACATCGAAGAGGAATGAATGAGATTCTGAATGCTGCACAACCACCCCTCTGGAATCAGTTACCGTGATCAAATAATTTCCACTGTAGCGTATTCCCCGGATGGGACGGTCACCGGGTTTAATGGAGTAGGCCCTTGTTTTAATGGTATCCCCAAGAATCTCGAACACCTGGTCAGGTTGCTCGGAAGGAAAAAACACCTCTTCGTGCTGGTCAAGCATCACCAGCTTATCTCCATCCGTTTCCTTTCCGATGGCATAATATTTGACGGTCAGAGGATGGTTATATTCCGCAGCGCTCTCCTGTTTAAGTCTTACTCCGAAGGTATTATTCACATCGGGTTCATATATCGTCGCATTCCAGTACGGGGTTACCTCAAGTGCAGGAAGACGGCGGGTTTTCGCAATAAAATCGATATTGAACCTCGGCGGCTGCATCAGCTCAATAAAGGTTCGGTCCTCTTCGGAGAGGCTGCTGATAGGCAGTTTTACATTTCTGCGCCCTTTCACCGGTTTTATCGTTACAGTACCGGCGATGCCGGCAACATAGTCACCTTCGAAAGTCTTACCATCCGCGGTGGTCCACACCCGAGATCCTTCATAACTTTCCGAAGAGGGTTCCGGGGCAGGTGCCGGCACCTCTTCTGTGACATCTGCTAAATTGCCGGAAGAGGGTTCGGGGTCATTAGACGTTTTATAGTCACGAAAGATCGGCCCTGAATCCAAATCAAAATCGCCTTCATACGACCGGGCAATGATTTCATCTTTCAGATCCTGGCTAAGTTCCTCCGTTTTAAAGACCGGCAGACACGGGCCTCCATCAAACGGATTTTCCGGATATTCCTTGCCTTCTTCTTCTACACAGAGAATGAAACAGTTCAGTCCGCCGGAAGGAACCGCGACAATAACCTCCATATTTACCGGCTGACCGGCCTTCAGCTCAATCCAGTCTCCGGCAACTGATAAGTTTTTATCCAGGGCATATTTGCGATATACGGAATGGTCAGAAGGGTTCCACAGCGGCAGGGTCATCTGCCAGGGCGTGCCTTCAGGATGGGCAACGACCAGCACAATTTCGTCATCCACGCGTACAATCATTGCATTATCGCCCTGCCCCCAGAATCTGAACTTAATATCCTCCGGATAAACCAGCTCCCCTTTGTAGTGGGCAAACCAGGCATATCCCGGAACATCTTCTTCTCCGAAAGCCTCCGGGGCCATTGCCGCCGGCATTGTCGGGAAGGTAAAGGTCGTTGCATACAACTTTCTGGGAGACCGGTAATATTTGTTCAATACAGATGATCTCCAGTCGTTTTTAACAAATTTAATAATGGCCTCGCAGGTCTCCTCAATACTGATTCCCGGATTTCCGGTTCCGCTTCGCAGACGTTTTGTATCATAAAATGTACCGACGAAATCGTTTCCAATGCTCTGTGAGGTTCCGAAAATCGACAGGTCGCTCGTATCGGGCATAATATCAAATCCGCCAATTTCTCCGGCCAGCCCGTCTGTCATTCCGCTCATTTCAGGGAGTTGAATATCGGGCATATTCGCTTTCTGAACCTTGGTCACAATGCGCGTAGTTGACCTCGGCTTCGCGGTTTTTTTCACCTTCACTTTCGGCTTTTTAAGCTTCATTTTCGGGCGATCTACCGGTTTCGGAGGAATAAACTTTTTTTCCTCTTTCTGCACAACAGAAAAGACAACCAGTAACCCCGCCAAAGAAAATGCAGCCGCGTGAATGATCAAACTGAGTAGAAAACCACTCGGTCCGCCTTTATTTACCCTCAACGACTTGTTTTTTTTCATTATCGCCCTTCTTCTGTGAGTACATTAACAAACAGTTAGAAGGAAAATATTCAATTCTTTTCAACCTGTCAATCGCTCTTTTATAAGGTCGACAGAGCCTTGAAATAAGGTTCCATATATCGCTTTTTGCTATACTGCATATGATTACGCAGCTGACTAAACCGAATTTGCCCGATCTAATTGCTCAAACCTCTTTAGTCTGCGGCATTTCGCCCGCTTCATTTATCGGCAATATACAGGGACTTTATGTTATCGTTCTAAACCCTTAAACCCCATCAGTTCCAGAACTGTTCCGGTCGATCAAAATCATTCGGTCGTGGCGGGCTTACTCGATTCCCCATTTTATCGAAATGCTTACCGATTGGCAGCACATCAAGATACGGTTTTATATCAATCAGCCAAGTCGGCGAGCAACGCTGCTGAATAATCACACCCCGCTCATCCGTCACTGTCACCAGGTGCCCACCGTATTCAACACCGCGTAAAGGAGCACGGCCATCATCCCGGATCGGAATAATCCGAGTGCGAACCGGTGCGCCGCTGAAGGAAAATTCGTTATTTTTCATTTGTGTAGGAATAATGGTTTCTTCCTGTCGGTCGAGCAATACCCAGTTATTCCCATCCACCTCGGCGCCAATCGCATAATATTTAATCGTCAGCGGGTGATCATATTGCAGAGCCCCTCGTTTTTTCACTCTAACCCCGAAGATATTTTCCTGATCCGGAGGAAGAGGATCTGCATCCCAATACGGAGTAACCTCAACCGTTGGCAACTGTTTGGTGGTACGCCGAAAATCGAGCGTAAATTCGGGTGGACTGAGCAGTTGAATTTGACTGAGGGATGCTTCGGACAGTGTGCCTAATGGAATCTTGATCTGCTTCCCTTTGATGCTTTTAAAGACCGCATTATCCCCCATCGTTACAGTGTATTCGGCTTCGATCACTTTTCCATTCTTCAGAGACCACGCCTGTATTCCGCTTTCCGGCGCTACGGTCGGCTCGACAGCATCTGCCGGAATCTCAATCTTCTCATACCGAAGATGCTCTGGAATATCGGAATTTTCCACCTCGACCCAGCCCCCATTGATGTCATTGAAAACCGGGCCGCCTTCCAGCAACGCATCGGTTTCATGCAACTTGGACCAGATCTGCTCCTTGAGATCGAGGCTCAGTCGTTCGGTTTTGAAGGCATGAAGTTTCGGACCAAATCCAAATGGATTCTTATCGTATTCTTTCCCTTCTACTTCCACACAAAGCAGGAAACAGGTGATCCCTCCGCTCATTTCAGAAACAAGGACTTCCATGTCCTGAGGCTGGCCCGCCTTGAGATCAATCCAGTCGCCGACAACAGCATAGTTATTCCCCAGCGGATAGCGCCGACTCATTGATGGATCCGGCGTATCCCATTGGCTCAAAAAATGGGATTCCACATTTTCATTATTTCCGTTCCATCCCGGCCAGGAGGCTAGATTCACAATTTTTCCGTCAACCCGGACGCAGATCAGGTTGTCACCCTGTGCCCAGAAACGAATACGGGCGTCCTCCGGATAGACCAACTGCCCTTTGTAGTGCGCGATCCAGCCGTATCCCGGAATATCTTTTTCGCCGAAGGCCTCGGGGCCCACCGTGGCAGGTACCTGAGGAAACATAAACGTGGTGGTATAAAGCTTTTTAGGGGATTTATAATATTTACTGAAGGCAGACGGCTGCCACCCTCTTTTCATGAAACTCAAGATCGCCTGAATGGTTTCTTCTCGGCTTATGCCCGCATTGTCAGACCCACTGCGAAACCGCTTTGTATCATAAAATGTGCCGACAAAATCATTCCCGATACTTTGCCCCGAACCGAAAATAGTAACATCAGCCAGATTGGGCATGATATCGAATCCGCCAATATCCCCCACCAGTCCGTCGCCAATACCGCTCATTTCCGGAAGCTGAATGTCCGGCATACTGGCTTTTTGCACTTTTGTGACAATACGGGTTGTCGATCTCGGCTTGGCCGATTTTTTAACCTTCACTTTCGGTTTCTTCAGCTTCATTTTCGGCCGATCAACCGGCTTCGGAGGAACAAATTTCTTTTCCTCTTTCTGAACAACACTGAAAACAACCAGTAAACCGGCTAGGGAAAAAGCTGCCGCATGAATAAGTAAACTGAGAACAAAACCACTTGGCCCGCCCTTATTCACCTTTAGCTTTTTATTCTTGTCTCGCATCAACTCTACCTCTCCGATTAGTTAACGTTAACATAATATCAGATACCATACGGGTCACCTGTCCAAAAGGTTTATCTTAATCCAATTTTACGCGCACACGATAGAACCGGTTTGTCACCACTTCTGGGTCTTCAATGATCACGGTATTTCCTGTCCCTGGAATATTTTCTTTCCACACATCCCAGCCCGATAAAAGGTCTTCGGAAACATCAATGTCATACAACCGGTTTTCGGTGGTTTCAAAAAGCACCTCACTTCCATTTTGTGCTCCAATGCCTGAAGATAAAGCAATGGTAAAAGCCGATGTGGTGTCCGCTGGATCAGAGCCGATGATGTATTCCTCCCGACTGTCAAAACTATCTGCATCAAAATCTGCAAACATACTTTTCTGATCCTGTTCTTTCATCCAGTCCCAGAATAACGGTTCCGGGGCCGTTTCGGTGCGCAGGCCGGAGATGTCGGCCCGGAAGAAACCGGTACCATGCAGACACATCCACAGAATATCCGGATCATGCGGATCCGGCTGAATTTTACGGATACCATCCGGCTGTCCATGACGGTTGTTGATTTTAAACCAGTTTGCCCCGCCATTCACAGAAACGTATCCTCCGGGATTACGCTGTCCCACCAAGGTGTTTTTATGAACGCAGGCCACCACCACATCGGGATCCGCTTCCGATGCTTCAAAATATCGCAGATACGGCATATCAAACAACAGATGCCACGTTGCCCCGCCATCCTGACTCACGTATCCGCCGCCGGTCGTTCCGTTATAATCTCCACAGGCGATATAGATATTTCCGTTTGAATGGAATTTCACATTGTTCACACTCCGAATGCCGGGAGGAATGTCCACCGACTGCCAGTTTGCTCCGCCATTCGTGGTTTTATACAGCCCGCCCGCCAGTCCGTTATGCGTTTCGTTCAAAGCGGCAAAAATCGTCTGGGAATCCGCCGGATCCATCGCCATGCGATAGACGCTGCAACCGGCCGGAAGACCGTTCGTGATTGTGCTGAAACTCAAGCCGCCGTCAGTGGATTTATAAATACCATGCGGGAATGCATCAGACCCGTCACCGAACTGGCGCCCGTTATTCACAAAATTACCCGACCAGCGGGCCCATTCAGAAAAAGGAATACAGAAATAGATCTGATCTGAATTCTGATGATCGATCATTAATGACCGGAAATTAAGCACGTCATTTCCGCCCGGAAAACTGATCAGAGCGGAAACTGAATTCCAGGTATCGCCGCCGTTATCGGAAAACAGCAGTTGTCCTTTATAATCCTGCCGGAAAGGAATCATATATACATGATTCCGGTTCTGCGGATCCGATGCGATGGTTGAAATGGAAAGAGCACTGTTATCGGAAATACTCTGCCCGGTAAGCTGCTCCACCGCAATTGCTCCCGGATAAACCAGATCGCCGTCGTCGGTATTCCGCCAAAGGCCATGCTCGCCACTACCCCAGAGATAGGTGCCCGGCGTTGCGGTTTCCAGACAGAAGGTTTCGCCCGGCAGATTGCTGTTTCCCCGGCCCACCCAATGGCCTGAACCCGGCACGGTTTCATCGTCATCAATCTGCTTCCAGGTTTCACCATGATCGGTCGAGCGCATCATCTGCTGGGCAAAACAGGTGTAGACTTCACCAAGCTGATTACAAAAAACAAAGCGCGGGCCGGACTGGGTATTGTCATGCTCATAGTGTTCCCGGTGAACATGGGCCATCTGCACATTGGCTCCCATCGGTTGAATGGCCCGGGCGTTCCAGTAATCTGAATCCACGCCGTTCACCCAGTACTGCCCTTCGCGGGCCGCGGCGAACCAGTTGGTCCCGCCGTTTTCCGTCATCCAGATATTTCCCGGCGGAAACGCATAGTCGTGCTTGTAATTATGGGACAGATAAATCCGGTCCTTATTGGTCGGGTCAACGGCAATCCGGGTAAACTGACTGAAGGTGTTCGTGGGTTCATCATAAGCCGCATAAAAATCATTGTACGACATTGTCAGTTTATTCCACCACAGCACCGCCCGCCTGAATTTATCGCGATACCCCCAACTGCTGATCTGTGACAGATCAATCCCCAGATCCCCGGTCAGATTTTCCCAGCTGGCCCCGCCGTCCGCGCTGCGGTAAATCCCCCCCGTGGTCTGAATCTCAGATCCGGAGATTTCATATCCTGTAACGGCGAGATAATAGAGCAGAAATTCATCAGCTCCATCGTAATAGAATCCGAGATCGCGCGGCGGGTTTGCGGTCAGTCCGCCCCCGCTGAGCAGAGTCCAGTTCGCACCGCCGTCCGTGCTTTTGAACAATCCATACTGGCAGGCGGCGAAAACCACGTCGGAGTTCCTAGGGTCCACAACAATTTTACTGAAATCTTCATCTCCGTTAGGAAAATTAATTTTCGACCAGGTCAATCCGCCATCGATGGATTTACGAATATATCCGGCGGAATAATTTCCATCGTTGGAATAATGAAGTCCGTCTTTAGTCCAATGGGTGGATTTAATCATCCAATGCTGGCCCGCACCGATGTACCAGACCTGATCATTGTTCGGATCCACCGTAAGCACACTGTGCATCTGCGAATTATTGCTTTCAATATCCAGAACAAAATCCCAGTTCAGCCCGCGATTGGTTGTGGAATAAATTCCCTCTTTCGCCATCATCAGCCCGAAATCCGGATTCTGATAGGAAAATTCAATTCCGGTGATTCCGCCGGGAAGACCGTTGCCATCAGTGTCCTTATACGTATGCCAGTATTCACCGCGATTCAGTGTAACGTGACCATTGCCCATATCGAGCTGATCATACATACAGTCCGGATCTCCGTTATTGATCCAGAATTTATCGATATAGCCGGACATGCCCGGCCCGAAATGCTGCCATTTTACCAGCGGGGAGGATAAGACAACCTCACTCTTCAAGGTATCGAACCAGGCGGTATTCAGCGATGGCAACGGCATGACCCCTTCCGGTGCCAGTTCAAAATAAATATTGTCGATATAAAGATAGTTGTTCAAAACGGTCGAATTCTGATCAATCCCGATAAACGGATAAGCCTCATTTACATCCGTTCCGATAAAATCATCAATTGTGCCGGTATACTCAATATGATGCTGTCCCGCGCTCAGCGTGGCCAAACTCGAATCCGTCGGCCCGTTTCCGCCAACATCGCTGAGCTTGAAACGCGGCTGAATGTCTCCAACCGCCACACCCAGCTCCACCGGAATATAAATATCAAACGAGAAAACATACGTATTGGTGGGTGAAAGCCGGTCAAATGTAAGTTTTGAAGAAGAACGCAAAGCGGAAAATGCATTATCACCGGTTGAAAGCCGAAGAAATCGGCCGGATGCCAGCGTAAAAGCCGTCGCTGCCGAAGCATCCGTTGCTGCGTCCACAATCACGCCGCTCCCCGTGTTAGCCGTCTGAACAACCGTACCCGCCAGCGTTTGATTATTTCCGGAGGTTTCGCCCACAGCTGCTCCCTCAAAGTCTTCGCTCCAGATTACCTGTGCCAAAACGTCAACACAGATCATGACCGATAAAAATGCCAAACTCACCGTCTTCATATAAACCCTCTTTATTTTCCGACATCACAAACGGCATATGCATGCGCCGCTATCCAGTGAACACCAGTATATATGGTTTGTTAGATTTAGTACATGATGTTTACGTTCACATCTATCCAATAGAATAGGTTCTATTTTCAAAAAACCTGAATTTATTCGGACCATTTAAGTTCAAGACGCAGAAAACGTGCGGCGTCGGCCGCGGAAACCGAGTTGGTAACCGCATCGAAATAATCGGTAAGATCGCCGACTCCTCCGACCGTATATCCCGAATTCGTCCAGCTTCCGGACATCAGGTTGGTTGTCGTTTGCAACGTATAGACCAGTCCGCGGACTTCGGCGTCTTTTCTTCGCCGGTAAACATATTCAAGGCCGGAAGATCCCGTTCCAAAGGTTGGAACGATCCCCGCAGGGACATCAGCTTCCGCTGGATTTCCGCCGAAAGCATATTCATGCAGATTATCCAGTCCGTCGAGGTCCGGGTCGTCGACTGTACCGTCCTGAATTCCAATGCCTGGATAGTCCCGCAACCAGGATGCAAAATAAGCCGATGCATTTGTGCTGACCGTCACATACAGGGTTTCACGCGAACTCATGCCTGCAGCGTCATCCGCCTGAATCTGGCAGAGATATCGGCCCACTGCACCGGCGGGCGGGAAAACATTGAGCGCACCGTCCGCCGCCACACTGACCCAGTCCGGACCAAGCGTTAATGAATAATCAATCGCATCCCCGTTCGGATCCGAAGCTTCCCCGTTCAGCGAATCGGAATACAATACCTCCGGGACCGCATTGGAATGAACGATCGGCGTCCGGACAAAAACCGGTGCCGCATTATTTGTGTCCACCAGATCACCGCGCAGCCAACCGCATCCCTGAGTTGAAACATAATAGCGGTCGCGAACCACCTGATCGATGGCGATATCATTCACGCGGTCCGACTGCGGATTGCCGGTATTGATTTTAATCCAGCTCAAACCTCCGTCTTTAGAAAGATAGGTTCCCGGATTCTGAATATCGGATGCTCCCTTGCTGTTCATCTGCACCAGAATCACATCGGGGTCATAAACGGCGGTTTTTGTCATCCGCGCCCAATGCGTTTTAAAAATCTGAGTCCAGGAGTCACCGCCATCAGCACTCATCCAGACCCCGCCTTCATCCACGTCATAATCGCTGTGTTTCCCGCAGGAAACATAGATTTTCCCGTCATTGGAAAAATGGATATCCGATACACTGTAAATCTGTTCCGGCAGTTTAGTATATTTTGACCACGATGCCGCATAATCGGTGGAAATATAAAGGCCTCCATTGTTTCCGTATACGCAGGCATAGAGATTCGAACTGTTATTCGGATCCAGCCGCAGACCAACCACATCCTCCGACGGCAGTCCGTTATTGGCCCATTCCCAGTTTAGACCGCCATCCGTACTTCGCCGCACGCCGGTCGTCAAACTGATCTGCGGGTCCCAGACATAACCATGCACCGCCGCATCATCCGGCACGCAGAAAAACATATAATCGGGATCATCCGGATGTATCGTCAGGCAGAGCTGATCGATGCTTGTATTTTCCGATTCTCCGGGAGGCCATTCCAAAGCAACACCGTGCTCCGCAAACGTCTTTCCGCCATCGGTGGATCTGAGCAGATCCCCGGCCGATGCCTGCCGAAACTGCAGCGTGTAAATAATATTGGTATCAGTTGGGTGAATCGCAACATCCGAACAGGAATATTCGGAACTGCCCATTTCCACACGCCGCGCGGCCTGATATCCGGAACGCACGGAATCTCCGCCCGGTTCCAAAACCCAGAAATCATTTTCACCACTGGGCAGAAAAACGGTGTTCGGGAAACGCGGATCCTGTTTAAGCCCGTGCCCCGGCAAATTGCTGTTCTCCGCCGCCACCCAGATTTCCGAACCCGGGGTCACTTCGATTTCATCGATTTCCTCCCAGGTATCCCCACCGTCCAGCGACACCACCAGCGTTTTTGCCCACTGAAACATCAGCATGGAGCCGTCGGCATTGAACTCAATGGCCGAACCGGCCTTGCGCTCATAGGAATCGCGCTGCTCCCACTTTTTCTGGCCGCGCAGGAACATATTGTGTGCGGTCGGAGTACCCCGCCCTTCCCAGTAACTTTTATGAATTCCCGCCCAGGCGGTTCCATTACGAAGCGTGGCATACCAATGTGCGCCGCCGTCATCCGTCCGCCAGACCATTCCGCCGCGAAACGTCGTTGAACCGCCATAGTGTTTATAATCGTTGAGAATAAAGATTTTCCCGGCATCGTTCGGATCAACCCGAACCATACTGAAATTGTTCATCAGATTGGTTGGATAAACAGTATAAACCGATTCCGCATCAGAAATGCCAAACCATTTTTCAAGCGCGCTGAAATACGATTTTTTAAGCTGATAGTCGGATTTCAGTACCGAAATATCCACTCCGAGATTTCCGTTGATATTCTGCCACGATTCTCCTTCGTCCAGACTCTGGAAAATCCCGCCGCCGGCATTGGTTACTGTATTTCCGGCATCCGCCCAGATCACCTGATCAACGGCATATAAGGTGACATCGCCGGAGGACGCATCATAATGCATATCAAATGAACGGATGATATCGTTATCGAGTCCTGTGCCGGTTTTCGCCGTCCAGCTCACACCGCCATCCGTGGTTTTATACAGGCCGTACGTGGTCGCCGCCCAGACCGTATCCGCATCTTCAGGATGAACAATAATCCGGACTATACAGGCATTCGGATTGATTCCCGCCGGAGTGATATCGCTCCAGTTTACGCCCTGATCCGATGTTTTCCATATTTTAGCCTCATGCCCGGATGCACTGCCGTAGCCGTGGGGCTGTGCCGCCGTGAAAAAATATTTATTCCGGTCATTGATATCGCCCGATCCAATATACCAGATCTGATCGTTCGACGGCGCAACGGCAATTGTGTTCAGCCGCTTACCGTCCCAAACCGGTTCGGTTGACGTCATACGGGTCCATGTTTTTCCCCGATCCGTCGTTTTATACAGTTTTGATTCCGCTTCGCGGGAACAGAAACCCAGATCCGGATGCTGCCGCGAAAAATCGGGGGAATTGATTTCACTCGGTCCCCGTTCATCAAACGCATGCCCTTTCCCATCATAATCAAGAATGCCCTCATACGTCGTACCACGGTCTTCGGAACGGAAGCCATTGCCCATATTCGGACCAAGAAAAACGACATCCGGATCGGTCGGATGCCAGTAAATGCGATAATTGTTCCCCGACATCCCCGGACCAAACTGGCGCCACACAATCGAAGGATCAGACTCCACCCGCTGCGTTCGCAGCATTTCAAACCAGGCATCGCTGGAAAGCGGCGTCTCAGCGCCTAGAACAAAACGGATATTGTCAATATACAGAAAATCATTGAGCACCGTTCCATCCTGATCAATTCCAATAAAGGGACGCGCCTCATCCACATCCGTGGCAATAAAATCAGAAATCAGTCCGGTATACACCACATGATACTGTCCTGCCGTATTGGTCGCAAACGTATCGTCGACAGCGCCGTTTCCCCCGGCACCGTTCAACTTGAAACGGGGCTGGATATCCCCCACAGGAATGCCGACTGCCGAGGGCAGATAGAGATCAAATGACAGGGTGTACGTATTGGTGTTTGATACCGGATCAAATTCAATCGGATTCAATGAAGGACGTATTGCGGCAAAAGCATTATCATCACAGGAAAGACGTAAAAAGTTTCCCGAAGCCAGCGAAAAAGCTACGGCCGCAACCGGATCCGTTGCCGCATTCACCACGGTACCGGAGGCCCCATTGGCGGTCTGAACGACGGATCCCGCAAGCGTCTGATTATTACCGGATACAGTGCCAACCGCTACCGCCTCAAAATCCTCTTCCCAAATCACAGCCGCCTGAATGGAAATACAGGCAGACAACACCAGTGCTGTGTTGATGTCCAGTCGCATAAATCACCCTCTTTTTTATATTCCCCTAATTTAGAAACAATCTAAATGGAAACGTTAACATCAGCAACCTATCCAATGGTCTATAAAAAAGGCGCACGGTCAAGCCGTACGCCTCATACATCTCCCGAAAAACAGTATATTGCTAGGGTTTAAAGGTGTCTTTCAGTTGCGGTTTATAGCCTTCCTTTTTAGACGCTTCGGGAACGGCCTGTTCATAAAATGCATCGCGTTTTTTATGATAATCTTTATAGCCCAGCAGTCGGCAGGCCACATTGCCTTCATCCCACTTTTCCCATGCAGCCCGCAACGCGGCAGCACGTTCAGGCTGTTTGTTCAGCAGGTCATTGGATTCAGAAACATCGCCGGGCAGATAAAAAAGCTGCGGCTTCTTACTATCGCGGTCCTTCAGATGCTTGGTTCCGTCGGACGCCAGCACCGACCAGTTGCTTCCTCCACGCCAGAACAGCGCCTCATGCGGAGCCCCTTTTTTCTGTCCTGTCACATACGGCAGCAGATTGACGCCTTCCATCGGTTTTCCCGTCATTGGATCGCCTCCCCCGATTTCAACCGCAGTCCGGCCGATGTCCAGCGAGATTACCGGATAGCGATAACGTTTTCCTTTGGGAAATTTAGCGGGCCAGTTCGCCATAAAAGGAACATGCACACCGCCGTCATACAAATTACCCTTTCCTCCGCGAAACGGCGCATTGGACGATCCGTTCCATCCCCCGGTTTTTCCATCTCTCGGCTGCGGTCCGCCATTATCGGCGGTGAAGACCACCAAGGTATTGTCCCGCACACCGTTTCTTTCCAATGCCTGGATAATTTCGCCGACGCCCTGATCCATGATATCCACCATGGCGCAATACGCACGGCGTTTGGAATCCTGGATGTGCGCATACCGCGCAATATCCTCCTTCGGGGCCTGCTGCGGTGCATGCGGGCAGTTAAACGACACAAACAGAAAGAAAGGATCCTCCTTGTTGTTTTCCACAAACTGAACCGCATCCCGACTGAGGGCGGTCGTCAGATAGCCTTCAAAACCAGCCGGCTGTTTATTGCGCACCAGCCCCTGCAGATAACCCTCTTTAACGGGAGCGGTCAGGTCGATCCGGAAATAATCATGTCCGCCTCCGAGAAAACCGTAAAAATAGTCAAAGCCCCGGTTCAGCGGATGAAAATCCTCAGCGGACCCCAGATGCCATTTTCCGATGACCCCGGTCGTATAGCCGGCATCCTGCAGACGACGTGCAAAAGTAATTTCATCCCGGTCCAGTCCCAGCGCCGTATTCGCCGGGTCATAGGCCGGATTGGTTTCAAAACCGAAGCGGTGCTGATACCGGCCGGTAATAAACGCCGCACGACTCGGCCCGCAGAACGGGTGGTTGGCATAGCCCTGTTCGAACACCACACCTTCCGCAGCCAGCCGATCAAGATTCGGAGTCCGGATATCTTCTGAACCCGTGAAACCTGTGTCCTCAAAGCCCATATCGTCGGCCATAATCACAACAATATTAGGTTTGTCCGCAGCATAAACCGCGGCTGAAACCAGCGCAAAAAGCAGTAACCGTTTTTTCATTATGTTCTCCTTAAATGGTTGGAATAAGCTCTGCCGGAATATCAAGTTTCCCGTCATGGGCCCCCTTGGCAAAGTCAGTAATCATATAATCATCGGGATGCTTCCAGTCGCATTCCACCCGGCCGTCACCCAGCGTAATACGTCCCAGTTTATTACGGAACCAGTCTGCCAGAGCGGCATACTCCGGATCATAAGCCACATTGTTCTGTTCCCCTGAATCTACACGCAGATCAAAAAGAACCATTTCCACTTTTTCGCGCGGCGCCTCCAGAGCCCATTTAATATTTACCCCCGGTTTATCCCCCCACTTTTCGAAAGCCTTTCCGTTCTTTTCGCGGTTACGCATGGAAAAAGCAAAATCGTCGCAACGCAGATAGCAGCGCGGACCGATCACATGATTCATTTCGCCGATGACATATTGACGGGTATTTTTGCCGGCCAGCACATCCTTCATTGAAACACCGTCAAGATGAGCGAATGCTTCTTCAGAAAGATCAGCTCCGCCGCCCTGCAGCAGCGTCGGCGCAATATCAACAAATTCCACCCAGTTGCGACAGACCTTCCCGGCCGGCCACCGTTGTTTATCGGAAGAAACGGCAATAACCGCACAGTGATTCGATTTATCATACGGTGCAAATTTTGATGTTCCGCCCTGCTCACCCAAATGCCATCCGTGGTCGCCGATCACATACAGAATCAGCCAGTCGCGCCCCTGTTTTCTGCTGTACGCTTTGAACGCTTCCACAGACTGCCCAACGAGGTGATCGCCCATGGCACAAAAAGCATAATAGTCACGAATCGACTGCCTTTTATCCGCTTCGGTCATATCCGCAAAGTTGGTCTTTTCAAACCAGAGCTGCATCTGCGGCGGCAGTTTTTCGAGCTCCTCTTTACTGAAGTCCGGAACCCGGTACGGAATTTCTTTTTCTTTTGCCATGAAAAGGTCACGAAACTCTTTCGACGGCAAGGTCGGGGTATGAGGAAAATGGAATCCGAGGTGAACAAATAACGGTTTATCCGGATTCGGTCCTTCCATAGCCGTATCATAAGGCGTGTTGTATTTCTTTCCGGCATGCTGAAGAAAATCAATCATCGAACCTGCAATGTGTCCATCCATCGTATTTTCAGCGGAGGACGGACTCTGCCCGCCGATAATCAGACCGGCATTATTCCGTTTGTAGGCATAGAGAATATCCAGCTCTTCTTCGGCTTGTTTCCTGACCCGGGCATTTTCAGCATCCATTTCACCGTCAACGGGAATATAATAATCAAGCACCCGGTTCTTGAAACGCCACCGAACCCCCGATCCGGCTTTTTTACCCTCCGCCCATTTGCTGTACTTGCTCCAGTCCGAAAGGCCGCTATCGGTGATCTGGCGCATACTGACTTCATGCTGATAAAAATCGATTTTATCATATTTCCGCGGACTGTTTTTAAAAACATAAAACCCCGTTTTGCCGAAGGAGGCCGTCGTATAACCAAGGTCCGCCATCATTTCAGGAAGAAACGGTTTGCTGAATGCGGTATCGCGATGCGATGTCTCAAACCCATAGTGACCGCTGTGGTGCGGATACATGCCGTAATGCATCGATGTGCGACTCGGTGCACAACCCGGCGAATTACAATAGGCCCGCGTAAAAAGAACACCCTCTTCCGCCAGTTTATCCGCCTCCGGCGACATCACAAAACCCAGAGGGTTGTAATTTTTACCGGTCGTTGCCCGGTTATAGGCCTGAACCGAATCCGCCCGATGATCATCCGTAATGATCCACAGAATATTCGGCTGTTCATTTGCCGCCGCAGAACCGGCAAGTGCCAGCATCCACAACATCAGTTTCCACGTGTTTTTCATATCGCTCCTGTATAGGTTTACCTGTAAGCAAGGAACGAATAAACTGATGGATCTCAGCCTGAAAAAATACCTGTCTAATGGGCTATATTATGAACAGGTTCACCAACCTTTACGACACCCACCCTGACGACCGGAATAAACCCGCGCTTCTTATAAGAACCGGACTCCCATTCTATTCATTTAAAATTGCATTCAGTTTTCTGAGTTCCTCAGCAGGAATTTTCAATACCTTACGATCATAGGTCAGGAGACCGTTGATCTCTATCTCAACATCCGTAGTTTGAGTATAGACTCCCGCCGAAATACCTTTTCGTTTCAGATCACTTAAAAGCTCTATGGATTTACGATACCGTTCTTTAAATTCCTCAATGGTTTTCGGCAGTCCGCCATATCCCAAGTTTTTCTTCTGCTCTTTCCAGAGATGCCCCTTAACAGGCCAGCCATGTCCTCCAAACTCACCAATGACTTTTACATAATTTTTATAACGGGAATCATCCAGCGGAAATCGCGGATGCGGATAGGCATGTTCATCAGCTATATCACCGATCGGGAAAAAGTTTCCACCGCTGGCAATATTAATCGTACGGGTAGGGTCATACTGGCTGATCCATCGTCCGACTTCCATAGTACAGTGCTGCCCCCAACGTTCGTTGAATGGAACCCAAACCACAATTGAAGGATGGTTATAAAGATGATCAACCATTCCTTTCAGTTCAATCATCCACTGTTTATGCGCCCAGTCCGGCCAGACTTTTTCCGGCTCAACATCGCTCGGCTTATCATGAAGACGGATCCACTCCGGCCACTCACTTCTTGCCAACGCTGCTTTTTTCTCATCTTCCGTTGCATCTTTGGGTGCTCCGGCTCTCTGGCCGCCGGAAACATGATCCTGCCAAACGAGAAATCCCATTTTGTCACACTGATAATAAAATCGACGGGGCTCTACCTTGATATGCTTCCGAATCATGTTAAAGCCGGCCTCCTTAAGGTACTTCATATCAAACAGCATAGCTTCTTCTGAAGGAGGCGTTAGCAGTCCATCCGGCCACCATCCCTGATCAAGCGGTCCCCAATGAAAGATATCATTCCCGTTCAGAGTTAATCTCCAATTCCCGTTTTCATCGATGCGTTTGCCCACTTCACGGATGCCGGCATATGATTTCACACAATCCATAACCTCCCCGTTTGAGGAGAGAAGCTCAATCTTAAGATCGTAAAGTACCGGGGATTCCGGGGACCAGAATTGCGGATTCTGAATATTCAGAATCTCGCCGCCTTCAGCCACTTTTTTTCCATTAAGAGAGGCCGATGTGCGAATCGATCCCTTCCCTATAATTGAGGGTTTAATAAAAATATTTCCGGAAAGCTCAGTATCGATCTTAAGCGATTCAATATAATTTTCCGGCACGTTTTCCAACCATACGGTCTGCCAGATTCCTGAAACCCGCGTATAGGTTATTCCCCCATTCTGAAGCACCTGTTTACCGCGCAGCTGATACTTTCCACGTTGATTTGTAGCATCAACAACCTTTAGAACAATCTCGTTTTCCCCAGGCTTTACGTGACTGCTGATATCAAAGCTGAACGGAAGGTTTCCTCCGACATGCATTCCCACCCGCGTGCCGTTAACCCATATTTCACTTTTATAATCAACGGCTTCAAAATGAAGTAATAGCCGGGAATTTTTATTTTCGCGATAATCAAACACCCGCCGGTACCACAAGGCTTCATCAACCCCAAGCTTTCGACCCACTCCGGACAATGGGGCCTCCAGCGCGAAAGGAACCAAAATCTCCTTCTCTCCAAAAACCGGCTGAACGTGATCTATACCAACCACCTCGTATTGCCACATTCCATTTAGGTTCACCCAGTTTTCTCGCTCAAGTTGCGGGCGGGGATATTCGTTCCAGACATTGGATGCATCAACCTTTTTCCCCCACACGGTTAACATTGAATTCTTCACGGGTTCCCATTCCGCCGCAACGGCTCCCGCATACACCAGCGTACTCATTAGCAGTTGTTGTACTTTCATAAAATTTCCATTGATTATGGTTAAATAACAGGAACGCTTCCCCTGTTTATTCCGGCACATAACGTTCTTTTTATTTTAAAATAACATCAGACATTTTCCTCCGAAAATCCGAACAGAGAATCTGTAATTTTAACAACCCTGATTATCGGACACCTCAAGAACGACGTCGGCATACCCCGGATCATCACTAGCAATCACCACGACGTCCGGCCTTTCAACAACACCGGCCGTACCAGCCGCCAACTCTGACCGCCCCGTCAAAGCCCGCTTGATTATTTCAGCTCTTTAATCCGGATATTTCGATACTGCACCGATTCGCCCTGCGCCCAGCGACCGCCCTGATGAATCTGAAAAGCAATGGATCCTTTACCCCCGGTAATCTGTTGAATCTTCTTCCTGTTCCAGGCGGATTTGGCATCCCAATTCATATTTACTGCATCTTTTAAACCGCGTGCTTTATAGGTTGCCCCATCCATTTCCATAATTTTCACGCCATTGATCCAGGTCACAATCCGGGGCTCAGGGCCAACACAACGAATTTTCATCCGATTCCAGTCCCCATGCTTCCAGAGAGCATTCCAGCCCTTGGCATCGATTGAATACAAAAGGTTATCTTTATCAACCGCATCATAGATATCTTCCCCAATAACCTTGCCATCATGCATATTCAAAACAACGGGCCGTGAAAAATAACCACCGGTTCCTTCCCCGAAAGGAAAGCCGACAACACCGTCTTTCAGATAGTCATTCAAAATCTGAATGCCCTGCCCTTTTTCGTTACAGCGAATCATGATGCCCGAATCGCAACCCCAAGCATTTTTAAATTCAAACAGCAGTTCAAAATCATCGTACTTTCCATCCGACAGCACCAATCCGCCCTTCTTACTTTCCGACTGAAAGCAGTGGATGGCACCATCCTTTGCAAAAAAGTTTTCATCCGTTGCATAATATTTATCTTCCGGAGCAACATCTAAAATATGCCATCCATTCATGGTCTTCCCATCAAAGATCGGAATAAAAGAACATTCCGCCATGACCCCGAAGGAAAATGTTGCTGCCGCCATTAACACGATACCTGTTTTCATATTCGTTCCCGTCCTTATCCGTTCATTTTTCGTATTGTTCAGACTGCTTTACAATACCGGAACATCAACCGGCGCGCCCTTTCCCTCTCCTCAACACCCTGTTCTATAATTCGTTATCCTTTTCCACGGCAGGAGTATAATCAGGAAGTATCCATCAGGAGGAGAAGTGTACACTGCTGACCGGGCATGGCGGTATACTGGCGCGCTCTCAGTTCACGATGCGCATGATAAAAGATACGCGCCGGCCTTCTCAGCCCGGTAGGAGGTCATGCTTAAGCCATCTTATAAAACTCTTCCCATCCAGCACGAGCCGGGGGATTAAGCAACAGGTTGGCCTCATCATTTCCGATAAACTGTTTTTTAACAGGATCAAATTCCAGCTCGGTATTCATATATTGCCCGATCGTTCCCAGCGCAAGAACCTGCGACAATTTACCCGAAATACTGAAGGGAGAATTTGTCTGCCCCTCGCCCTTACAAGCCCGAACAAAGGAAGAAAAATGTTTCCCGGAACCCTTATCCGCTTTGCTGCCTTCTTTTAACTCATCATAATATCTGATGTGCTGATCTCTTGGAATCAGACGAGGAATATCTGCATGATTTCCCCGCAGAATGGCCAGGTCACCTTCATCGCTGTACAACAGGGTCCCTCCCCCATTCAAGCGCGGCCGCAGCGGTTTTCCATTCTGATCTTTTTCCCAGAATTGTTTCGGCACTTCCGGCCAGCAGTTCGGTCCGTCGTGCCAGGTCATATCAATCGCCGGGCGATTTTTCCCACGCGCGGGAAAATGCATGGAAAGGTAGGATTCCAGCGGATAAAATACTTTATTATGGTCTTCCATATGGATTGCTTTGATTTCGGTAGGCAGTCCCATATCGAGTTTATCATGGGGAAAATCGACAATATGTGCTCCCCAGTCCCCAAGCATGCCCATACCGTATTCATAGAATCCCCGCCAATTAAATGGATGATACAAATCATTATACGGCAGTTTTCTGCGCGGACCGCACCACAGATCGTAGGTATTCAGCGATGCCGGAACCGTACCCTTAACCAGAGGCAGAGAAATACGTTCATTCTTTTTCATAAACCAGAGCCCCGGCGTCTTCCAGGCGGCCATCCGAGTGATTCCGTCGCACAGTCCCATATCCACCATTTTGCCGAACAGGTTGATTCCATTACCCGTATGACCCTGATTACCCATCTGCGTCACCACACCGTATTTTTTTTCGGCACGCATGAGGATTTCAGATTCCTCAAATGTACGCGTCAACGGTTTTTCAACATATACATGTTTACCCATCGACATCGCCAGAATGGCCGCCGGATAATGGGAGTGATCCGGAATCGCAACACTCACCGCGTCAATATCCTTATCCATGGTTTCGATCATCACACGGAAATCATTAAATCGCGGAACGTCGGGATAGGCCTTCACCACCGATTTAACAGCACGCGGAAGTTCAAAATCCAAATCACAGAATGCAACCGGCCGGGCCCCACTACCAGCAAGGCTCCGAATAACATTACTGCCGCGCCCGCCCACACCGACACATCCCAGATTGATCCGCTCACTTGGCGGCAACTTATCGCCCTCTTTCCGGGCTGCGGTCAGGTAGGACGGAAGAACTGTAACACCCGCTCCGATAGCTGAACGTTTTAAATAACTTCTTCTGGATTGAGTGCCCCTGCCGTCCGTGTTCTTCATAATCGCTCCTTAGAATATATAATGACTATAGTTTATAGTTTAAGACAGTACGGACGGCGGGAAGTCATGTCTTGTAAAAAACGGTCGTCTTGGTGTAGTTTAAGTGCACCTGAGGCCGTGAAAAGCATGCCCTTTTTTATGGTCCATATAACTGCTCACCCACTGCGCGACTGGCTTCGATCAGCTCCGAATAAGGCGTATCGCATACATCTGTGAAACCGATCTGATAATTTTCAAAATCCCACACCCGGCCCGTTGTAGGCGAGTTGACGTATTGAAACCAATGACAACCAATCACGTTGGGATGTTTGACGCAGTCCAAAACATACTGAGAAAACGCGTCAGCCCGTTCCATCTGATCCGCAACAGGAACCAGACCGCCGTCAAACATACCACGGTCCAGCGCACCGAAATGGAACTCGCCAATCAGAATCGGTTTATTGCCGGCGAGAGCAAGACGGGAAGCCTTATCAGAAAGATATCGCGCATAAATATTAAAACTCACCACGTCGGCGTATTCAATATTGGCCTGCATGACGACATCATTAATCGCCGCATGAGATCCATGACGACAGCCCAGATAAAGATGATTCGGCGCAAACTCCTCCAAAACATCATGCACAGTTTTGAAATAGGTGCGGACAAATTTTGTGTAGAAGGCTTCCAGATCCGCACGCGCCGCGTCCAGATCAGGCGCTTCGGTATAATCGAGAAGCTCATTCCATGAGGCATGCTCAGACTTCCAGACCGAATTCAATGCTTCAATGTCCCCATATTTTTTTTGAAGATCCGCAATAAAAACCTGTTTCGATTTCTGATCCGCCGGCGAACAAAGGGAGGCCAGCGCAAGAGAAACCGTGTCGCCGAAACTGAGTTCGTTATCCACAAAATAACCGATGCACATCGGATCATCTATGGTTTCGGCAATTGGATACCTCGACAGCTGCTTTTCCAGCTTCATCACAAAATCCTCATCAAAAACATCGCAGAATTTACCCCAGTGACCCTGCGATGCCTCCACCCGTTTTGACTGCGGACGAAGATAAGCCACATAAGGCAGCTTACCTTTCAGGTAGACATCCGGTGCGCTCCAGTTTCCCAGCGTATTGATTCCCCATGCCGGCAGTCTTCTGCAGGCGGTTTCAGCAAATTCCTCCTCATAATTTTCTCCATACTTCCTTCTGACATTGAACTTATGAAAACGAAAAGCCCGAACATCACGATTATACCAATGTGAACGTTTAAGCCCCGGTTTATAGCCGAACCAGAATTCAGCGGTTTTTGGAGAATCCGAAGGAACACGTTCGAACCAATGCTCGCGATCATCAAGAATCGTACCCGGAGGAAAACTTACGCCATCAATGCCGAGGGAGAAAAAAAGATTTCCTGCGGGATCTACAAAATGCCATTTTCCTTCATATTTTTCCGTACGAAACCAGCCCGTTGCGTCAAGCCGCGGACCGTCTTTCCAGCCTCCGAAACGGTTCCAGGATGCAGGACGTCCGGCTTTATTCAAAAAAAGATCTTCTTTAATTCGCGCCTGCTTCAACTGCTTTAGTGAATGCGTTTTTCCCGGCCAGTCCGCATGCTTAAACTGACCGAACTCATCGATCAACGGAAACATTTTCTTGGGAATAACCGCTTTTTTGACCCCGCGGTTTCCGTCGGGCCGCTTATCCTCAAGCTGAATTTTTCCTATTTCAAAACTCCGCGATACACCATCCTGAATAAGATAAAAAGTAAAGGATCGCAAGTGCTCCAGGTACAGAGCATGCCGGTTGGAAAACGGCTTACCCTGCATCCCGAAAAACTCATCAGGATTCACGCCGGGATAGTCAATATGCGGAAACAAAGGATACCGTAGCCGCTTCGTTTCCCCGGCCGCCAGCGCAATGGATTTGCTCGCGGATCTCTGATTCTTCTCCCCATTATCCGCACGGCTCTCACTGTCGATACGCCAGTAGACCGTTAACGGGACATCGCCCTGATTAGTGATCTGCGCGGTCGCGGTTTTATAGGCAGAGGCATCCAGCCCTCCTCCCAGCGACAACGTCATCCCCGGCCATTTACTGACGGAACCGGTATCTACCCGCACAGCCGTTCCGACGTTGTTTGTCACCAGGGAAAAGGAAGCGCCCTTGGCTTCCGCATTTTTAATACTGTCGACTTCTGAAAAATCAAATAACAGTTGTTCATCCGCTGAAACCTGCAGGCTTCCGAAGATCAATACAGCAAAAAAAAGCATTCCACATGTTTTCATTCTACAGTCCCTTTTCCCGGCCGGGCCGTTTAATCGTATTTATCTAAACTGATTATATTCCGGATTCACATCTGCATGTTTGAACACCGGTTTATCTTTCCAGAGTTCATAGGTTCCCTGCAGACTGACGGCCGGTTCCGGTTCCAGCCCTTTATCGCCATGCTGTTGCTGCCAATCCTCCAATACAGACCGATGCTTCTTCAATATATCCGCATATGCCGGCAAAACCGCCAGATTGTTCGTTTGGTGAGGATCCGAGGCGAGTTCATACAACTCTTCCTCCGGTCTTCTTCCGAACCAGTGTTCTTCCTGATAGGCAGTCAGTCCGCCTTCTTCATGGAGACGGTGCATATCTTTTACCACCGGCTGCTTATCACGGTATTGCGGCTGAGACATCGTGCGTTCCGGATGATAGTTCCGGATATAACGGAACTTTTCAGAACGAACCGTTCGGATAGTATCAATCGTAAAGTCGCAACGATCCCGTGCTCCCAGAATATATTCCGCCGGTTCGTAGGCATTGCCGAACAGATTCTGACCATCATAATAATCAGGTACATTCAGGCCTCCCAAGGCAATAGTCGTGGCCGATACATCCAGCAATGAAACCAGTTCAGTGCGTACGGTTCCCGCTTTTAACCAGGGATGATTCCCTGCAATCATCAGCGGCACATGCATCCCGCCCTCGTAGCAGAACTGTTTATGACGCAAAGAGGTATTGCTGCCATGATCGGAAAAGAAAAAGACAATCGTATTGTCCAGTTCACCATCTGCCTTCAACTGATCCAGAATCTGCTGCACGCGCACATCCGCCCCGCGGTTGGCATTGTAATGGGTTGTCCAGGCTTTGCGATGCGCCGGTGTATCCGGAAAATAGGGAGGCAGCTCCACATCATAGTCATCAAGCATTTCACCTTCGCGCACATACCGGTTATCCCAGACTTTTCCGCCGTTGATCTGCATCTGACCGAACCAAGGTTGACTTTTATCCGGCCGGTCCGACCAGTTTGCAACCGTGAAGGAAATATAATCAACCGCACGGTTTCCCTGCCAGCCATTCATTCCCGCCTTATAATCTTCCATGGTTCCTACGCTGTACAATGCACGACGGTCATAATGAAAATTATAATCGTCTTTGCCTGAATTAAAGGTGAAGTATCCAGCTTCCCGCATTAACTCCGGCAGCGTTTTCATCCCTTCCGGAAGATAGATACGCACCGGTTCCGGAACAACTTCCCCCTCGTTTGCCCTGCTCGACCGGTGATTGTGTGTTCCGGTCGTGGTTTGCATGACTCCTGTAATCAACGCCGAACGACTGGCGGAGCAAACCGGTGCTGTGGCAAAGGCTCTGGTGAACAGCACGCCGGAATCAGCCAGCCGATCAATACTCGGTGTGTGCCCTGTATTAACGGGATCGTTGTAACATCCCATAAAAGGAGAAAGGTCCTCCGAAATAATCCAAAGTATATTGGGCTGTTTTACCGGCTGTTTCCCGCCGGCTAAGACCCCCGTTGCGCTAATTGTTAAAGATAATAACAAACCGATTTTCAGTACGTTCTTCATTTTTAGTTTCCCGTTATTCTTGATTACAGACCGTTTCGATTTCTCGTTTTCACCGGATTGGATCAGTCCTCCCAGATTACCGGAAGAAACACGCTCATTTCGGCGTCACCGCGGTTGCTCCAGGCATAATAAGGAATCAACTGCGTCTTAATTTTCTGCCACTCAGGTTTCTGCACGGTGTGATACAGCCCGTTGCCATGATCCTTACGAATTTTCAGTTCTCCATTGATGGTGGTCAACCCGCCCAGCATATCGGCTTTATATTCCGTATTATACGTTCCATTGTACGGCAGATAAACATCCAGCATGGAAGTCCCTTCGGGCAAATCCGGCGATTCAACACAATAGATGACCGGTCCGCGTTTGACGGCGAGTTGGTTGCGCACCTCTTCGATTCGCGGATGCCCTTCGACAAACCGGACGTCCATCGGCATGTCTATGCGGATAACATCTCCGGTTTTCCATGCGCGTTCAATCGTTGCATAGCTGCCGGCCGAAACATCAACCGCCTTTCCATTGATCTTGACCGTCGTCCCAACGGCCCATCCCGGAATACGCAACAGGATGCTGAATGCTTTTTCTTTGCACTGCTGAATAGTGATATTGACGGTACCCTCCCATGGATAGGCAGTTTCTTGTTTGAGTTTAATCGTGGATCCGTCGAGCAATGCCGTATTCAGTTCATTTCCACCATAGAGATTTACCGCTATGCCATTTTCCGTTTTGCAATAGGCCCAGGCGGATGATTTAGCAATCGTTCGCACCAGATTGGGCGGACAACAGAAACATTTCAGATAGGGCTGTCGCTGCGGAAATTCAGTAACCATCTTCTTATAATTAATGGCTCCTTTAATTTTACGGAGCGGGTTGGAATAATAATAGTGTGTGCCATCAGCGCTGATGCCTGAAATACCGCTGTTATACATCACCAGCTCCATGATATCGGCATATTTCGCTTCCCCGTGAATCCCGAGCATGCGGTAACTGAACATCGCATTGCAGATGTTGGCACAGGTTTCATTATAAGCCGTTAGATTCGGCATCATATATTCATCAATGAAACCTTCCTCGATCTTATCCTTTCGCGATGAACGGCCATAATGGGCCTGACCCACCGCTCCGGTAACATACATCTTTTTCTGCGTCACATTGTTCCACAGCCGATCCAATGCATCAATGAGCGCCTGCTCACCGGTTTCCGAATAAACATCGGCAGCGCCCGCATAAAAATAAAGAGCCAGCACCGCGTGCCCGACGGCTTCCGTTTCCTTTCGCAACGGAACACGCTCCTGCACCATATCGCCAATGGGATAACCCTTCGTTGTTGGAATATCCTCCATCTTATATTTACCCCGGCGATTGATAAATATTTCCGCCAGTTCAAGGTAACGCTCATCACCGACCGTGCGGTAGAGCTCCACCAATCCCATAATCTGCGTCTGGTTAAATCCGAAACGAACCACCTCCGGCCGCTCCGGTTTAAAGATTCTATACAGCATATCCGCATGCTTTATCGCAATATCCAGCAGATTCCGCTGACCGGTTACTCGGTAGTGAATGCAGGCGGTCGTGAAAAGATGCCCGCTGTTGTACATTTCGTGATAACGACGGTTTTCATATTTATCGATATCATCCCGAATAATAGCCGGTGTAGACAGATATCCATCAGCCTGCTGAGCCTTGCCGATCACCGCAATAATTTCATCCAACTCCTCGAGAATCTTTTGATCCCGGTTGATGCCATAAATATAAACAGACGCTTCCATCCATTTAAAAAAGTCACCATCATGCCACCACCAGCCTTTGTGATCGCCCTCCATCAGGCCGGCAGCGATTTTAAAATTGTTGTAGCCATGGCCAATATCGCCTTTAAGAATTTCACCCATGTGCGGGACCATGACCGTTTCACACAGGCGCCATTTATCCCCCCAGAAACCATCCGTCCATCGGCAATCCCCGATATCGATACTTTTAAAAGCCACATATGGACTGTCGGCATTATTGAGTATGCCTTTTTGCTGTGCCTGCGTAGCAAATACGAGTGTAAAAACACTGATGATCAACGTCTGTTTTTTCATAAATTTCCTCGTTAAACATATTGTAAAGGCATCCATGCGGATGCCTTATTCGGGGCTTGCCGGCATACGCAAGCCCGTTTTATTCCAGTGACTGGAAATAATCCTATTCCACTTCAACCTTCAGGAATTTCCGCTCTGCCGCTGTACCATTCAGGTTGGTATAAGCATACATCAATCCATCGGTCTCAGCGACCCTAACCGTTTCGTTGGTTTCCCAGGAATCGATGATCAGATTATCGGTAGACAGAACGTGTGCAACAACCGTGTCATCCCCCACCAGGGAGAAAATATATGCTCCTGATTCAACATTGAACACCGGCGATATTCCCTGGTCTCCCGAACCATTTGGCGGTACGGGATCGCCGCCGAATACATATTCACCATAATTGTTCAGCCCATCGCCATCATCATCTTCGGTCGCCGTTCCCGTCACCCCTTTTTCATCGGCCCACAAAGCATAGCTCCAGTCAATAACAGGAACGTAGGTTCCGTTAACAATCCGACTATAGAGATTATCCAGTTCATAACCGGCGATACCATCAAATCCATCCCGGGATGCCAGCCCAAGGTAAAGATCAGCGGCTTCATATACAATGGCATTAGTCAGATCTTCCGAAAAAGTCCATGACAGCTGGTTCACCGGATTGGAAACGGTGAGACTGCACGCCCAGACATTAACGTTCGTTGTTTTTTCCGCTACATACCTGAGGTGCAACGTGTCACTTTCCGAATCCCCCGCCACATCGGTAATATTTGTAATACCGAGGTCATTCAGGTTGATAACCCCGGCATGTGCTTCTGCATTAACCGGATTCAGGCGGATCTTCATCCCCCCATCCGGCCAGGCTCCCCCGACACCGGTCCAGTTATCCTGTTCCAGACGGAAGCCGAGCTGATAGGCGCCAATGGCTGGATCCAGACCTTCCGCTCCCTGACCGAAACACTGTTCGGAACTGGGTGTCCCCCAATTTCCGGTATAATTATTCGTGGTTAAAATGACATCCACGAACTTCTGATCGGTCACACTGTTTTCTGCGAACATTCGATAATCCATACTGAACTCATACATATCGGATATATCCATTTCCGGAATCGAATTGGTGAACAGCATACCCCGACGAACCTGATCTCGGTCTCCGGCCCATGCCGCATTGTTCGTTGAAAAACCGGGGCGATGTTCGAGATACCGATCTGACGGATCCGCAACACCGTTACCATTGGTGGTAATATGGCCATAAACCCAAGCGCGTAAAGGGGCGGTATGATACTGATTCCATATCGGCCCCAGCATATCCTGAAAGTCGATATCAAAAATAATGTCATAGTTGATATAGGACTGATCCATTGAAAAAGACTTGATCACACGGTTTGACGTACCATTTATTTCCGAGCTGATCCCTGAAGAGATGCCGGCATAGAGTACTGCGGAATCGTATAGATTCGAAGTCGAAGTCATCGATCCGCTCAACGCATAAAGGATTGAATTCGAGGTGATGTTTTCCAATGTAATTGAATACATCCACTCATTCTGAACTCGTCCCTTGGTCAGCGAAAAACCGAAGCCGATTTCATCACTGTCAGGATCCGCTGAACCGT
The DNA here is from genome assembly GCF_034531395.1 of Pontiella agarivorans. Taxonomy (NCBI): domain Bacteria; kingdom Pseudomonadati; phylum Kiritimatiellota; class Kiritimatiellia; order Kiritimatiellales; family Pontiellaceae; genus Pontiella; species Pontiella agarivorans. The sequence continues at coordinate 722,007 of NZ_JARVCO010000002.1, read as the reverse complement.
TAACTCCAAACAGGTTCTCCGGGAAAAAATTCCACCCATTATTGCTTCCATCATCACTTTTCAGATTAAGTACATATTGCGGAAAGTTTGCTCTGCGTTCGAGGCTCAACCGGCACGGTGTTCCTCCACTTTTTGAATCATTAATAATTACGTTGAAAATCGAATTATCCCCGTTCGTTTCAACCTGTGTCCAGGAAACGACATTGGAAACAAAAAAACAGTTATTCGATTCTGCATCGAACGACTCCGTCGGAAAAGCTGCAACCCATTGTTGAGCGGGATCATTATCAATCATGATCGAGCCGCTGTCATTTGTATTCACTGAATACGCTTCTCCGCTCCATCCAGCCTGACCGGAAAGAACCCCGTTGGTAAACCCTTCAACTTGAGCAAACTCATAGGTAATCGCTTCCGCTGATACAGAAAACGCCAGCGCAATCCCCCACGCGGCTGTTATTAGCTGCCTCTTCATTATAACGGTCTCCTTTTATTAATTGATATTCCGCATGCGGCTTACCACACGCGCTGATCCTGTGTATCGTCCTGTAAAGTTCTCACGGACCACTTAAAGGCACAAGACGGCCAAACGTCCGTCTTGCTGACCGAAACCGATCTCCTTAAAAAACATTGTTCTTTAATGGGATGCCCTCCAAGGGCAGAATAAACGCATGATTAGTTCACCATCCAGACGGTCCGGTCTCATACTCATCCTGCTGTCGGGAATTCTTATTCCCCAGAGTGGAACAGCTTTTATCAATTCGGCCGTCTCTGCGACTGAACACAAAATTGCCGATATTCAAAATCGGCTTGAACATCTTCCCATAACCAGCCACAGCGCATCACCATGGACCATTGGTTATCACTATCTGGATTTCGGAAAAGCCGAGCTTCCGGTGGTGATTGAGTTAACTTTCGCCGAAACTAAACCGGTTGATCTAATCGCGCTGATACCGGTTACCTATATCAATGAACAGGGACATCATAAACCGGCGGGATTTTCTAAACGATTTACCCTGGAGCTTCTACACGCTGACGGCACATCTGAACGGGTTGCCGATCACAGAAAATCGGCTTATCACCTTGAAGGAATTGAACCCCAGCTTTTCTATCCACAGGAAACCAACCGGTGTACAGGACTGCGCTACACGGCCTATGAACTTTCCATAAACAACCGGCTCAGGCAGCTCTCCAGAATGATTGCGTTAAATGAAATACTGGTTTTTTCCGGCCAACAGAACATCGCATTGAATGCAACCGTCAATGCCCCCGACATCTTCCGGTTCGGAAAGTCCTGGGCCCCGGAATGCCTTACCGACGGATTTATGTTCTTCTCCCATTTGGACCAGCATGAATTTCAAGCAGAATCTTTTTTCCATGCCTATGCTGAAGAGCTTGTGCTTACCGTTGACCTCAAAACAGAAAAAACAATCGATGAATTCCGCATCTGGCCGATTCGTTTCAGTATCTTCATTCAACCCCCCACGGTTGACGGAACCAGTTTTCCACGAAACATCCGTCTTGAAAAACTGATTTCTCCCGATGATTCGGCCCCCGAAATCATCTACCAAAGCGGCCCCGAATTACCCCGTCCGGGCTCCACGCCTTTTGAAAAACGAATCGGCCCCGTCACCGGCCGATACTTCAGAATATCCCTATCCGAGCCCCTTCCGGATTTCAGATTATCGGATGTCACACGCATCTCATTAGCCGAAATCGAACTCTGCTCTCAAGGCGAAGTCATTACCCGTGGATTACCATTAAGCGTTGAAGTGAAAAATCCAAGTCCGAGTGAGCAGGCAAGAAATTATATAGCCGACCCCGTATATCTTACCGATGGTGACAGCAATGACGGTCATATTCTTCCGCTCCGGGACTGGGTAGAGCTGTTCAGGCAACGTATGATTCTGCAGCGCAAACTCGCAGCACTGGAATCGCAGCTCGATTTTGCACGCGGTCAGGACAAACGCCGGATTCAGTATCTGGCGATTGCCACATTATTTCTGATTATTTTTCTCGTCTTAATGATCTGGCTGGTGCGCTTAATTGCGCAGAAACGCTGGATGAAAATAAGAGATCAGATTGCTGAAGATCTGCACGATGAAGTCGGTGCCAACCTCAGCAGCATTGCTCAATCCACAGAATTAATTACCGAATCTCTTCCGGACGCTCCGCCCCGGATCAAAGAACTGCTCGGAGACACACTGAACACCGCACGTATCACGGCCGCCGAAACGCGCCAGTTTGTCCGCCTTCTGGAAAATCGAGAAACCGCAGCGGACCTTACGGAGCATATTAAAAATACGGCACTCAGAATCCTCGGCGAAAGGACCTGTCTATTTGATATCGACGAAACATGTTTTCTCAACCAACTGCCTCCCTCCGCAAAGTGGGACCTGATGTTTTTCATAAAAGAAACTCTGAACAACATCATCAAACACTCAGGAGCCACCCAGGTTGAAATCATATTGAAAAGTGCGGGCCCCTGTCCCCGCCTCACTATATCAGATAACGGCTGCGGCATTTCCGCCGCACCCGTTTCTCTGCACCATCTCGAAAACCGGGCCAAAAGACTGCATGCAGAACTTGATGTTCAAACCGGAAAAAACATAGGAACCACGGTTTCACTAACACTAACCCGATGGAAGATGACGTGAACGAACCCGTACAGATAACAATTATTGAAGATAATCAGGCCTATGCAAAATCCCTTCAACAGGTGATTGACTGCACACCCGGTATGAAATTCAGGCATCTGTTCAATAGCGCGGAATTATTTGCGGAATACCTGACCAGGAAGGAAATAGAGACAACCGATCTCATTCTGCTGGACCTCCATCTTCCCGGAAAAAACGGACTTACCCTCGTTCCTTCCATACAGAATGCCCTGCCGGATACAAAAATACTGATTCTGACCCAGAATGATGACTATCTCACAACGCTGGAAGCCATCCGTCTGGGCGTTCATGGATATATTCTAAAAAGCTCAGCCATTTCCGACATTCGCAGTGCCATTTATGATGTACACGATGGCGGATACATTATTGACCAGCGGCTATCCGGACTGCTGCTTCACACCTTAACCGCTGAAGATGACAGTGAAAACAGAATGCTAAGCGAACGCGAAAGCCAGGCATTAAAGCTGATGGCCATGGGCTATGTCAAAAAAGAGGTCGCTGAGCAGATGGGCGTGAGCTATCGGACCGTCGCACAATATACCGAAAGAATTTACAGTAAACTGCAGGTTCCCAATATCGCCGCGGCAATCGCCACAGCCATTCGAAAAGGTCTGATCTGATTCCGGCTCCGGCGCGTGACTCTGGAGAAAAGATCTTTTTCCTGCGGGAGTCAGCCGGAGCCCCATTTTCTTCCGGGGGTTCGTGCGTATAATTCTCAATTACGGCCCGGAGCGGTCGGCATACCGGACTCGATAATCTTCATATATTCCCTGAACATTTTTTCAGCAGTCAATCTGTACTCCGGATTGTTCACCAGATCATTTTTTTCCTGAGGATCATCCCTTAGGTTATAGAGCGACTTAATCTCATATTTTGTCCGCTTGAAATTACTTTGAATGATCAGCTTCCACGGCATCTTTCGATACATCAGCTCCTGATTGGCTCCCGCCTGATTCACAAAATATTCCCGGGACATGTAAACTCCGTCTCCGGTCAGCAGCGGCAGAATATTATTGGAATCCTGTGCCTGCCCTTTGGGGATTTCAGTACCGACCAATGCCGCAAAGGTGGCCACAAAATCCTGATTCGATACCAGTTCGTCGGATACCCCCGCCTTTACTTTACCCGGCCACATCACGAACGTGGGAACCCGGTGTCCACCTTCAAACGGTGAATTTTTTGAGCCGTTCCATTCTCCGCCCGGCTGATAACCGATCGCTTTAGTCGCCGTCCCGTCTTTCAGCCCGCCGTTATCCGATGAAAAAACAATGAGCGTATTCTCAAATTCACCGACAGCTTTAAGCGCATCCACAATACGCTTCACCTGCAGGTCAAGGTCGGTCAACACATCCAGATGCGGCGATACATTGCTTCCTTTCACTTTCTGTCCGTCAAATTCGTCGGTCGGCACATGCGGCAGATGAACCATGGGCGAGCAGTAATATAAAAAGAAAGGCTCGTCTTTTTCCGCACCGGTTTTAATGAATTCCACTGCTTTGGCGGAAAGCTTTTTACCCAGTTCACGCGCATCCCACTTCGAATCACCGGGCCCCGGACCTTTGTCCGTTACATCTTTCGGATTAATGGCATTTTCCTTATTAAAAAACACCAGCTCCGATCCCTCGGCCCACGGATACCACTTTTCATTTTCATACAGCAGATACATCGGCCCCTGAATGCCGCAGGGCGTAATAAAGTCATATTCAAATCCACAGTATCGCGGTCCGCTTCCGGCCCACTGCGAAACATCCACCTTGTCCAGAATATCGCCCGATTTCGCCCCCCGGTAAATGGTTTGGGTCCCCGGCACATAAAAATCGCCGCCCAGATGCCACTTTCCGATCATCCCGGTATAATATCCGGCATCGCGCATTACGGAACCCAGCGTGACTTCACCCGGCTTGAACCCGGTCGGCGCAAATGTGCTCCAGATCCCGCCCGGCGAATAACAGCGGTAATTGTTATTCCCGCTCATCACCGCATACCGCGTCGGCGCACACAGCGCCGTTGCGGAATGCCCATCGGTAAACCAGAGTCCCTGTTCAGCCAGCGCATCGATATTCGGCGTTTCCGTAAACGGTTTGGTTTGGGTGATATGTTTTGCATAAAAACTTATATCCCCCAACCCGAGATCATCGGCCAGAATAAAGACGACGTTCGGTTTATCCGCCGCAAAAACCGATGCAACGGTGAGCGATAAAATCAGAGCAGTTTTTTTCATGGATCGTTTCCTGGGGGTGGATTTTAAAGGTTCAGTTTTCTATCATCGGCATCCGGAGCGAAATTGCTGCGGAAAATTTCAGTGCCGTCGCCGTTCGAATTCCAATTCACTTCAACGCGATTATCGCCAATAACAATGTTAAGCAGTTTTTCTTTCATTTTCATGGCAATGCCCTGGTATTCGGGATTAAACGCCAGATTGTTCAATTCATCGGGGTCGCGGTTCAGGTCATACAGCACCGGCTCCAGCTCTTTATACGAAGCCTTCATTGCCCATTTCATATCCTTTCCGCCCATTCTATTTTTCGGGCGGGATTTAATGGAAAACATATACTGTTTCGTACGCATCGTCGCACGCGGACCCGTTACTGCATGGCTTTCGCCGATGATGTAATCTCGCTCCACCTTTCCGGCCGTTACCTGCGCGAGATCAAAGCCGTCAAGATAGTCATATTCCTTCTTCACCAGATCAGCACCGCCGGCCGCCATGCAGGTCGGAGCAATATCGACAAATTCGGTCAGGTCGGTAACCACTTTTCCGGCCGGAAATTTTTGTTTATCCGAAGAGACCACAATGATGGGATCGAGCGCATCGGTTTTCCATGGAGCAAATTTATAAATCGAACCATGTTCATTCAGGCGCCAGCCATGGTCGCCGCAGACATAGATAATCATCCAGGGCTGTTTCTGTTTTTTTGAATATTTCACAAAAGCCTCAACGGCCTGACCGATCAGATGATCGCCGTAGGCGCAGAACGCATAGTAATCCTGAACCATCTGCTGTTTATCTTCATCGGAATAGTGATCGGACGCCGCCTTTTTGATCAATCCCTGCAGCTGCGGCGGCAGTTTGCCGAACTCATCTTTGTCTACTTCCGGAATCGTGTATGTCTTTTTTGCAAAACGGTCACGAAACGATTTAGGCGGCAGCACCGGGGTATGCGGAAAATCATACCCGATATTGGCAAACAACGGCTTGTCGGGATCAACCCCGGTGTAGGTCTGCGAACCGATCTCCAGCTTTTCATTCGGATTTTTCAGAAACTTAATCAGTTCCGTCGTGTAACGGCCATCGCGGCTATCGCCGGCCGGTACCGGACAAACGCCGCCGATGATTTCGCCGTAGCCGTGCTGCTGCTGATCCGGCGAACTGTATTTACGCAGAATGTCATACTTTTCATCGATCATGCGGCTGTGATTTTCAAGCCCCGGAATTTTATTCAGTGCATAACCGGTATAGTCCCAGGAACCTTCCGGCGTGCGCAACCAGTCGCAGTGGAGCGGCTCCTCCAGTTTTATGCCGTTCACTTCCGTTACAATGCCTTTACTCCAGTCGGTAAAGCCTTCATCAAACATTTTATGGAAACTGATATCCTGTTCATAGACCTGATACGTACCGAAACGCCCGTTCGGATAGGTGGAACGAATCCGGAATCCCAGTTTACCTACATGAAAAGTCTGATAGCCCAGTTCAGCCATCTGTTCGGGTAACGACGGTTTCCAATGCTCTACATTGTTATTAAACCATTCAAATTCATAGATTCCGGAACGGAAAGGATAACGCCCGGTGTGCATCGATGCCCGCGACGGAGCACATCCCTGCGCATGGCAGTAGGTATTAATGAAGGTCGTACCCATTTCGGCCAGTTTATCGGTATTGGGCGATTCGACATAACCGAGCGCACTCTTTTCCTCTCCGGTGATCATTTTATTAAACGCCCGGATCGAGTCGTACCGATGATCATCGGTAAGCACCCAGAGAATATTCGGCTGACGTGCTGCAACGGCGGACAACGATGACAGCACGACCATTGTGAGAACTGCAGTTTTTACGATCTTCATGATTTCCTCATTATGTTACTGCGTCTAACCGGCCACTTCTGCATTTCCGATCAGCCGGCAAAATTCCAGATACTACCTGTTTCGGTCGGAACCGCTATGGTTCTAAAAGCCCACTTGTGACCGGTTATAACGCACTGGAACCTGCCGCATTACAGCTTCAGTTTTTTATCATCCGCACCCGGCGCAAAATTACTTCGGTAAACCTTCGTGCCCATGGCCTGAGGACCGCCCCAATCGACCTCAACCCGGTTGTCGCCCAGCACAATATTCAACAGCTTTTTCTGCATCGTTTCAGCAATTGCTCTGTATTCAGGATTATGGGCCAGATTGTTGAGTTCACCCGGGTCGGAAATCATGTGATACAGTGCCGGATCAAGCTCTTCCCAGGATGCTGAGCGAGCCCACTCCATATTTTTCCCCCGGTTTTTATCCGGCCGGGTCTGCATCGAGAATACATACTCCTTCGTCCGGATAAAGGCACGTGGGCCCGTGACCGCATGGCTCTCGCCGATAACATAATCGCGGGGCGGAATTTGACCCGACGTCACTTCTGCCAGATTATACCCATCCAGATAATTGAACTGATCGTTTTCCAGATCCGCTCCACCGGCCGCCAAACAGGTCGGCGCAATATCAACAAATTCCGTAAACTCCCGAATCACTTTTCCCGCCGGAAATTTCTTTTTATCGGACGAAACCACAATGATCGGATTATGACTGTCGATATCCCAGGGGGTAAATTTGGATACGGAACCGTGGTCATTCAGTTTCCAGCCGTGGTCGCCGCAAACGTAAACGATCATCCAAGGCTGCTTATGTTTCTCACTGTAGGCAATAAAGTCATCCACCGCCTGTCCCACCAGCGAATCACCATACGCACAGAAAGCATAATAATCCTGAATCATCGCCTGTTTTTCTTCATCGGTAAAATGATCGGAAGCGCCCATTGTAACCGCTTTCTGCAACTGTTTCGGCATCGTATCAAACTCTTCCCGGCTCGTTTCCGGAACCGTATACGTATGCTTCCGGAAACGCGCCCGATAGTCCGCAGGCGGAAGCACCGGGGTGTGCGGAAAATCATAGCCCAGATGAGTGAACAGCGGCTTCGACGGATCAACCCCGTTCACCGTCTGCGATCCCACGAGGAAGATCTTGTCTTCATTTTTCAGATACTCGCCGAAAACCGTGGTATACCAGCCGTCGCGCGTTTTTCCGGCCGGTTGTGAACTCACTCCGGCCAGAATGGATCCGTTGTCCGGCTGTTTCGGTTTTTTTGCGTTATAGTGCCGCAGCAGATCATATTTTTTCATGGTCGCTTCCGCTGAGCCTGCATATTCCGGAAAACGTTTTTCCAGTTCAAGGCTGGCGTATTCGAACTCCCCTTCCGGAGTCACAAAAAAACGGACATTTTTAATCGGCGGCTTCAGACGTTCACCCTTCAGCTCAAAGAACCAGTCTTTGCCCCAGCCCGTCATACCGTCTTTAGCCATTTTTTTAAAATCAACATCCTGCTGATAAAGCGATGCTTTCCCGGCACCTTTTCCTGACAGGGTTTTCTGGCGTACGCCCAGTTTTCCAACGTGAAAGGTCTGATAACCCAGCCTGGCCATCTGTTCCGGCAGCGACGGCTTCCAATGTTCCGCACTATTATTATGATATTCAAATTCATACACTCCGGAACGGAACGGATAACGGCCGTAATGCATCGAAGCCCGCGACGGCGCGCATCCCTGCGCCTGGCAGTAGGTATTGATAAAGGTCGTGCCCATTTCGGCCAGCCGGTCCGTCTGCGGCGATTCCACATAACCTAACGGACTCATCTCTTCGCCCGTCAGCATTTTATTAAATGCACGGATCGAATCGTAACGATGATCATCCGTTAAAATCCACAATACATTCGGTTGAGCCGGTTTGGCGACACCCTGGAAAACCAGAATCCCGAAAAGTGCGGTGGTCATCATTTTTTTCATTGTTTTCTCCGTCATTAAAAATTCAGTAAACGCGCTGTTCTTTGGATTTACGGGCATAGTTCGGCCGCTTCTTCGGCTCATACTCCACACCCGGCGCGTTGTAGGCATCAAAATACAAATCGTATTTCGGAAGAATCTCCAGCAGCTCTTCGTATTCATCGCGATGCGCTTCAGATACCTTGCCCCAGTTTTTAATCTCATTAAAACGGATCAGATCCTCGGGATAATCTGAAACATCCCACCATTTATCCCATCCGTCTTTCAGCACTTTTTTCCCGCGGATCAGCTGCTCAGGTCCACGTTGCGTATACAGCCAATCGCGATGATCCAGCTTATCAGTAAAGAGAAACGGAACCAGGCTCTCACCATCAATTTTATAGTCGGCCGGAATCTCATAGCCAACGAGGTCCGCAATCGTCGGGAGCATATCCGCCACACTCATCAGCACATCCTGTTCGCCATGCTTATGCATACCCGGCGCATAGATAATCATCGGAATGTGACAGCCCTTCTGTTTTTCACCGCTGTTTTTTCCGTATCCGCTGGTACCGTTGTCGGCACAGATGATGATTATCGTATTATCCGCAATTCCCAGTTCATCCAGTTTTTTCTGATAGAGCCAGACCTGATAGTCGATATAATTGATATGGTTATGAATACCCGGTTCCGTGATGGTTCCATGCGTATCATACTTTCCTTCATCGCCGGTAATCCGCGGCTCTGTCCGTATATATTTTTCGCCGTCCCATTTCACTATCGGTGCGTTGGGCCATTTACATTTTCCCCATTGCTTGTAGTCCGGATCGAGCCAGTTGAACGCATCATGACCGAGGTGAGTCGTGTGATAGATGAAAAACGGCTTTTTCCGCTGATGTTGGCGCTCCAGAAAATTCAATGCAAAATCAAGTTCCACATCGGGCCCGTAAGTACTGACGCCGAAGTCCTTTTTTGCCTCGGGGCTATTCGGCCACCAGACAATTTTTCCCGGAGCACTCGGATCATTCATCAGTTTGACATGCGGATTCCAATACCAGCTGTGCTGCATGTAAGTTTCGCAGATCTGTCCCGTATCCGAATTAATCAGAACCCGTTTTCCACCGACGTTCTTATATTCATGCTTAAAATCCGCATAAGGATTATCCCGGTCGCTCAGATTTCCGGGCGTGAAGCAGCCCTCATCAAACCCGTGTTTTGCATAACTCCCGGCCATCTGCGTTTTTCCGGCCCAATACGTGCCATAGCCTGCATTCTGCGCCACATGGCCGATCAGCAGCGGAGAGCTCATATAAACCGGCCAGGTGCCGCGGACTTTACCGGTTTCGTCCGGCCCGTTCCCCCGATCTTTATTGTTCCACCATTTAGTCATATAGCCAAAGCGGCCGCTCATCATCATGGCTCGGCTCGGGTTGCACACGGTCGCTGCCCACGCCGTTTTAATCCAGCACCCCTCTTCCGCCAGTTTATCAATCACCGGCGTTCGGGCCCGGTATTTCGGGTCCGATGTATTCGTCGAATCCGGGGCTGTCCAGACCGAACTTCCATAGACTGGAAATTCACGCGCACTGATATCATCCGCAAAATAGAGAATAATATTCGGTTTATCTGTTTTGGATGGCTGGCCACCGAATGCCGATGAATAGGCCGCAAAAAGTGCGGCAAAAATAAAATATTTCACCATGTTCATGTTCTGTTCCTATTTAGCGTAATATGTCTGCGTTTCCTGCCGGCTTACCAGCCCGTCCCGATTGGCATCGATCGTATTGAAAAGCGCTTCAACCTTTACCGGATCATACGCTTTCCCCTTCTTTTCCATTTCCCTTTTTTTGTACGCACAGAATGCTTCCAAGGTTTTACCGCCGGCATTTCCGGCAGAAGATTTATTTCCGGAATCCTTTTTGGGTGCCTTCGTTTTTTTTGCCGGCGGTTTACGGGAATACCGCGGCCGTTTAGCCGGCTCATAATCGACGCCCGGTGCATTATATGCATCGTAATAGAGATCATAGGTCGGGAGAATTTCCCGCAGCTTTTCATATTCCTCACGATGGGCTTCAGAAACGCCGCCCCAGTTTTCGATTTTTTCAAAACTGATGAGGTCATCCGGATCGGAGGAAACATCGAACCATTCATCCCGTCCGTCTTTCAGCACTCTTTTTCCGCGAATCAATTGTTCCGGACCCCGCTGAGAATAGATCCAGTCGCGATGCTCCGGTTTATCCGTAAAGATAAACGGAATCAGACTTTCTCCATCCACGATATAATCCTCCGGAAGTTCAACGCCGGTTAGATCAGCAATCGTCGGCAAAACATCCACCACGCTCGCCAGCACATCCTGTTCCCCGTGTTTAGTCATTCCCGGCGCATAAATCACAAATGGAACGTGGCATCCCTTCTGTTTTTCGCCGCTGTTTTTGCCGTAGCCTGCACTGCCGTTATCCGCGGCGAAAATAATCACGGTATTATCCGCCACGCCCATCTGCTCCAGCTTTTCACGGTACTGCCAAAGCTGGTAGTCGATATAATTCAGATGACTATGCATGCCCGATTCGGTGACCGTTCCGTGGGTATCGTATTTTCCTTTGTCCCCGGTGATCTTCGGTTCCCGCCGCGTATATTTTTTGCCGTCCCAGGAAACGATCGGTGTGCCGGGCCAGCTCTGTCCTTTTCCTTGCGGATCGAACCAATCCCAGGCCGCATGACCGAGATGAGTGGTATGATAGATGAAGAACGGTTTTCCTTCGGCATGTTTGCGTTCCATGAAATTCATCGCAAATTGAATTTCCACGTCCGGACCATAGGTATGCAGTCCAAAATCTTTAATCGACTCCGGCGTATTCGGCCACCAGACAATTTTACCCGGCGCACTGGGGTCATTCATCAGTTTCACATGCGGATACCAGTACCAACTGTGCTGCAGATAGGTATCGCAGACTTTTCCGGTATCCAGACAGACCAGCTGACGTTTGCCGTCGACCTTTTTGTATTCATGCTTAAAGTCAGTAAACGGATTATCCCGCTGTTCCAGATTGCCCGGCGTGAAACATCCCTCATCAAAACCATGCCGTGCCCAGCTTCCGGCCATCTGGGTTTTGCCGGCCCAGTAAGTCCCATAACCGGCCTGTTTCGCAACATGACCCAGCAACAACGGAGAACTCATGTAAACCGGCCAGGTACCCAGTTTTCCATTTTCATCCGGGCCCCAGCCCTTGTCTTTATTGTTCCACCATTTGGTCTGATAGCCATAGCGACCGCTCATCATCATGGCGCGGCTCGGATTGCAGACGCATCCCGCCCAGGCGGTTTTAATCCAGCAGCCTTCTGTCGCCAATTGATCCAATACCGGCATTTTTGCGCGCAACGTTGGATCCGAAGTGGTTTCTCGCAAAGGATCCGTCCAGACCGAACTTCCATAGATTGGAACTTCGCGTGCGCTGATATCGTCGGAAAAATAGACAATAATATTCGGTTTATCGAGAGCACCAATCTCGGCTGCCCCCGCGACCGCAGTCAGTAAAAATGCAGCCCCCATGATCCCTGTGTTGTTCATACGTCCTCTCCTGAATAATGAATATTTCACATCTTGAAAAAGGTAACGTTCACTCTTCCCTTTTTTGGAATAAAAAAGACCTGACTAAAAGGCTATGAAAATGGCCTGCTTCAATAAAACAGGCATAGCCGTTTATCCAAACAGCTATGCCTGTATGCTCCCAGACGGAATAATCTGCGTAAACCACGCCGTCTGTCGATTTGATCACCCGCGTTTACTGTCCCGCGCCTTCAGCACCGCATCGTGTGCCGAGAGTCCGGGGCGGAAAATCATTTTTATTGCTTCAACTCAAAAACATAGGCATGTGCTTCGTGCAATGATTGGGGGACCTCGATCCGCAACCCTTTCGCCGTTTGCTCCCATTCTATGTTTTCCGAGGATCCCAGCAGCGAAACCGTCGAAATGGAATCTTCCAAAGATACCGATTTCAGCAACAGCTGCCGGTCGGGCCGATCCAGCACAATGGCGTAAACAATTTTCCCATCTTTGGAACACGTGTACCGGACATCCTCCGCTGTATAATGCAGTTTTTTCAGGAACCCGCCCGATTGCTCAATCACTGTCGGACCCTCTCCGGCCGTATGCCACGGACGGGTGTTATAGATGGCCTCTCCATTCACCTTCAACCAGGCACCGACCGTGCGTAGAATCTTCTTTTCAGATTCCGGAATAACCCCGTCGGAGGTCGGCCCCACATTCAACAGCAGACAACCGTTTTTACTGACAATATCCGCCAGAATATCGATCACATCATTAGCGGTTTTCACTCCGGGACGGCTGGAATGGAACCAGCCCGGCGCAACCGTGTCATCCGTCAGCCAGGGCTTCGGTTCAAGGTCTTTCACGCGGCCCTTTTCATAATCAACGATGGCACCGGGCAGATAGGGCGAATAGCTCTTCACCGTAGTTGCCACCTCTTTACCGGATTTTTCGCCGTGGTTGTAGTAATCAGACAGAAACGGATACATCAGATCATTCGGAATATCGCGTGTTCCCATATCCATCCAGATCATGTCGGGATCATATTTTTCGATATATTCGTCCAGCAGCCCCCGCCACCATTTTTTAAAACGCGGAGAAAGCGGATCACCATAGCTGTGCGGCTCATTGTAGAGATCCACATAGGCCGGATCGGTTCCGTCATGCCGGTAGGACGGAACAAAGTAACGCCAGGTATGGCTGTGATGAAAAGAGGCAATGAACTTCATCCCGCGTTTTCGGATTTCCCGTTCCAGATCTTTCGACGGGTCAAACCCGGCCTGCGTCTTCGCGTTCCAGCGGGTGACTTCGCTGTCCCACATCGCGTAACCGTCATGATGAATGGCCACCGGCCCGGCAAACCGTGCACCGGCTTCCTGAAAAAGATCCGCCCATTCGGCGGCATCGAACGATTTAGGCTGAAAGGTTTTCAACAGATCTTTCCATCCGAAATCCTTCGGTTCACCGAACCGTTTCACATGTTCGGTATAAGCCCAGTGCGGTCCTTCGTTGGTTTCTGACGGATGCCCCATCATCGGCGGGTGCCGGTTGATCGTCACATCGGCATACATGTAGAACGGATACCAGCCGACTCCCGCAATCTCATTCCCTACTGTCGTCGGGGTCCAGTGCGTGTAAATACCGAATTTAGCATCTTTAAACCATTCGGGAGTCTGATGCCGGTCCAGCGATTCAAACGTTGCTTCATACGTAATTTCCGCCGTAACCTGCAGCGCCGAAACCTGCAGCGCCGAAACCGCAACAAGCATAACGGCTGTGATCCTTCGTTTCATATCAACCTTCCTTCTGTTAGAGGTATAAAATATGTGCGTCACGGCCGGATCACGCTATGTATAAAACGCTCACATATATGTAAAATATAAACATTCAGATTACATTTCATCGATTCCGGTGTACATTAACGGAACCTATGAATACTCAGATCACTCTCCATTACGGCGTATATCAGCATATTGCCCCTTATTGGGATGGAACCACTTATTACGGTACTACGTGGAGATTGTTCTATAATGAAACTCCCGGAGCCCGGGTGATTACCCGTCATGAAAAAGTCGATATGTCACCGGACCGGATCTATCTTTCACCGCCGCGACTTTCCTTCCGGGCTATGTCAGAAAACAATCCGAAACAGCTCGGCATTCATTTCCATGCCTCGGAACCGTACGACCGTGCAGCAACCCGGATTTATGCCGTACCATTGAATGATCTGCTCCTGAAACTGCTGAAGCAAACGCTGCGTGAAACCCGACCCTATCCCCGATTTCTAACGGCGAGCGGTGCCATGTATGCCACAGCGCTTACAGCGATCTGCCTGACCCGGATTCCTGAAAAAGATATACAATCCGAAACGCTGGATGAACGTATTGAGGAAGCCATGAAATTTTTCTGCGATCACATTCGCCAGCGGATCGATCTGGAATATGTCGCAGAAAAAGTCGGCCTCAGCAAAGGGGCCTTCATCCGGCTGTTTAAAAAAGAGACCGGATCAACACCCTATGCCTGGCTCATGGATTCCCGCATCGCCTGGGCGTGCGATCTGCTGACGCGCGATACCATACCGATCGATCTGATCGCCGAGCACACCGGTTTCAATGATCGTTTTCATTTTTCAAAAGCATTTAAAAAAAGAATGGGCCTCGCTCCCGCAGCCTATCGCGATCGCGAACCCAGACCAAACCAGCCGGAAGAACCGCAGAAGCCGACGGAACCGAATTCCGGAAATTGCGAATCGTAAATTTCGAAAACCGGAAAAAGCTACTGTCCGATAACAACATCAGCCTGGCGCAATAAAGGCGTTACCTGCTGCCACTGCAGAGCACCATCTGAAAACACGCATTCAACGATCGTTCGGCCCGGCGCATGCAGCTTAAAATCCACATCCCAATCTGCAGGCCAGGCGGGCAGCATCCGGATCTCCCGGCCGTCTTTGGCAATCGTCTGCAGACACATCTCCTGCAGACCAACCATCCCGACGCCCCCCCATTCCATCGAGGGCATGCAACCATAGCCCGGTCCCCAAAAGGCAGGAAACCGTGCTTTAAAGTTGCCGGAGCGAGGATCTCCCATTGCATCACTCATTTTTTTCACGATATACTCTTTTGACTCATGACTCAGGCCCATACGGGCCAGCATAGGCACCTGCTGCCCCCAGCCCCACCACGCCTCTCGCTGAGGATAGCCGTTTATACCGAACTCTTTCCCCAGATAGGTATCCCCCGCAGGATCCAGCCCATATTTCCATGTATAAACAGCAGTATCCAAACCAGGCAACCCCAGCGCATAGATCCCATACGGAAAAACCGGATAAAGCTGAGCAAGCTCCCGGTTGCACAACCGACTCGACGGCTTCTCCTCCAGAAGCGGTGAGAGCGTCCGATGCCCGTTGCGCATGCGGAAATTCAACTCAGGAACGCGGGCGGCCCAATCCCGAAACAGCTCTTTCTCCTTTTTGCTGACCCATTTATCGGGCAGCGCAAAAAGAGCCTCCAGATTTTTCCGCAATGCGGCCGCTTCCAGAATCGGATTCGTTCCCGTCTTATAGGTTTCAGTAGCCTGCATCCCTTTCATGACCAACCTGCCGTTTTCATCCCAGTCCCGGCCGGTCCGGCGGCGCTGCAGCATTCTGTGATATTCAAAATGAAAAATAACCGCATCTTTCATAAACGGAATATAGGGCGAAATATCCGCACCGGTGAACCGGTACCATTCATGCATCATGAAAGCGAACTCCAGCTGGGTATGAAAATAGTGCGTGTGATGATACTGCATACCGACCTCATGCTCCGGATTGCGCGTACCGAACGGCGGCTCCCAACCGTAGTGATAGCCGTTCGGCAGTCCTGCACTATTGATCTGTTCCGCAAAAGAACACCCTTTAATGCCGAACGACACCTCATTGCGCAACTGGGCATTACGCAGGTTTTTCCGATAGTATTCGAACTGAGGGAGCATCATTTCAAAATCACCGCTTTTAAGCATAGGCCAGTGAACCAGCCGCTGGTTCATTCCTGTCCACGCCCCCCACTTCCGGTAATCCGCATTATAGAATGCGGGATTCATCCCCCGCTTCCCATCCACATAAAAATGGTCATAGATGAAAAGACCGCCATTGAAATGTATTGGAAATTCGCCGAAGGCATTACTCGCCAGCATATAGCGCATCAGCTGATAATTCCGCCCGACCTGCCAGCCCTTATCATCCGCTCCCCGGCCCTTATTAATGATGATATGACTCCGGTTCCAGAAATCCCTCCACCACTGAACATTCCTCTCCCAGACCCCGGAAACCTCCGCCGTGCTTTTCCGGAGACCGGCCATCCATTTGTCCCGATGTTCAGTCTGTTCGGTATGCAGAACTAACCGGATATGATGCTGCCTCACCGGCTTGACACTCTTCAGATTCCACGCCTTATAAGGCGTAAAGACATAGCTCCCGCCCGTAACATCTGATGAAGCCAGATTATTCCCCAGCATCACCCCGCCGAAAATACGGTTCTTCGTCGGCAGATACATCTGATCGATAACCCCGTCCAGACGCTGAAGTGCAATTTCTTTTTCAATCAGATCATCACCGCAGTTCTGATGAAAAAACAATACCCCGCCCTCAGCAAAATCCACCTGATCCGGATAGGAGAATACGTCACCGTTATACGTACAGTATCCATACATCGCCCAGCGATTATAATCCCGCCCGTCTCCTTTCGGAATGAGCTGTTTCTGATTCCGCCACGACTCAAACGATGCCGTGATTTCAGACTTCTTTTCCGTATCCAGCTCGACATGAACGACCGGGCGACACACCTCCACCCATACCCGGATATCCGCGTTGTTCTCATCCGACCTGCCGGTAATCAGTACACTGCCCGTTTTCAGATCCAGCTCCTGTCTGAATGAAAGATCTTTCCCGTCAGCGGAAAAAGGATTCGGCTCCATCTGAATCCGAACCCTGCCGGTTTTCAGCAACTGATCGTTTTCATCAATATTGCCACTGCGCTCAATATAAAAAAGCAGATCGCCATCCTCCACCCAGACATTAAGCCCGATATCCCCGCCGCCACACGGCATCGACTCGCCCGAATTTGCACTCTGCGAGTCCCACACCACATTAAACTCGTCCAGCCACTCCAAATTCGCCCTCGCCGAACTACTGATCAGCACACCGATAAGAGCCCCGAAAAACCTCATAACCATTACCATTTTATTTACAGCTATTCCGAAACCAGCTTCGAATAGCCGACGACCAGCTTGCTTTCTTTGGTTTGACCAATCAGTTTTCCAACAAAGTTTTTATCGCTGATTTCATTACCTTCCCCGAAGATCAGTATCAGCCCGTCTTTATGTTTCAGCGTTCGTTTCAATTTTGCTCCGCCCCCGAAATTAACCGCTTCCGAAGCTCCGAAGCGAAGCGATTTAAAATCGAGGTCGGTCCTGGCATCGAAGCCTTCTTCAGAATGCATCAGCACACGAACCTCTTTTGTTTCTGCGTTTACCGGCTCTTTATTCAGCATCGTCAAACGTTTATAAACCGTCAGCGGAATAATCAGATGCTTTGAGCTATGGCGGTCGTTTCCGTAATCATCCGCTTTCGGCACATCGATTGCCGCCAATTGGAGGTGAGTGGCCCGGCCATATTCATCCTGAATCACATTCGGCCGTTCCACTTTATACCAGAATGTGCGGGTTCCATCTTCATAGACCGTACAGGTCGGCGTATAAGCCAGGCCGTCTTCATACTTCCAGTGAATCCCGTCCGGCGAGCGCAGATAGACAGCACGGTAATCCAGGAAGGCATTAATCATCATATGATACTGCACCCCGTCATACCACATGGTCGGATCTTCATAATTTGAATGCCGATATTTCTGAGGAATCGTCTCATTCTCCTGCGTAATCCCGCTTACCACATCATAAGGACCCAGAATGCCCTGCGTACTGCGAATCATCGCACCCGCCTTAGTGACAAAGAGAAAGCTTCCGTCATCACACTGAACGCCGGAAAGATTCCGTTGCAGCCGATAGGCGTTCTTATAATTTGCAGGAACATTCACCTTCATTTCCCCCAGCAGTTTCCAGGGACCGGCCATCGATACCGACGTAAAGATCGTCGGCTTCCAGTCAACCAGTGCATACATCGCATAGGTGCCGTCATTCAGCGGAATGATATTGGCATTATGACCCAGTCCTTTTTTATAGTCATACGACCGATCCCGAACCACCTCATACGGCCCTGCCGGATGGTCGGAAACCGCATAGGCCACAGTAGATTCCGGCCAAGCCCAATGCCCTTTACGATGTCCTTCCTGCCAGCGCACCACATTCAGATGGTATTTCCCGTTTTCTTCAATCGCCTTGCCGCCCCAGTAACTCCAGAACGAATCCTCTATTCCGTTATCCGGATCGCGCGGACGCACATTATCCGCACCCCAAACATCATTACGCAACTGTTTATGAATGGGCATTTTCAGAATCAGATCACTGAACGAAGCGCCCCGGACAGCTTTAACATGTGCCGAAACAATTCCTGAGAACGGACCTTCATTACCACTGTGATCCACCGCTTTCACTGCATAACGGTTTTCAGCGCCCTTCTCCGGCAGCATATCTTCAAAATGTTCCCCTCCGACATGCTGCGCAATACACTGCAGCCCATCGCCGGTATCACGATAAACCCGGTAAAAAGCAATATCACGATCGTTCGTTTTCCAATACAGGTTCACCACCCAGTCTTCACCAAAAGCCTTAAGATCTAAGGGGGCGGCGGGGGGAACTGAATCTATTTTCCGAACACTGGAAATCTCCGCAACGGCATCTCCCCGTTTCAGCACATAAAAATATTCCCTGCCGTTGATAATCGAGGAATCGGTCCAGTGCGTACCTTCAATATCTTCAGCGACTTTCGTAAATCCGGCCCGTTCATTTTCGCTTCGGTATATCGTAACACCGGAAGAAAAAACCGGGCGGTTCCACGACAGTTCAATCCCTTCTGCAACCGCATTGGCCGCCAATTGAACAGGTTCGGATTTCAGGAGTTTCAGATCCACCCAGTGAACATACACAATAATACCATGTGTCGATTCCAGTGTGAATTTCAGCCGGGGCATTCCCTGCCGGGCATCCGCCGCAGTCAGCGTATAAAACCCTTCATAGGTCTTCGGTTCATCCGGTCCGTTCGGCACCTTCACCCGCGACGCAACCACCCGTTCATCATCTCCGAAAACCAACGCCAACGTAACCCGGCCGTCACAGGGATATTCCGTATTCGATGAAAAACGCCAGTGCAGCACATCCTCTTTATTCAGCGATTTGACCGCGGTATGATCCAGCACCCGACTTTCAAACGTGGCTTCCAGAGGACCGTTTATCATCATAGACCGCTCTGCAAAACCGGCCCTTCCACCGCCTTTTACGATTTCAACGACCCAGTCGGACGACGGCTCCGGCCACCGCCAGTTTGCGCGAAAGGACTCAAAATCGCCATCCATCACGCTCCTGTTCGGAATATCACTGCCGACCAGAGTTACATTCGCTCGCGAAGCCCCGCCCAGCGCAGCTCCGCACAACAGCCCTAAAATTAGTTTATTTTTCATCTCGTCCGTCCTGTACTTATTTGATCCAAGCAAAGGAACAAACTAGATTCAGTCAAACCGCAATTCTAGTATCCTAAAGGATGTATCCTTTACGGCGGGATCATCATCTGAAAACTTGTATCTGAATTTGCATTCCGCAAATATAGTTGCTGTGAATAGATCGCTGACAATTTCGGGAATCCTCAAGACCTTCGCCATTATCGCATTTGTGTGTTTCGCCGGCATAGCCTATGCGACCTCCCCGCTTAAGACCATCTCCGCAATCAAACACCTGAGCCCGGAAACCGCGGCCCGGAAGCAACCCGTGAACATTGAAGCCCAAGTGACCCGGAATCATATGGGCAACGGCCTTTTTCTCTTCGACGGCCGCGAGGGAATCTATGTGAATGCGCCTCAGCATAAAAAAACACTGCAAAAGATTGTTCCGGGGCAAATCGTTCGCATTCAGGGCTATTCCACTCCGGGAGGATTTGCCCCCTCCATTTATGCGGAAACCATCGAAATCACGGGCAGAAAACCGTTACCTAATGCCCGACCCTTTTCATCAAAAGAACTCTATTCCACTGTCATTGATTGCGACTGGGTATCGGTCAGCGGACGGTTGATTTCCATGAAACGGACCATCGTCGTTACTGAAAATATTGTCATCGAACTGGAACAGGACAACCTGCGCTATGCCCTGCAGATGCCGTACTCCCCTGAAACGGAAGAAAAACTATCCGACAAAATGCTTCAGCAGGTTTCGTTCAATGCCGTCGTCGGCACGCTTTATAATGAGAACCGACAGGTTGCCGGGCGCGTCTTTTTTGTCAATTCGGCGGATGATTTCATTCTTTCCGATCAACTGAAACCGGAGAAAGGAACCGCCATCATCCCCATCCATGAACTCATGCGCATCGGTTTCAACAACAACAATCCGGTGCGCATCCATGGAACCGTAACGTCAGTCCTCGGCCGCACGCTTACCCTTCGCGGTGAACAGGCCAGCCTGCAGGCCAGCCTCTTATCGGATCCTGATGTACGCGTTGGAGACCGGGTGCTGCTGGAAGGCTATGTCTGGCCGAAGCCGATCGGACCGGCCTTCCGTGCACGCACCCTTGAGGTTGAACAGACATCGACGGATTCTCCCCAACCCAAAACCATGAAACTCGAGCAGGAGCTCAGCGATAAATACAACGCAGAGCTGGTTTCTCTTCATGCCCGGCTACTGGATATCAAGCGCCCTTCTGATCAGAATATGCAGCAGACCACCCTGCTGTGCCGATCCGGCAACTATCGCTTCGAAGCCATCCTGCCTGCCCGTTATACCGTCGGATCAGCAGTAAAGCCCGGGGCAACACTGATGCTTACCGGCATATGCCTACTGAAACAGCATCCTGAAGAACAGTGGCGCGTATTGGCCGATCATTTTTCTCTTCAACTCAGAAATGCCGATGACGTCATCATCTTAAAAAAAGCCCCCTGGTGGACCACACAAAAGTTAGTCGCTTTATCGCTATCTGTTTTTGTGCTGGCCGGCTTCTGCCTCCTCTGGGTATCGCTCCTGCGCCGCACCGTCAGCCGCCAGACCCGAATCATATCTCAACAGATTCAGAAAGCCGCGGTAATGGATGAACGCCAGCGCATTGCACGGGAACTGCACGATAATCTCGATCAGGGACTGGTTGGTGCCGCACTTCAAATGCGCAGCGGACAACGTATGCTGGAAACCACCGACCCGGTCGACACCGAAGTCCTTCGGCAAACCCTTGAGCTTGCACAGCACATGCTGGAACACTGCAGCGCCGAGTCCAGAAGTGCGATCCATGATCTCCGTGGCGGAATTTTAGAAACCATGACCCTGTCCGAAGCCCTCATGGATATGACCCTCGCTCTGAATGAAGAGAGCGAAGCTGCGGTCCGTTTTTCTGCAGAAGGCCTTCCGTTCAGACTGAAAGCGGAAGCAGAACGTAATCTTCTATTGATTGCACGAGAGGCTGCAACGAATGCCTTGCGTCATGGCGCTCCGAAGCAGGTTCAAATTCTGTTATCATTTAAACCCGATGAATTGCGTCTATGGATTCAGGATGATGGCTGCGGCTTTGATGTCACCCAAAATACAAACCGTTTCGGCATTCAGGGCATGCACGAACGGGCCGCCCGCCTTCGCGCAAAATTGACAATCCGCAGTACCCCCGGAACCGGAACGAGCATTGAAATCAGCCTGCCGTCATCCAAACAATGGAACCTGTCATGAGTGAACCGCAAATTTCCGTTTTGATTGTCGATGATAACGCCATGATGCGAATCGGTTTATCGCAAACCATGACCGTTGAACCTGGCGTCACCCCGGTCGGTGCAGCGAGCAACGGAGCAGAGGCCTTTGACATGTACCTCGCGCTCCGGCCGGACCTTGTTATTATGGACTACCAGATGCCGTACGAAAGCGGTGTGGATTGTTCCCGGCGGATTTTGAAGGAGGATCCCGAAGCAAAAATTATTTTCTTTTCAGTTTTCGAATCGGAAGAGGATATCTGGAATGCCGTACAGGCCGGAGTGCGCGGCTATCTGACCAAAAAAGCCAGTGAAGTGGATGAGTTGATGGAAGCTATTCATGAAGTGGCCCGCGGAGGAACCTATTTCCCGGCCGGAATGCTTCGAAAAATTGAGCGCAGAAAAGAAAAACCGGAGTTGACCCCGCGCGAACGCGATGTTCTGAAACAACTTGCTGAAGGCCGAAGCAATCAGGAAATCGTCGATGCACTGAATATTTCCCTGCCCACCGTAAAGATGCACATTGTCCACATTCGTGAAAAGCTCGGTGCTCAGGACCGCACCCAGGCCGTTGTCATCGCCTGTAAACAGGGTCTCCTCCGGTTGGAAGAGTAAACCATCCAACCCCGCTTGCGAAAAAACGGAGGTATTTCCGATCTCCGGTCGTTTTATAATCATGCACACCATGCACAAAATCCAAATTTAAGTGCCGGCCACCCCCACCGGTCTCAGTCTGCCATGCGGCAGGATAAATAAAGAACCAGAAACAGGTCTCCAAGGAGGCTTTGGCTGATCATTTTTTCTTTAGTCCGACCTGCGGTTTAACATAGGCATTATTCTTAATTGCCGTGGCATCATCATGTCCGCCTAAATCATGAATTCCAGCAAGACTTGAGCTCTCAAACATCGCGTTATTGGCAATCACACTGCCGGACAGATTTTTCACAATCATTCCATATTTTGGATCCGCATCTTTATAATCATGTTCTTTCCGCCCGAACCAGCCCCAGAGATTGTTCCCGGTAACCACGGCACCCTGCGCATCCTCCAGCCAGATCTGCGAACTGTTCAGCCCCTCAGCATCCACTCCGTTTGTCCGGATTTTACAGCCCGTGATTGTATTGGCGATTGAATGAATCATTTTAATACCCGGCCCGAAATTGTGATCAATCGAACACCCGTTCACCTGCATGGAATTTGAATTCGAAATCATAATTCCACCCTCGGTATTCCATTCGATCCGGTTTGCAGTAAGCGCCACCGACGCACAGCCGAAAAATCCTATCTCCTTTTTCTCCTGCTCACTCAGGCCTTCAGGCGCCTCGCCGCAGGCATAAAATCCGGCACCCGTATTGGCCGTCAGCATCGTATCCATAACCCAGCCGTCGTAGCCGCCGGTGCAGTCAATACCGTGCTGCCCGTTCCACATAATCAGGCATCGGCGGATTGCAAAAACCCAGGCTTTTTCCAAACGAATCCCCGCCCCCGTAAAGTGGTTAATCCGACAGTCCTCCACCACAAGATGCAGTTCGCACCCCGTGTGACGGGCATAAATACCGTGCATGGCCTCACCCTGTCTGTTGCCATCCAGCGTCAGACCGATGATTCGGGTTCCGCGCGAATCATGACAATCGAGCAGTGCGCGGGCATTACCGGACAAGGCTTTTAAGGTTGTACGCCCCTCAAAGTCCGGATCGTTTCCCGTCTTATTTTCATAGGCCCAGTTGGAGTCCCCTTTCAGCGCAATATGCGACGGCACCTTAACCGGATGTATCATATACGTTCCGGCCGGAAAATAAACCACACCATTTCCATCTGCCGCCGCTTTCATCGCCGCATTGAGCGCAGGCGTATCATCTGTTTTTCCGTCCCCCTTCGCCCCGAAACTCCTGATATTCAAATAGGTTTCCTGTGCCATATCCCGGGTTCCCCCTACCGCGGCCAATACCATTGAAAGACCCGCTGCGATTATTTTCACCGACTTCATCATTATTTAATTTCCGCCTTAAACCAGCCGCAGCCCCACGATGCACACCAGAGTACAGATTCATCGTAAGGATCCGGTTTCACATCCACAATTTTATCGGGCTGACCAAGCCCCCGATTGATTTTTTTCCAACATTTTCCCGCATCGTTTGAGAGGTAGATTCCCGGATTCATAAACTCGTGTGACCGACGCACAATCTGACCGGCCACACTGATCACCATCCGATCCGGATTAACCGGCGACGTTTCCACCTGCCAGACAAACGGAGCCTTGAAAATCTGCTCCCAGCTTTTTCCATCGTCCACACTGCGCCATACGCCGCCCTCTTCATAACTTCCGTTATTCCGGCCCGCAGCAATAAACAGATGCTTCGTATTGCGATCAATAAACACATGATTCACCGCCCGGATTACAGCAGGAACAGGTAGCGGCTCCCAATGACTTCCCCGGTCATGAGAAACATAAAGCCCACCATGGTCATGATTAAGCGCGGCATAGAAAACCGCCGGGTTGTCCGGGTGCATGGCAATTCGTCGTACGCTTGCACCCTCAGGCAATCCGGTATTACTCAACGCCCAGGTATAACCGCCATCAAACGATCGATAAAAACCATAGCCGCCTTCAGTCAGCTCAACTCCCGGACCGTTATGAATTTCAGCAATACGCTGATATGTCGAACAGAAATACATATTGTCCGGATTCTGTGGATCAATAATCAATGAATTCTGCGAAGCCACATTTTCCCAGATGCCGTTATCCGCCTCAAAGATCGTCGAAATATTCTTCCATGTTTTCCCGCCATCGGTAGAACGGCGCAGCTTACCCCGGTGCTCCTGCCGCCAACTTAGAAAATAGATCATATCGGGATTGTTGGGATGCACAGCAACGGTGGAAATGGAATGTGCACCATCCAGATGAATCTGACCTTCAATCTGCTCAACCGCCACCGCAGATTTATCCGGCCAGTTTTCCAGCTTCGTGGTCTGCCATAATCCATGTTCACCGCTGCACAACAGCTTCCGCTCCGGAATCCCGGTTTCCAGCAGCATGAAACGGCCCGGCAGATTACTCCCGCCGCGCCCGATCCATTTTTCACTTCCCGGTGCCGTTTCAAAATCATCCACCTGTTTCCAGGATTCCCCTTTATCGGTCGACTTAAGCGTCTGTTGATCGAGCCCGATGAATAATTCACCGGCAGCATTAATGCTCATCATACGGTTCCCTGAATATCCCGGATTCGTATCCATATAGGATTGCAGGTGCGCAAATGTTACATTGGTTCCAACGGGATTGTTGCGGGACTTCCAATATGCAGCCCCGCGCCCGCTCTTCCAATAAGCCCCATACCGGGCAACCACACTCCACGTACGGCCGCCATCCAGCGTACGCCAGACATCCCCGGGACCGAATGTCCGATCATGCTTCCTGTTATAGGTCAAATAAATCTCATCCGCCTTATTCGGATTTACCACAATACGGTTAAACGTAGGCAATGCCCGTTTCGGCAGCACATTGAACCGCTTCATCGCCTCCGCTTTGGATAGTCCAAGCCAATGAGCCACCGTTTTATAAAACCGGTCATTCTCCCACGGGCTATCTACCGCATTCAAATCGAGAAACAGATTGCCGCTGATATTGATCCAGCTGACCCCGCCGTCAGTACTTTTAAAAACTCCGCCAACCGATTCAATGCCGTTCTCTTTCGGCAAATAAACCGTCTGTTCAACCAGATAAAGCACAAATGTTCCGGTAGCTTTATCATAAAAAGAGGTCAGGTCTTTCGGCAGATTATTCGGCAGTCCATCGGTCCTGTTGGTCCAGGTCAGGCCTCCATCCCTGCTGAGCATTATTCCATGACTCGTAGCCATAATAATATGCTGACTGTTTTCCGGGTGCACAATAATACGGGCAACATCCAGATCCACCGGCAAACCGTTTCGGATTTTCCGCCACGTTTTACCGCGATCCGTCGATTTGCAGATATAGCCATAATCAGCATAATCAAATCGAGTGCCATGGAGATTGGCCGCCGATTTATGATTGGCTTTAATGTTCCGGAAATCACCGGCACCAATGTACCAGATATTATCATTTGAAGGATCCACCGCAAGCTCACTCAGCCGTGTTCCCATCTGTTCATAATACCAGCCTTTGGAAAAGGATTCCGGATCATTCGGGTCAATACCCACCTCTTTCCAACTACGGCTGAGTTCAGATCTTTTCGTCCAGTTTCGACCGCGATCGATGGTTTCATACACCCATCCATTCCAATCAATCGCCATACCGAAATCAGGATTCTGCCGGGAAAACTCAACGTCCAGCACCCGCTTCATCTCCAGCCCCAAACCGTCCGAATCCTTCAACGTATGCCATGAGTTACCGCCATCCCACGTCCCGTAACTGACGTGCATATCAGGACCCATAAACATGACGTTGGTATCCGTTGGATGACACCAGAAATTCTCACAGTAACCCGACATCCCGGGTCCGAAATTTTTCCAGACCACGGAAGGATCGGATTCCACCCGCTCCGTCCGGATACGCTCAAAAAAATCAGAATCCGGAGTTGCGTAGGCAACCAGCGGAAGCAGTACTAGAAACCACGGTTTGATCGTCATACATAAACCTCGATTTTATTCAGGCATCAGACGATACAGCGTCTTTTTACCCATTGTTCCCACCGGCCAGTCATCGGAACGGAATGGCGTAACCGGCAGACTGTTCCGGTCATAAAGATTAACCACCGGATTATCCGCCCAGCCATAGCGTACCGCAACCGGTTCAGGAACCTGGTCCGACCAAACCTCCACTTTATTTTTTCCGATAATCTTTGCCTCAGCCCAATAAAACTTTTTATCCGCACCTGCAACAGCGAACCCTTTCACTTCGGGCACATCAAAGGCGTACAGATGCGTGGCCACATGATCAAACGTTACCACCGCTTTATCTCCTTTAATTTCCAAGGATTGGAAACGCGGACTTTCGGTCGCAATATTAAATCCATAATCTTTGCCCAACGCATGGCGCACCAAGCGGGCCGCCGCAGTCTGCTTGTCCCGATAATGAATATCCCGCGCTTCCCCCAGATCGATCACCACCGCCTCTCCGGTATGCGGAAGTTTCAGCGTTATGGTCTGCGCCTCGCGCAGTTCAGCCCAGTAGCTTTCGCCGGGTTCCGGCTTCTCATAATTATGGTCCGCCAGTTGAATCCAGTAAAACGGCAGATCATCATTATCCCACCATTCCCGCCACGTGGTAATCAATAGAGGAAAGAGCGAGCGATATTCATAAGCGCGTCCGATATTGCTTTCACCCTGGCACCAGATCACCCCTTTAATCCCATATCCAATGGTCGGATGAAGAACCCCATTATAAATATTTGCAGGTCTTTTCTGTCCGATGCGCACATCCCGCGGTTCGAACCGTTTTTTCCCGGGCTTTCCGTCTGCTACCCACTGTTTGTATTCAATTTTCTGTTTTTCCAGATATTCATCAGAATACCGCGAAAGATAGGTATTCCATTCCGCCAGATATTCATCCTGTCCGGCTTCCTCAAGCACATGAATTGGAAGCCAGGCTTCCAGATCAGAACCGCCCCAGGCATTATAAATCAGCCCCACCGGCACCTTCAATGCATGATGCAGCTTCCGCCCGAACAGGAATCCCGGTGCCGAAAAATTCTTCACGGTTTCCGGCGTACATTCGGTCCAGGCGGCCTCAATATTAAACTGCGGCTCCTGCGTTCCAACCCTTGGAACGGCCAGCAGACGAATGTTCGGATAGTTCGCCGTCGCAACCTCCATATCATAATCGTTGATCGCATTCATCGACCACGCCATGTTCGATTGACCGGAACACATCCAGACCTCTCCAACCAGAATGTTGCAGATTTCTGATTGAAGCTTACCGAATGAATAAATTTTCATGCTTCGGCCTTCAAAACTGGCCTCCAAAGGGTCGAGTTCAACCTTCCAGCGCCCTTCTTCATCCGCCACAGCCGTTTTCTTCTGCCCGGCAAATTCAACGGTAACCCGCTCGCCCGGATCAGCCATGCCCCAGACCGGATTTTTCTGTTGCTGCTGCAGCAGCATATAATCACTGAAAATATTCGGCAGCACCACCTCGGCGCCCGCAGCCATACAGGCCAGAGCCAACAACGATATGATTTTAACGGTTTTCATCATCCACTTTCATTTATTGTTCTTTATATACGGCCAATCAAACGCTTATCAGCCGAAAAACAGGACATCTAATCTGCCCTGCAAAAGGCTAGTTCATCTGAACCTTTACCCGATAGAACACATTGCTTGTGCCTTCAGGATCGGTCAGTTCGACGAGCGAACCCGTGCCGGCCACTCCATTGGTCCAGACGAACCAGTCTCCGGTAAGATTATCCGTTTTCTCCACGCTGTAGTTTCGACTGAGCACGGAGCGGAATTGAACACCGACACCGCCGGCGACCGGTTCACCAGCAAAGTATTCCTGCATATTGTTCGGATCTGTATCCGCAATGTACTCCTCAATATTGCTCATCACATCACCATCTGCATTGCCTGTTCGATCTGCCAGACCATGCTCCTCCATCCAGTCCCAGAAAAAGGGTTTTGCCACGCCGGTCGTCAGTCCGGAGATATCCGCTTTCCAGAAGCCGGTTCCGGACAGACAACACCAGAGAATCGTTTCATCGTAGGGATCCACCTGAAGTTCCCGTATTTTTTCCGGCTGGCCGTGACGCCGGTTGATCTTATGCCAGTTATGTCCTCCATCAACCGTCACATAGGCCCCGGGATTTAAATCATTTACATCATCATCTTCACCTGCAATCACAGCAATAACCTGATCATTTGCAGCACAGACATTCACACCCCGGACATTCGGAAAATCAAAAATAAGGACCCATGTTTCCCCGCCATCACGGCTCACATAGGCCCCTCCGGTTGAGCCATCCCCTTCTCGTCGGCCGCATGCGATATAGAGATCTCCGGTAGTTTTATGAACCATCACATCGTTCACACACGTTACCCCGGCCGGCACGGTCATGGGGAACCAGTTTGCCGCACCATCGTCAGTTTTATACAGTCCGCCAGACGTTCCGGTATGCGTATAGGCCAAAGCGGCATAAATGATCCGGGAATCCACCGGATCCATGAACAGTTTCCAGACACTGGAACCGGAAGGCAGGCCGCTGTTTGGATTTGTCCAGGTCACCCCGCCGTCTATTGATTTATACACCCCGTAAACCTCCATATCCGCGGAACCGTTTCCCCGGTATTTACCGGCTCCTCCATACGGCTGCCAGATGCTGTACGGTATTGTAAAATAGAGGATATCGGAATTTTGATGATCCACCATCAGGGATCTGGAGCGAATATCGATATCCGGCAACGGCTGGGAAAGAGTCATCCACGTTTCACCGCCATCGGATGAATGGCGCAGATGGTTCCTTTTATCCTGCCGGAACTGGAGCGTGTAAATTTTATTGGTGTCATTCGGATCCACAGCAATCGTTGCAATAGAGGTCGGATCGTCTTTATCAATGCTTTGCCCCGTTAACTGTTTCACCGCAATGGCTCCCGGATAAACCAGATCTCCGTCATGCGTATTACGCCAGAGTCCATGTTCACCGCTGCCCCAAAGATAGGTTCCCGGTGTCCCGGTTTGCAAACAGATCGATTCTCCCGGAAGGTTGCTGTTTCCCCGACCGACCCAGTGCCCGCTTCCCGGTGACGTTTCGTCATCATCCACCTGAATCCACGTTGCACCGTTGTCGGTGGAGCGCATGACCTGCTGAGCAAATGCCGTATAGACATGGCCCAGCTGATTCACCTTTATAAAACGCGGACCAACCGTAATGGCATCATATAATCGGTGGTCCCGGTCAACATGTGCCATAGTTGTATTCATCCCCAACGGCTGAACCGCCCGGGAATTCCAATAGTCATCATCCAAACCGTTAATCCAGTACGGCCCCTCACGTGCAGCTGCAAACCAGTTGGTTCCCCCGTTTTCCGTCATCCAGATATTTCCCGGAGGAAAAGCGTAGTCATGCTTGAAATTATGAACCAGATACACCCGGTCTTTCTGAGTCGGGTCCACGGCAATCTGATGAAACTGGCTGAAGGTGGATGCCGGAAGATTATAATTATTGCTGATATCCGATGCGGTTGTTTCCATCCAGAAAGCCACCGCCCGATAAAACCGGTTGTGATAATCCCATCCAAACCGGGAAATCTGTGTAAAATCAATGGCCAGATCACCCGTTAAATTTTCCCAGTAATCTCCTCCGTCGGCCGTGCGATAAACACCGCCCGATGTCACAATCTCGCTCCCGACCGGATCATAGTGCGTGATTTCTACAATATAGAGCAGAAACTCCCCGGCTCCACCGTTGGCTTCCGGATCAAAATACGAATCCATATAGCGTGGCTGATTGTAAGGAAGACCATTCCCCGGAACTTTTGACCAGCTCAGCCCTCCGTCTGAACTTCTATACACCCCATGCTGACAGGAGGCATACACTTTATTGGAATCGCGCGGGTCGACAATGATCCGGCTGAAACTCGAATCTGTCGGAAAAGGAGATGAGACCTGAGTCCAGTTTGTACCGCGATCTTTCGAGTACATAATGAACCCCTCAGACATATAGGTCTTCCACGGCGAGGTATTCGTAATTCCGCTTTTCGTGTAATGCGCATCTTTAATGAAGGCACCCCCACCGGCGCCGATATACCAGTTGTTATCGTTGGAAGGATCAACTGCAATTACATTATGCCGTTTATCACTGCCGGGGATCGGCTCGCATAAAAAGGTCCAGGATGCACCGCGGTCCGTACTCTGGAACAGCTCGCCCCGGTTGGTTTTCACATTACGCCGCACGGCCAAACCGAAATCAGGATCCGTAAACGAAAAATCCATCGCTACGAAGTAGTCGGGATGATAACCGCAGCCATCAGAATCGCGCATACTCCGCCAAAACTTACCGCCATTAAGCGTCACCTGACTGTTGCCCATATCCAGCGAATCATACATGGCATTCGGATCGCCGTTATTAATCCAGAACATATCGATATAACCGGACATTCCCGGACCGAAATGCTGCCACTGCACTAACGGGCTGGACTCCACACGCCCGCTTTTGAGATCGGCAAACCATGCCGGATCAATAGGTGATGTTTCCGGCGTTGCTGCCGAAGTTCCGATTTCAAAATAGATATTATCCACATATAGATAATCACTGAGTGCTGTGCCGCCCTGATCGATACCGATAAACGGTCTTGCCGCATTCACATCCGTATTCAGAAAATCCGAAATCAATCCGGAATATTCAATATGATACTGCCCGGCAGTACGCACTGCCATACTTGCGTCGGTCAGATCTGCCGCCGCCGTACCGTTTAAGGTAAATTTCGGCCGGATATCGCCAACCGCCGTAGAAAGCGTGGAAGGAATATAGACATCGAAAGACAGCGTATAAGTCTGGGTCGGCGAAGTCTGAGTAAAAAAGATCGGGCCTGATGATGACCGCAGTGCTGTCCAGGCATTTGCACCGGTCGACAAACGAATAAACTTTCCCGAAGCATATGTAAACGAAGCGGCCGCCCCGGAATCAGTTGAAGCATCCACTATGATCCCGGAAGCCGTATTGGCGGTCTGAACCACAGTTCCTGCCAAAGTCTGATTATTTCCGGAGGTTGCACCCAGCGACGCTCCCTCGAAATCCTCACTCCAGATTACCTGTGCACCGCTCGCTGTGAGCGAGGTCAGCAACACAGCCCAATAAAAATAACTCCTCATCTGACGGCCTCCTTTTCGCCTGCCCATAATAGACCGACATATAAAACCCGAACAGTTTGGAGTATTTCACCGTCCCGTTTTAACTGGCTAAAAGATAACTTTCTCAAATGATCCCGGGCCGGCCTCACTCTACAGGAGGAACATAATCCGGATTGGGCACCGGCATATTGGCATTCACATCCTTCAGCCATTTTTTAAATTTACGTTTCAGCCGCTCCGCCAGTTCCGGATTTTCTGCCGCAATGTCATTCTTTTCACCCGGATCCTTTTTAAGCTGATAGAGCTCGACCGAATCATCGTCGTACCAGTTGAGCAGTTTATAATCGCCCTCAATGACAGCGCCGCCCAACCGGTTTTTCGCGTGCCAGGCATAATTCGGATAATGAAAATAAAGTGCATCACGCTCTATCCCGCCTGTACCGGTCAGCAACGGAACCAGACTTTCGCCGTCCAGAATAAGATCCGGATCTTTCGGTATGCCGGCCACTTCCATAAAGGTAGGAAAATAATCGAGATGCGATACATATGCTTCGCTGACCGTTCCCGGCTTCACTCTGCCCGGCCATCGAACAATCATCGGAATCCGCAGTCCACCCTCATAGAGCCAGCTCTTGGTCTTCCGCAGCGGCGGAGCATCAGCAACCCCATAGTTAAATCCGCCATTATCTGAAGTCAGAATAACGAATGTGTTATCCTGCAATCCGAGCTCATCCAGTTTTTCCAGCAAACGGCCCAGCACCGCATCGGCCGCCTCCACCATTCCGGCATACACCGGATTACCGACCTTTTCACCCGCCGCTTTCCGGGCCCGGTATTTTTCAGTCAGTGCATCCGTAGTTTCCAGCGGGGAATGCACCGTGTAATTCCACATGGCAATCAGGAAGGGCTTATCTTTGTTCGCCTCCATATACACCACCGCTTCATTTTCCAGGCGTTCCGGCAGGTATTCACCTTCCGGTCCATTTGGAAGGTAAGGATTTTTATAGGGGGAAAACCATCCGCCGGATGGTCCGCCATTTCCATTACCGCCCGCATTATTTTCAAACCCCTGATGATCCGGCTGGGTGCGTTCATCCTCCACCCGGTTACTGCCGTCGGTTTTCTGTCGCGATAAATGCCATTTCCCGAAAAAGCCGCAGGCATACCCGTGATCCCGCAACACCTCAGCAAAAGTAACCACATCCGTCGGCAGTGCCGTCACTTCCGGGGCATTCAGCAAAACCGGATTTTCCGGGGCAAAATGCTGATTGGAGATATGGTTGGTCAAATGCAGCCGGGCCGGTGCCTGACCACTGATCACACCCGCCCGCGACGGGGTACAAACCGTGGATGCCGCATACGCATGCCGAAAAAGCATCCCCTCTTCGGCCAACCGGTTCGCATGCGGGGTATCGACCGCCTTGTATCCGTAGCAGTTGAGATCATACAACCCCAGATCATCGACCATTACAAAAACAATATTCGGCGGACGCTGTTCTTCACCCGATACCGCCCCGGTCAGTAAAATCGCCATCATCAACAGCATATTCTTCATTACATCGAACTCCTCATGCATTATTCAGCAGGCAGTTTTCAATATATACTGAAGAAACGATATTGGCCCTTTGGTTATTTATTGTCCGGCACGAAAGCATCAACCGGGCGAATCATAATATAATTATCCCGCTCGCCATGAGGCGCCCGGTCCACAACGCCCACCAGCAGCGCAATAACTTCACCCTTTTCATTCAGAACCACTTCCGGACGTTCAATCTGGGCCAGCAGTTCATCAACAACCTCGCCGGACTGTCTGATCATCGGAAACGGTTCTGAACGCCGCCATACGGCCTGCGGAGAAAACAGCTTATAGTCGATTCCGTTTTTTGACGTAAAGTAAATCACAGACTTCTGCTCTCCGGTCACATTCCCCAGCCAATCCGTCAGAATCACGTTATACTGATTATTCGCCCACCAAATCGTCGGATCTTCATGTTCAAAACCGTAAGGAAGCCGATTTTCGCCATCACCGATTTCTTTATACGGGCCCAGATAGGAATCGGCACGATAGGCCTTCAGCGTACGGATAACCTTATCGCCGACCTTCATATTATCTTTTCCAACGGCATAAGCACGGCCGTCTTCATGCACCCACAACGCAGCATTGCTGCAGGGCAGCACCACGTGATCAACAACCTCCCACGGACCTGTAATGGAATCCGCCAGCGCAAAGCCTGTTGTTTTTGCCGGACCGCGGCTCCCCGACATCGCCAGGAAATGCAAAAGAAATTTATCGCCGACTTTCATAATTTTGGGGTTATGCAACCCACGTTTCCCCCACGCATAGGGGAAGCCGGGACCATCCATAACAATTTCTCGGAACTCATACGGACCGAAAAGTGATGTAGAGGTTGCGCGAATGATGTGGCTCCGTCCCCAGTGCGTTCCTTTTTTCCAACGCGAACAAAACATATGCCAGGTATCACCCACCTTGATCACACTCGGGCACCACACCCCATAGCCTTCCATCTTAAAGATGGCTGATTCAGGAACAGGTAATAAAGCATCTCTCAGCGGATTCGATGTGAGATAGGAAGCTTCGTACGCATTTTCCTGTTTACCGATTACATCCTTCACCCTCAGTACGGCCTCCGGTGACTGCGCACCGCGAGCAACCTCACCAACTCGAAAAATGTATTTTCCGGGTGCAGTCAGGTTCCGGTTGTTACCCCACATAATCTGCAGAAGCTGCGGATAAACCGAAATGCGCAACGCCGTCGTCTCTCCAGCCCCACAATGCACTTCCTTCACCTGACGGAGCGGATTAATTTCATGTTCCGGTGAAAAATCGTTTCCCTCTTTCCAGATATAAATCCCCAGTTTTATGGTCTGTGCCTCAGAAGCATCATTTGACAACGTGATATTTAAACCCGTTGTTCCATCACGTGCGATCTCCCTTTTTTCCAGAGAGAGTCCGGTTACCCGGATATCCGCATTCGCCCCGCAGATCAGGCCGCTCAGCAAAGCCGCCGCAGCCATCCATCTTTTTATTTTTATTCGGGCATCAACCCTTTTTTTTAAATGAATCCGTACTGCGGCGCTTATCATCCGATCGCTCCCTCAACTTCTTTTAAAAAAAACAGTGCCCGCCTTTAGCGGCTTCGGATCAACACATTCCGGTACCAGACTTCACCGCCATGATCCTGAAACCAGATCTTTCCGTTCATTTTTCCGTAAGTCTCGGGATTCTTGAATTTGCTCTTGGCAAAAGCTTCATTCCATTCCGGACTGTCTACTTCCACATCCACCACCTTCACTCCGTTAAGCCAGTGCTGCAGCCGCTTCCCTTCAGCCACAATTTTTCCGGTATTCCATTCCCCGGCCGGCTTATAGCAGCTGTCATCAGAACGTCCGAAGAGATCATAAAGAGCTGCCGCCCGGGAAACCGGCCACTGACCGCGCACATGTTTTTCATCATCCAGAATCTGATATTCAGGGCTCTTTCCTTTTGCCGCCCGGTAATAGACTCCACTGTTCCCGCCCTCGGAAATCTTCCATTCAAACCGCAATTCAAAATCCTGAAATGATTCCCGGGTCGACAACGATCCCCCTTTTACACCGGCCGGCAAATGTACCGAACCGTCTGCTTCCATAACCCAGCCGGCGGATGGATTCTTCTGCCACCACTGGTCAAGATTTCCCCCTTCCAGCAGGTCCTTCCATGCACCTTCCGCCCAAACACCGCCGGCCAGACTCAGAGCCAATACCACAATCCATTTCTTCATCATCAATTCCTAATTTTTCTTTTTATTCATGCCCCGAACCAATTCATCGTATTCAGGAATCCGTTCCGGCCGACTCCGGTCAAAAAAGCCCGGGTCGCCATGCATCCTCGGATCCCCCTGTTCAGTAAGCGCGTCGAAAAGTTCCGTTTTCATTCTGTTCTTCAGCTCCGCATACTCCGGGTTATCAGCCAGATTCACCATGCATTCCGGATCGTTTTTAATCATATAAAGTTCTTCGCGCGGGCGTTTTCCAAAACACAGATTCCAGGAATCACTTCCTTTAAATTTATACATAATTTCCGACTTCGTCGGACTCCAGTCCGTATCCCGGAATCCCGCCTCTTCCGTACCGGACGGCCAGCGATCCGGCTCAAAATTATGCATATAAACAAAGTCGCCCCGATGCAGACTGCGCACCGGATAGCCCCAGCCGTTCGGCCGGCACATGTCGTTGCGCTCGCGCCCGGTCAGTACACGATCGCGGCCTTCAACCTTATCGGCAAAAAAATCAAACAGACTCCGCCCTTCAACCGGTTGCATACCGCAGGTTTTCACATGGATTCCAGCTGCTTCGAGACAGGTCGGCGCCAGATCAATGAAACTGGCGAATTCAGCACACGTTCTTCCAGGATTTACAATATGTCCGGGCCACTGCACCACAAACGGAATGCGCGTGGCGAATTCGTGCGGATGTCCCTTATAGCGCGGAAACGGCATGGCGTTATCCGATGTGGCGATGATCAGTGTATTCTCTAATTCTCCCGATTTTTCCAGGGTCTGTAAAATTTCCCCGAGATGCCGATCGAAATATTCCACCTCGACTGCATAGTCGAGAATATCGTGCCGAACCGCTTCGGTATCCGGCCAGAACGCCGGAAGAAACTCCAGCGATGACAGGCTTTTCCCCGCCTTTACTCCCGATTTATATTCATAACCCCGATGCGGCTCCTTGGCGCCATACCAGAAAAAGAAGGGTTTATCCGCAGGTTTATCCGCCATGAAAGCTTTAAAGTTAGCGGAATAATCAAAAGGCGATACCTTCAGATGCGTTGGCTCGATGCGATGCTGATTATACTCCGTTCCGGTGAGATTCCGTCCCTTCGGGTGAACCCCCGGATTCCAGCCCTTTCCGGTGAACCCGGTGAAATAACCGTTCTCCGTGAGCACTTCCACGAAACTTATAAATTTATCCGGCCAGACCGGCTTATGGTTCCCTGCACCTTCAAGCTGCCACGGATTCCGCCCGGTAAGGATCACGGCCCGCGACGGCGCACACTTGCTGCTCGGCGTATACATCCGTGTAAATTTAAGCCCTTCTTCAGCAATCGAATCAAAGTGCGGCGTGGAAACAAACGAATGCCCGTAACAGCTCGTATGCGACATATCATCGGCACAGACCAACAGGATATTCGGGCGCTCAGCCTGTATCGCCAAAGCCAGCAGCCCGATGCACCCATAGAAAAACTGAGTTTTCATCTTCTTCCTTTTTTAAAACCCGAAGCCCAAAGACCGAACAGTCTCAGTTCCTGCGCTGAAACGTTCGGTCTTCAGATGTTGCATGCCTACAGTTTATAATACTGTTCCCAACCCTTGCGGGGAGTGTCTTTCAGCAGACTGTTGGCCAGATCGTTGTTTTTAAACCGGTTGGTTTCGCGATCAAACTCCAGCGTCTCGCCTTCATTGCCAATACGCTGCGCAATGGAACCGAGAATAAGGAACTGCGAAAGCGGACCTGCAATGGAAAACGGAGAACGCGTCTTTTCCTCTCCTTTGCAGGCCAGCAGGAAGTTGGCGTAGTGATCAGAATTTTTCCCGAAATCTTTCGGAAGTTTTCCCGCTTTCAGCAGTTCCCGGTATCGATCGTAAGGAATCACCTGCAACGGATTACCGTGGTGTTTCCCATAGAATACCAGATCGTCGGAAAAGATAAATTTACCGGGATCTTTATGGAAATTGTGTTCACGGCCCTCGAACTCTTTCGGAATAGGCGGCAGATTGGTCCAACCGTCATAATAGTCCACAGTCAATGCCGGCAGGCCGTTGCGTTCCGGGAATTTAAATCCAAGTGTTGAAGCCTCGCAGAAAATCAGCTCGTGTTTTCCCCGCAGCTTTTTCACTTCAATCGATTCCGGCATACCGAATTCCAGGAAGTGGTGCATGGTATCGAAAATATGTGCCCCCCAGTCGCCGAATGCTCCGGTACCGTACTGTTGCCAGCCGCGCCATTTATTCCGGGAATAAAGGGTGCTGTAAGGATGTTCGGGCGTCGTCCCCATCCAGACATCCCAGTTAATGTGTTCCGGCATCGGATCCCCCGCCGGCCAGCCGGTGATCGCTTTGCTCTTGTCGTAGTGATGCGGATACCAGGCAAAACCATTGTTGATGAAGGCGTCCACATGGCGAACGTTTTTAATAATGCCTGCTTCTTTCCAGGCCTTGAACTGAAAATAATTGTCGCCGGAAAACCCCTGATTTCCCATTTGGTTGACCACACCGTATTTTTCGGAAGCTTTGATCATCAGATCAATTTCCTGGAACGTGCGGGCCAGCGGTTTTTCGGTGTAGACATGCTTTCCCAGGGCCATCGCGGCCATTGTTACCGGAAAATGCGAATGGTCCGGAACCATCACCATCACCGCATCAAACTCATTGGCCTTTTCATCAAAAAGCTTACGCCAGTCATCGTAAAGATAGGCATTCGGGAAACGGGCTTTGGCTTCATCCACAAAACTCGATTTCAAATCCACGTCGCACATCGCCACAACGTTCATAAGCCCAGAACGCTCAAAATTACTCAGCAGCCGATTGCCGCGCCCGCCTACACCGATCCAGGCGATATTCACCTTTTCATTTGCGCCTAAAACTTTACCGGGAATAAGAGAAACCGCAGTGGCAGCTCCTCCCGCAAACAACCCCGTACGTCTTGAAAACTTCATCATAATCTCCTTTTAAAACAAGCACACTGAACGAACGATATAGAACGGAAACATTGTACACGGAACAAACCTATCCAATAGGTTTATGCCGCCTTCTTTCCAGGCGGATTTCCCAACGCCCGACAGTCAAAAGGCCCGGCATCCACCGGGCCTCAACTGCACTCATTTTCTGTGCGGATTCACATCATAAAACGACGGCGGATTAAAATAATGCCGCCGCCGAAAGCTGCGACCAATCCAAGCGTGGCCGGTTCCGGAATTACCTCCAACTGAATGTTATCCATATACATATAATCGAAGTTTTCCTGCACCAGCTTTCCGCCGTCCTGATCAATACCGATGAATGGACGCGCTTCATTCACATCCGTGTTGATGAAGTCGGAAATCTGCCCGGTATAAACGATGTGATACTGACCGGCATCCGCCACCGTCTGACTGGCGTCTGTCGCGCCGCTTCCGCCCGCTCCGTTCAGCTTGAACCGCGGCTGAATATCACCTACAGCTTTATCGAGCGTAACCGGAATATAGATATCGAATGATAACGTATAGGTGGCATCCGATGAAACCTGCGCAAAACTGATCGGATTGAGCGCGGAACGCACCGCAGCATAATCATTCGAGCTGGCAGAAAGCCGGATAAAGTTTCCGGATGCAAATGTGAAGGCTGCAGCTGCGGCAGGATCGGTTGTGGAATCCACCACAACACTCGAAGCCGTATTCGCCGTCTGAACCGACGTTCCGGCCAACGTTTGATTATTGCCGGAGGTTGCTCCAAGCGCAGCCCCTTCGAAGTCTTCGTTCCAGACTACATCGGCTGAAACATTCAATAGCAGTCCAGCGACTGCCAATCCTGCTGTGAGTATTTTTGTATTCATGTTTTTCCTTTTTTTTGAAACCGCACCCCCGCCGTCAGGCGGGGTCACACGGAACCCGATGAAATGGATCCTGCGCTTTAAAAGCGCAGGAGATTAGAGTTAGAGCTCATTAACCTTCAGGTCGATGAACTTCGCGGCGTCATCGGCGGAAATAAAGTGGGTTACTGATTTATAATAGTAATCAATTTCCGCTTCACCAACCCAGACTCCGTCCGCGGCCCAGCTGCCCGGGACCACCAGATTTCCACTCGATTCCAGCGAATAATCAATGCCGGGGTTGGGATCCCGAAGTTCGATGTGCGTGACAAAGAATCCGTTGGTCCCCATATAATCACCCGCAGTGAATGTCGGCAGGCCATTCCCGTCCGGGAAGTTTGCCGGGAAGGAATCTGTCGCTTCCGGATCACCTCCAAAGGCATATTCCTTGATGTTGACCAGGCCGTCTCCATCGGTATCTTCGGTCAGGTTGGTTACACTGCCGTACTGCCTCATCCAGTATTCCGTAGACGGAGTTTCGCCTGCGACAGTAACTTTAAACTGACTCAGACTTAGATACGCGATTTTGTTACCGAACCAGCCCATGGCCGTGATATTGGTCAGGACGGAGTTATCAGCCAGAACGGCTTCGGATGCCATAGGGACACTCGGCTGGGGATTCAGTTCATTCCAGGTTTCAGACATCACATCGGAAACGGTGTAATCGCCAAAGCCCGTTTTAATCCCTTTAAGATTGATGCCCTCGTCACCGACATACCACTGACTTCCATTGCGGATGGCCGGATAGACGTAAGCTGCGCCAACACCGTCAGAATATGATCTGACCGACAGATAGATGGAGGCTGCATCACCGGTTGCATCAATATTTTCCGGTATTGTACCGCCCCAGTCCATATCATTGATTTCGATATAGGCCAGTTGCTGCGGTGAATTTGCATCCCAACCGGAACCCATGACCAAACGCTGTCCAACGGAACTGTTCCCGATTTCAAAATTTCTAAAACCGTTGGTCGACGGAATCTGAGTCAGTCCATAGAGAGTGTACCCGTTGTAGGTTACGCCGCCACTAGTCTCTCCGTTGGCAATCATCGGGGTTGCACCCGTACGGTCCAGATAAACAAACTCCCCGTTGGTCACGCTTCCGGCCTGACTCAGGTAGAACGTATCGGATGTGGAATCAGTCCAGTCATTCCGCGTACCATCCATATCGATTACCGCAAGAGAAGCCACTGCTGCTCCGGGAACTTCATCCGAGTATGCACTGCCTGTGGAAAAGTTTGCACGTACCGTATACCAATTGGTTTGCCCGTTGAAACGCGGTGAATCGGTAAATTCCGGATCCGTCAGACCGCTTGCGATTTCAAACTGCTCTCCATTCATCTCCGGAGCCATCAACACATCATAGCCGGTAACTTCCAGAATGGGCTCCCAGAAAAGCGTTACCGTGCGGTCGGAACCTTCAGCAACAATCACGCCGGGTGCAATGGGGGCCGACACATTGTTGGTGGAATGCGTTACACGGGCGGCCTCGAGCTCAACATTGACCAGTTCCCTCAATCCGTCCCAGCTATTGATCTGGGCTTTATAATAATGCCCCATGGTAAAGTGAACCAATGGGCTGTTGAACAGCGTATCCTTTGTTTTCAAAACCGATGTTGCCTTGCTCAGTGCATTGGAATGGGCCACACCGGCAGTCAGATTGGACAATGAGGCCGTAGCCTGATAGGTTCCGAACTCCGTCGTCTTGCGGATTTTCCAGTTATAACGAATCAGGTCCGTCTCAAAATCTGTCGTAATATCCCAGCCCGATTCCGTACCCGGAAGCAAAGCATCCAGACGGGTACTGTCCTCATCGTTGTTACCATCCGCAAACATCGCCACGATCCGGCCGTCTCCCCGAACTTTTACCGTCATCAGTGCCATAGCGTCATTGGTTGTAAGATTCAATGCGTTCGTCGTATCCGACGTAATGCCAAAGGCGAAAACATCCTGATTATAAATGGTTCCGGAACCGTCCTGCGTCATCGTCAGCTTAAAGTCCACATAACCTTCCCAGGCATCCGCAGCTTCATTAAGCGTTGCGTCGGCCCAGTAAACTGCATTGCCGGTGTTGGTACTGTGATTCCCGGCGGTGAGCGTATCGGCTTCCCCGGTGGTTCCGGAATTGATCACACTGAAGGCATTCGGTGCGCTGCCGACGGTCTGCGCCCAATTGGTCTGACCGGCCAGATCGCCATCACTATACCCATCGGTCGCTGTAAATCCGGTATCAATAAAGGATCCTGAAACAACTTCTACCGGAGGAACATAGGGAATGATCTCAAAATGAATATTGTCCATATACATCATATTCTCTACAGCCACCCCAGCCTGATCGATACCGATGAAAGGACGAATGGTATCAGCGGGCGGATTTCCATTAATGATGTCGCCGCAGGAACCGGTATATTCAATGTGAAACTGCCCGGGTCCGGTTTCAACCATAGCGTCGAGTGTCACTCCGTTACCGGCAGTCCCCGAGGCTTCCAAACGCGGATTGACATCGCCAACCGCTTTTGAAACGGCCGAAGGAATATAAACGTCGAATGAAAATTTGTATGAATCTGCTGCATTCGCCGAAAAACCACTGATGGTGGCAGAGGAGCGGACTGAGGTGTAATTGTTAGCTCCGACTGACAGCAGAACACAGTTCGTTCCTCCATCGGCTGTGGACAGCGTAAACTCAGGCGGTGCATTGGTAACCACAGAGGCTGCCGTATTCGCCGTCTGAAAAACCGTATTATACAACGTTTGATTGTTGCCTGATGTGGCACCGTTTGTACTGCTTTCAAAATCTTCCTGCCAGACCACCTGCGCGGAAGATATGAGTGCTGAACCAACCACGGCCGCACCTATGAGAAATGCACTCCATTTTTTCATCTAATACTCCTCGTATGTTTTTTAACGACCGCGCACTGCCCAAACGGGATGGGAACTCACCTTTACGAGACCGTTAACATATTGAGTTATATCAGAGCATAAAATGATGCCTATCTATCCAAAAGATAGCCCAAAGGTTAGGTTATTCAAAAACGAGAATTCTGATCGTATTTGGAGAATATTTCCGTGACTTCTTTTTACGCATTTAGATGCAGAATACCCTGTTTAAAGGCATGCACGACCGCCTGGGTCCGGTCTGCGGCGTTCAGTTTTTCACGGAGATTGATGATGTGCAGCTTCACTGTCGGCAGTGAAATACCCAGACGATCCACAATCTCTTTATTGCTGCACCCCTCTGCCAGCAGTTGGAGCACTTCCATTTCGCGCGGAGTCAGATCATCTTTTTCCTTACGCTCTTCCAACTTCGCAGCAATTGCGGCCGGGAAATAGGTTCCTCCTTTGGCCACTTCCTGCACCGCCTCGATAACCTCTTCAACTTCACCGGCTTTTTTGGTGAGATATCCGCGCACGCCGGCGGTATAGGCTTTAAAAATATCCTCTTCCGAATCGAAGACAGACAGGAGCACCACTTTAATATGAGGAAATTCAGCCAGAATCTTCCGGGTGGTTTCAATCCCGTTATCTCCAGGCATCTGATAATCCATCGTAACCACATCAGGCTTCAGTTTACGGACCAGTTCAAGCGCCTCACTCCCGTTGGCCGCCTGTCCGACAGGCTCAAAACCCGGCTCAATATTAAAGGTTTCGGTCAACCCCAGCCGTAGCAGCGCATTATCATCCACCACCAGGATTCTGGTATTTTCTTCCATGCTCACGCAGGCTCCCATTCCATTGTTGATGAAATATGTATCTTCACACATGTGCCTTCTCCGGGTCGACTTTCTATTTCCAGCATTCCTTTTAACTGGTTCACCCGCTCCTGCATTCCCAGCAGGCCGAAATGTCCAGCTTTTGAAGCACATGCTGGTTCAAACCCGGCACCATCGTCCATTATCCTTATGATCAGACTGTCATTTCGGTAGTCCAGTTCCACGGTCACTGTTTCAGGTCCGGCATGCTCCGTTGCATTCGCCACCGCCTCTTTCACGATAAGAAGCAGATTCCGCTCAGCCGCCTGATTAAGTTTTCGGACCTCACCGGTCACCTTCAATTCAAATGTTGCTCCCCCCCCGCGGGCCAACGGCTCCAGCGTCTCTTTTAATGCCGATATAAAATCCAGCCGTTCCAGAATCCCCCCGCGCAGATCCATGATTGAACTTCTCGACTCCTGACTGCAGTGCGCCAGCATCCCCTGCACCACCTCAATGGCATGTCGGTTCCGATCAGAATCAGAAATTACTTCCTCCGCTTCCTGTTTAAGATGCTCACGGATTCCCTTCTGTTCCGTACCGACCCGCTTCAGCAGAGTCCGAATAGACGACAGCCGTTTTTCCCGGTTCAGCTCCAGAACCCGCTGCGCCCCGCGCAGCTGAATTGCCATACCGGCCAGCCCCTGCTCCAGATTATCATGCAGCTCGCGGGCAATCCGCTGCCGCTCATCTGAAATCGTTTCCCGCTCCACCTGATCCGCAATAACCCCTGTTTGCTTCCGCACCGTCCTTCGCAGAGCGGCCACCCATACCAGAATCAGCATCGTCAAACCGCTGCCCGCCCCCAGCATCCAGAGCAGCCGGCCCGGAGTCCACCAGGGCGCCGGCGAAAGTACCGCGACATCCGACGCCCAGCGCAACTGCAGCCAAAACCAATCCACATACAGTCGCCAGCTGCGCTCCTCACTGCGCGTCAGATTACAGATACCCTGCAGACGAATAATCGCTCCCGGTTTCAGGTCCTCGCTTAATTCAGCATAATGCGGAATCTTTGCCTCGAAAAGATAGGAACCTTGCCGACACAGCAGAATTTTCTCCCGATGGCCTGTCGTTAAACCGAACGATTCCGTAATATCCACCAGCTCTGCATCCAGTTTAACCAGTTCATAATTCAGCGATGCTTCCGGAAAATTATCCCATCGTGCTCGCAGCTCATCGTTCAGCGTCAACGGAATGGGTTCCGGCAACCTTCCCGTTCGTTCCACCAATCGAATTTCACGCGCGGCAAAATCCGGACTGATGGGGTTGGGCAGAACAACGCCTTCGACTTCGATGCAATCCCCGGCAGCGACCTCCGCCCGCCCCCGGGTCATCACTTTGATACAGGCTTTTTCACCCCGGAGATATAAATGCGAATCGCTGACATAGGTAACCATTCCTTTCGTGCCTTTCGGAAGCCGATGGTGTGCGTCCCCGGCCCGCATTAATTCATGGATAGGCAGAATGGCAATACCTTCTCCGGGCTTGAAATTGTCGATCAGTTCAAACTGATCCGGCGTATTAACAAAGAAGGTGCGCCCCACCACCTGCCGGTTCATATTAAACTGTGTTCCGGCCACAGCATTGAACTTCACCCGGCTGAACATCAGCTCATCCACCTGCTTTTCCACCTCTTCGGTCCACGGCATCTGAACGTGCACCGGCACACTGTTCACCATCAGTTCCAACGTCAGACTCCGGCCGGAACTTCCGTCCATCTGAACCGATTTTGAAATAATCCGTCCCGCAAGCCAGACCCAGTCACAAT
Organism: Pontiella agarivorans; assembly: GCF_034531395.1. Classification (NCBI taxonomy): domain Bacteria; kingdom Pseudomonadati; phylum Kiritimatiellota; class Kiritimatiellia; order Kiritimatiellales; family Pontiellaceae; genus Pontiella; species Pontiella agarivorans. The sequence continues at coordinate 677,011 of NZ_JARVCO010000002.1, read as the reverse complement.
CAATCTGCGTGGAATAAAGCTCAAAGGTATAAAAAGGACGCGCCTCCGGAAGCGGTTTGTTTCCCAGCCGTTCAATCCGATCCACAAAAATCGATGTAGAGAAAAACCCCTCATTTGTTTTGCCCTCCACCCGGACGATATCTCCCGGAACAAACCGGCTTAAAGCTCCGGCAGCTCCGGGTTTCTGGGCATAAATCCCCCGTTTTCCATCATGCAGAAAAAGCCCGTTTCCCGTAGCATGAATCCACATCACCTGCGCCTCTACCCGGACCGGAAGTTTCTGCGAAGCCTTTTCGAGCGGCAGTGCCCGCAACGATGTCAGATTCGTATAAACCTGCTGCGCATCAACCGTCCCGATGCCGGACAGCATCAGCAGAATAAGTTTAAATACAGTAAACAATCGTCGCATGGTGGAAAGATATAACCTATCCAGATAGATATTCCAAGGATAGGAAACTATTCCCCATTGGTCATCCAGATCAGCTCATCGCGGTATTCACTTTCAAAATACGGCTGATATTTATAATCCAGCCCCGGCGTTTTCGGATTCCGCGCAGAATAATCCAGATTGAAATAATTCAGATCTTTCAGATGGTCGATATAGTGCTCAAGCAGCCGTTCAATATGCCACGTCCGCGCTGTTTCATCGTGATCATACCACCCCTCAAACCGTCCCCAGCCGGATTGTTCAATCCACTCCTCCGCTTTCAACGCTTCACGCACATGCAGCAAAGCCTGATAGGCATCCAGCTGCGCCTTATGCCACTCTTTATTCAGGTAATGCTCAAGCGATGCTGTAAAATCAACCGCCATCCCCGTTAAATGCCGCATCTTCAGTGTAGGGCCCACCAAATCCGCCTCGTAAAAATCCAGCACATTTCCAGCAAGAAAACGGCGACAGTCATAAGCCCGCTCCAGCGCAACCTCCCACTTTTCCTCTGAAGAGCTGAAAAGATCCTGCCTCATCAGCTTCCGGTCCACCTCATTCTGATAAGCCCCGTTCAGCATCTGCTCCACATAATAGAAAAAATATTCATCGCCGGAGTTTTTCCGATCCTTGGAAAAAAGAAACGGGCATGCAAAAAAATCACGATATGAATCCGCAACAGCGGGCTGTGTTGTTCCCAGCACATGCTTCGCATACCAGTCAAAATACCAGTCGCCGTTTTCACAGGACTGAAATTCCTCAAAATGATTCATATACGTTGCCATCTGGCGAATGCCGAATATCTTCTCCTTGAAATTCCCCACATTCAGCACAATCGCATTGGTCATTCCATACTCAACCGCACGGCCCACTTCATGTTGGAATGTATCCGGATGAATCGCATTAATACGCATATGCGTTTTGCGGTTGTGATACGAAACATGCTGGTAGATCCCCATTTTCAGATCACACTTTTCCGCCAGCTTCCAGTTCCAGTCGCCCATAACCCCATGCCCTGAATCAGAAAACAGCAGCATCGTATCCTCGGGATATTCCAGCAGGCCGGAACTGTACAGCCGGCTCAACTCACCCCACAGATAACCGCAGATCAGCGGATGCTCCTCGCCGGTCAGCTCCTTCAGCAGTTCATACTGCGTACGAATCACATCATTCACCACCCGGGCCTTTTCCTCCATCGAACTTTTGCGCGACATCGCCGGATCATCATCCCAGAATGCACGATCCAGCAGTCCGCGGAAGTTCAGCGTCCAGATGACGTTTCTCCCCTTCTGCCGCTTAATCGCATCGGACCAGAAATCAATAAAATGCTCCCGGTGCGTCGACCACGAATAAGGAATATTCTTCGGCCAATATAACGGCACACTGCCCAGCGGTTCCGCATGATGCTGATTGATATAAAGGCCCATATCCGAAGCAAGCACCAGATGCGGCTCATCAGCCAAAACGAGCGTCGAAGGAATTACCCCCGTCATTTTCAGCCGAAGCATCGTTTCATAGAGCTTTTCCATAAACTCCGGATTCATGCCATACGACTGATTCTCCATCTGAAATCCGATAATCAGATCCTCGTCATTCACAAACATCGCCCGGTGCGTAAACGTATACGGTTTCGACTCCGTCAACCCGTTCGGAACATCCAGTGTTCGAACCCGCTCCGGGACAATTCCCGTGAAATAGATGCACGGATCAATGCCCAGCACATCTTCTGAAAACGAATAAATTCCGTGGATCAAACCGAGTTCATCGGATCCCGTAATCGTCACCCCGGAATCAGAAACTTTAATCCGATGCCGGTCAAACGCCTTCCAATCCCTGGAAATCCGGAACGTAAAATGCCCCGTTGCCTCTCCCGGAACCGGAAACCCGAGTTTCCGCTGCAGATCTTTTTCAAACGCCGTTACCGCGTAATCCACAGCCTCCGAACCGGACTCATCGCGAAGATCCACATTCGCAGTCAGCGTCAGCCCGAAAACCCGTGACGCCGCAACGATTCCAAAAATCGGAAGAATCCACTTCATCGAACGTTTCTCTGGTTTTCGTAAAGTTCTTTCTGATGCTTTTTATGGTCCGGATAATCCCAGAACTGATACCGGATATTATCTTTATTCCATTCATCCCACGCGTTCTGAAGCTGCTCCACCACAGCCGCCTGCTCCGGAGACTGATACAAATCATTCTGCTCGCCGGCATCGTTCTTCAGATTAAAGAACTCCTTCACCTCATTCGTCCAGTCGGCCTTCACCAGCTTTTTTCCGTCTTTATTGACAATCGCCCAGGCCGCTCCATCACGACGCCGAAAATAGATATTTTCATGCGGCGCATCCGTCTGTTCTCCCGTCATAAACGGAAAAAGATTTTCGCCTTCCATATTTCCTTTTTCCACCCCCGCCAGTGCGGCCATAGTCGGAGCAATATCAATAGAAATCACCGGCCATTCAAATGTGGAACCGGCCGGAATTTTACCCGGCCAATACGCCACAAACGGAACATGCACCCCGCCCTCATAAACCGCACCTTTCCCATCGCGAAACGGACCGTTATCCGTAACGCTTCCCGGATGCGGCCCGCCATTGTCACTCAGGAAAAAGACCAGCGTATTTTTCTGCAGGCCGAACGCTTCGAGGGCATGCAGAACTCGCCCGATGCCCTTATCCATTTCGGTAACCATCGCCGCATAAATCTGCCGTTGCTTACTTTCAATATGAGAAAACTGTGCAACCGCTTCTTCCGGAGCCTGCCATGGGGCATGCGGTGCATTATAAGAAAGGAACAGAAAAAACGGATCATCTTTGCTCCGCTCAATAAACTTAAGCGCATGGTCCGTCAGCTGATGCGTCAGATACCCTTCCACATTGGCAAATTTTTCATTATCGATCAGCGGCAGTTTATAACTGTCCGCCAGATCACGGGAATTTACCTCAAAGTAATCATGCCCCCCACTCGGCATTCCGAAAAAGAAATCAAAACCCCGGTTCATCGGGTGCTGCACCTTGCTCATACCTAAGTGCCATTTGCCCACCAGCCCCGTTTTATATCCCGCCTTTTTCAGGCGCGTCGCAATCGTGGTTTCCGATGCCGGCAAACCTGATTTTTCATCCAGCGGCGCATACGCCGGATTGGTCTCGAAACCGAAACGCTGCTGATACCGCCCCGTCATCAGACCCGCCCGCGTCGGTGCACAGAACGAATGGCTTGCATAGCCGTTTTCAAAACGAACGCCCTCATTCGCCAGCCGGTCAACATTCGGCGTTCTGAAATCTGTACACCCGTTAAAACTGACATCCGCAAAACCCAGATCATCCGCCAGAATCAAAACAATATTCGGCTTCTCCGCCGCCAGCACAGAAACCGCCAGCCAACCCATCAGCATTGTCCATATTTTCATCTTTTTTTATTCCTTACTTTTTCACCGCCACACGCAACACCGCCGTACCCACAGCCCCATCATCGCCATCCGGAAAAGAAACCTTTACCTTATTGGTCGATTTCAGAATTTTCGGATCTACATAGATGAGTTTGGTCGATGCATATTCTTTATCGGTATAACGCCCGGCCGAATCCTCCAGCGGGACCTCTAATTCCCTGCCATTTACAGTGATCAGCGGCTCCACGCTTTGACCTGGCGCACGGGTGACAGCCACCCGCAACTGCGCATAATCGATATTTCCAAGCGTTGGAATTTTAATCTTAAACTCCGCATCCGAAACCGGCACCGCCACTTTATCGCCATAGCACACCACTTCATTGACCGCCCGCGTCGGTTTGATCGGTTCACCATAATCGGCAACCAGCATCACCGACTCCCGGCCCGCAATTTCGAGCACATCCGGCGTGGCGATTTTCTCCTCCACATACGACATCGTGAAATCCGGATTCCGCCCGAGACGCCGCACCTCAACCGCGCCGGTTTCAATGCCGTAGAGATCAATCGATTCCCCATCAAAACTCTGATTATTGATGACCAGATACAGTTTGTTTTCATGCACAAAAGCACGGGTCTGCAAATCCGGATCGGAACAGAGCGCCTTCACCCGGTGCCCGTCAACCCCGCGGAAAAACCGATAAAAATTCAGTGTATCCTGCTCCACCCACTCACTCTCATCCGTATAATCCTTTGCCACATAAAGCTGGGCATAATATTTCGGTCCCCAGTTCCAGGTGGTGGAAAGAATAAAAGGCACCGCCTTTTGCACGGTGTGCGGATGATCCATAAACGCCAGCGTGTTCGCAATAATTGAGCTGACATGACCAAAGCTCACGATGGACCGTTTTTTCATTTCAATATCCCACGAATCGTGATCCGCTTGCGGATATGCATTGCTCAAAATCTGTGAGGCCACCAGCTCACCGTCAAAATCACCCTTCGGCGCTTCGCCGTTATAACCGCCCTGTTCGCTGACCACGATATGGGCTGTTTTCCCGAATGCATTCATAGTGTAGTTCGGGACCAGATCCAGCGTACCTTCCAGCGGCAGACCCGACTGCAAGCGGCCTTTATACTCCCCGTCCCGCCAGCGCAGATAGTCATAAACATGATACGAATAAAAATCCATCTCCCCGTTCGTATGGTCAATGAACTGCTTCATTCCCTGAAAACCGCGATAGTTATTGCGGTAAAAATAACAAACCGACATACACAGCCCCCCCACCTGCACTTCCGGAGTCGCCTTCTTCACCATCTCACGTGTTTTCAGATGCCAGTCCGCCAGATGCTGATCATTGAAAAACGACCAGTGCGGCTCATTCACCAGTTCATAATACCGCGGCCGCGTGAAGTCCGTATAATTAAACTTCAGCACCGCCGCCGCCAGCAGCGCAGCAGCATCAATATTCTCCGGGATATATTGCGGATGCTTGGCATCCCGCATCGAATCCGCCGTTTCATGACGTCCCATATATTCCGGATAGGCATTATGCGCCCCATGCATGGCCACATCCAGATTATCCCCGAAATCAGCCTTCAGCTTCGCTGAACCGTCCTGCGGCTTCGCCTGCATCAGCGGCGTCAGATCGGTATATCCCGCTTTTTTCGGATCTTCCTTCAACTTTGAAGCCGGATACTTCACCAGCCCCAGCGACCGCCCGAAGTGAATTCCCAACTCATGTACCAGATAATCATATTTATCCTCCGGTACACGCCGGTCAAAATTAATCCCGCCATCTGCAATGCTGAAATAGCGCTTCCGATCCACCTTGGTTACCCCGTCAATCGCCCGCGCCGTATGCGGCTCAACCACAATATACGGCTTATTCCAATCAATGGAACGCGGCTCCTTCTCAACCGGAAAAGAACGGGTTGCTTCCCGGTCTCCCGCATCCACCGGCACCGCAGCTGCAGCATCGACAGCACTTGTCGTTTCCTGTGGAATTTCCTCTTCCGCTGAGTTTTTTTCCGGAGTCTCTGCCGGCCGTTCAGACGCTGAGACTTCATTATTCTGCTCAATCGTCTGCTCTTCCGGTACACAGCCCGCACATAACATGATCGCCACAAAAATGGGTCCGACTTTCCATATCTCCATACAACAACTCCTCCATGAGAACCTAAACATTTAGATAAAGAACGTCGCCGAAGCAAGAAAAGGACACGGAAGATGCACAGGACAGCCTTTAAATTACTGTGTGCATGCAGCTCGGTTCCCCAGATCAGCATTGATACCGGAGCCTCGGTATCCTCAGCTTCCCGCCATGCAGGAATCAGACGGACAAACCGACCCATATACCGGGGTACTCCGGCCATCCGCTGTCGGAAATAAAAAGGCCTGTTTTGCTGACGGAGCACGAAAACAAAACAGACCCTTTGAACTTTAACGGCAGGAAAACATGGCCGTTCAGAAACGTCAGGCCGGTTGCAGGCCGCGTTGCATATCGTTGAGACGCCGCGCCTGATTCTTGGAAACCTGAGCCAGCGTAAGGCGCGGAATCTTCCAAACCGGATCTTCATTCGGGGTGTAAGAACAGTGCTCATGCACCACCTGATAGAGCAGCTTGAAGGCATCACGCGGTTGTTGCATCTGTCCCAGCGCATCCAACACATCCTGCAGGACCACATCATCGTCAAAGAAATCGCTCAGAACAACCGACTGTTCACCTTTTTCGCAACAGGCTTTAAGCCGCATATTGGCGAGGTCATACAGAGCCGAACCGGACCAGGCCAGACGATCGATCATACACTGCTTATCCAGCCGCGCTTTCATATAAAAATCTTCCGATTCCCGATGAACCAGATAACGAAGCTCAATAGGCAGCAACAATTTAATGCCGATATGCTGCTGCTGCAGAAATTTGTTGTTCAGCATCGGCCAAACCAGTTCTTTCATCTTCTGCGCATCGCCGTTGATCATGGCCGGTTCATCGACCCGATCCACCAGCACCACCATTCCGCTGTAGCCGAATTCCTCGAGAATCGCGAGCAGGAACCGGTTCAGTTCATACCGGCTGTCATGATCCCCGGGCATCGGCAGCGCGATCCCGGCCGACCGGGTGCGCCCGATAAGCCGAAGCTTCCGGGCCAAATCCGCTGTCGTATGGCTGACCGTCTTGATTTCGCGCCGCAAGCGGGCTGCCAGCGTCTGTGTCCGGAAAAATTCGGCGCCCTGCAGCAGAACCAGCAGAGCCGCTCCCACCAGCCCGATACCGCCGACCGCCAGAGACACCCAGCGCGGCATTTCCAGAGAATCCCCGAACAGCAACAGAAGAGCACCAATCAGCGCAAATAAGCCCGCCGCCACCCATTCGGCCACCTGCATGGTCTGGATACGCGCCAGTTTACGAAGACGCTCAAAACGTTGATCGGTTAAACTGTTAGGTTGGTCATAAAGTGCGGAAAGCAGACAGAGGCCGAGCCGTTTCCGACGGTTCATACGCTTTACACGCCGACGCATACGACTGAATCCCGGCAGCTCAGGCCGCTCGCCCATCAGCGTATCCACCAATTTGGTCACGGCAAGTGCCAGCATGGCATCCTGATGATCTTCGAGCCGCATATGCCGCAAAGGGTTCTCCTCTTTATACCGGCTGGCAAATGTATCCAGTGCGGCATTCTGGTCGTCATAGCGCACCACCCAAACGCGCTGCTTATCGGAGCTCTCATTATGCAGCGCATACTGTTTTTCCATCGTCAGGCGCAGTGCTGTTTTCCCGCTGCCCTTTTCACCGAACACGATGGCTGAAGAGGGATGCTCCGGAGTGCCGTAAATTTTAGCGAAATCAGGATGAGTGGATTCTTCGGAAAGTAAGCGCAAAAACACCGGATCATCGGTCGCCTCTTCGGCGCTGAATGGATTTTCCAGTACGTTCCAGTGTCGCCAGAAATCAAATACCCGCATCGTTATCCCCTACCTTCTTCCGTATCGTTATCGGTTTTTTCCGAATCGGAGGTGCCGGTTTCTGTCGCACCCGTATCCAAGTTATTATCGCCCGCCGGATCATTTGCAATCTCTGAATCTGCTTCCGTCACTTCCAAGGATCCAGCTCCCCGGTTCGCCGGACCTTCCAGCGCGGTCTGCATCGCGGACAGGCGCCCATCGAAATCCTCAACCGCCGCCGCCATGCCATCCGTCAGAGACAACAGGTGTTCAAGTTCAGCAATCTCTGTTTCCAGCTTTTCGAGTTCATCTGTAAGCGTGATCTCATCCGTTTTGAGTTTCGATAAAACCGAGTCCCGCAACGTTTCCGTGTGTCGGTCTGCCAACAGCTCCGCCTCTTTTTCCATGGCATCCGCCAGACTGTTTTTCACAAAACCCTGTACCTGAACAATCAGAAATTCGCGGGCTTCATCCCCCAGGCGACGCTCTTTGTGGCTCACCGGAATGGTCCGGCTCCCGCGATCCCCGAACAGCCGACGCCGGATTTTTGCGGGACTGCGAAACAGCAGATAATCAAAAAAGCGGCGGCGAACCGGTACCGTAGCCGGATCCAGCTCAAATTTTTTGATAATAAACGTCTCGTCAGACCCCATCTGTTGAACAGAATCGCCGCTGATGCCGGCCAGATCAATCTCCAGCAGCCGCAACGCTTCGCGTGCTCCGGATTCCAGTTCAGCTCCGGCAAATGCGCCGCCCAGATAGCGCCGCATAATCCGGCGGGCCTGCTCTCCCAGCCGCTGCGCTTCGCTTTCGATCGTTGCAGCAAATCCTTTTTCGCCCAACGAACTCAAACTGTTTTCCGACTTAAACCATTCATCAAGCACTTTACTGAGGCCGCTTCGCAATTGCACAACAGCATCGCCGACCATCGTACTGATTTCAGAAACGGTCATCCTCCGGGTGGCGGAAAAAACAGCGTTCCAGTCAAGGTCCGCAATACACCGCACCGCCTCCTGCCGCTTCAAAAGTTCCTCACGTTTCTGACGATCCGCTTCACAGGTGGCCCGCAGCTGTTCAATGGCTTCACCGGTGACGGCATCCTTCAGCTCTCCGGCCAGTATATTGCCCTGATTAATACTGTCGCGCCGGAATTCATACAGGTAATCACTGCTGTTCAGGTAATCGCTGAGGTCCGAAAGAAAATCATCAAAGGTCGAAGCCCCCCCTTCCGCACTTTCCTGATCCGGCCCCAAACGCCCGGAAGCAGCACTGAGCAGATCAATCGGATAAATATTGAGCCGCCCCTCATCAAAGGCTTTTCGTAATGGAGCTTCCATCGAAAGCGATTCAAACGCTTCCACCACACGCTGCGGCGATTCACTTTCCACACTGGGTCTCAGCGAACCGTCAGGCGCAAGGTCCTTCTTGTTCCCGTCAATATTCACGACCAGGAAAACCCGGCTGAAAATATCCAGCAGTTTGTTGAATTCAGCAAACACCTGTTCCAGGAACAGATTTTCAGTTTTTACCACAAACACAGCACAAGCAGCGGCATCACGAAAATCCCGCGTCATTAAATCATACCCGAACTTCATACGGGTGTAGAGGCCGGGGGTATCCACGAGAACCACCCCGGATTTAGCCAGATCAGCAGCCGGCAGGCTGATGTCAATCCGGCGTAACGCATCCGGATAATCAGTGGCCGGATCAAATGCCCGGCCGGCTTCCTCCGCTTTTTTCAATTCCTCGGCCAGTTCGCCATGCTTCGTATCCACCAGTTGCTCGAGCTCTTCGCGACCACCGATTTCCAGGCACTGTCCCCCGTAGGACGTGGTTGAAAACGCCTGCTGTTCACCGTCCCGCACATAAACCAGACACGGATAAGCCGGAAGACTGCTGACTTCGCTGACATAACTTCCGCTGATGGCATTCATCAAGGTTGACTTACCGCTTTTCAGCGGGCCGAAAATAATCAGATAGGCCTGCTGTGCCTCCAGTTTATCAACCAGAATCTTAAGGCGGTGCTGCACATCGGCCAGCTTCGGGCGGGCATCGCCGAGCATTTCAGCCCGGCCGGCATCAGCCATTCTGGACAGCGATTCATCCAGAGTCCGCAGCAGAGGCGATGCGAATGCGGAATAGTCTACGCAAAAATCACGAAGTTCAGTTTTCACTTAAAAAAATATCCTTATTTTAAAGCCGGAGTCGGAAAATATCATCCTGCAACTGTACCCGAACCAGCCTAACTTAACAGCCCCTGTTGTAAAGCCAAATGCCCATGAATGGCATTTGAATCACGTTAAAGTGCGCTCTGTTCCGGCAAAACTCCGGCACAGCTATTTCAGATCTTTATTTTCAACAAGGTAGACTTTTCCGGCCGAGGTTTGTGTGCGGATGATTTTGCTTCCCATCCGCACAACGAGCGGATTTCCGTTCAGTGATTTTATCTCAGCCAGCACCAGCGTGCCGTCTTTCCAGCGAATGGAAACCTCGAAACCTCCACGTGCACGCAACCCCGTCACCGAACCTTCGGACCAGGCCGATGGAAGCGCCGGCAGCAGATCAATAATCCAGTGTCCGTTTACATCACGCAGGTGCGACTGCACCAGCGCTTCGGCAATCCCCGCCGTCAGACCGAAATTACCATCGATCTGAAACGGCGGATGCGCATCAAACAGGTTGTTATAAAAACCAGCGCCGCCCTTCACACTCGTATTATTAAAAAAGCCGTACAGAATCCGGTTCATCCGGTCACCGTCTCGCAGCCGTGCCCAGAAGTTGACCTTCCATCCTCTGGACCATCCGGTTCCTGCATCACCGCGAAGTTCCAGCGTTCGTTTACAGGCCGCAAAAAGTTCCGGCGTTTCCGGTGTGATTTCAGCTCCGGGATGCAGCCCCCACAGATGCGAAACATGGCGATGATCCGTGAAGGGGTCCTCTTGATACAGCCACTCCTTCAACTGTCCCGCTTCACCCACCTGATTCGGTGCAATACGGGCGGCCATTTCCTCCAGCTGTTTTCTGAAGGCGGGATCTTTTCCCAGAAACTTCGCTGCTTCGGCCGTCTGATTGAAAAGCGTACGAATAATCTGATGGTCCATCGTCGGGGCCATCACCAGCCCGCCGCGTTCCGGTGAATTGCTCGGCCCGCTCACCAGCCAGCCTTTTCCGAACACCGGATCTTCAATCAGATAGTCCACAAAAAATTCCGACGCCCCTTTCATCAGCGGATACGCCGTTTCGGCCAGGAACTTCCGATCTCCGGAAAAAAGAAAATGTTCCCAGAGATGCGTACACATCCACGCTCCGCCCACCGGCCAGATTCCGTGGTTCGAAGCATTGATCGGTGCCGCACCGCGCCATGCATCGGTGTTATGATGCGCCACCCAGCCGCGTGCCCCGTAATGCTTTTCCGCAACTTCACCTCCCGATATCTGCAGATCCCGGATCAGATCAAAAAACGGTTCATGGCATTCGGAAAGACCCGTGAGCTCTGCCGGCCAGTAATTCATTTCGGCATTGATGTTCAGTGTATATTTTGAATCCCACGCCGGTTTGCGCGATTCATTCCACAGTCCCTGAAGGTTGGCCGCCTGGCTTCCCGGACGGGAAGAGGCAATTAAAAGATAACGTCCATATTGAAACAACAGCGCCGCAAAGTCGGGATCCGGATTCGACTGATACTGACTCAGACGCTCATCCGTGGTCAGCGCGGCCGATCGGTTGCCGTTGAGATTCAGTGTTGTTCTCCGGAACAGCCGGCGATGATCTTTCTGGTGATCCGCGAGAAGCTGGACATAGCTTTTACCCCCGATTCCATCCAGGACCTTTTCACACAACACGGCCGGATCAGCGTCCAATGACTGGAAATTTTTGTACGAGGTTCCGCCAACCAGATACAACGTTGCCTTCGTTGCACCGGAAACCTCAATTCCCGAATCAGAAACCGTCGCAGTTCCATCCTCAACATCAATCCGGAGGCGGGCCTCAAATTCAACCGCTCCGTCAAAAGGAATGCGGTTCCCGTTTCGGCCGACGTCTACTGCATCCACTTTTCCGATCAGCTTCAACGTGGTATCATCCTGCCGGCTGACCCGGGTTGCACGTTGATGTTCAGAAGAAAGTGCGGCCCGGAAAAACAACGCCCCCTTCCGGTCCGCTTCGATCCGAACCGCAATCATCTGATCCGGGCAGCTTGCAAAAACCGTGCGCGTGTACTGAACGCCGTCAACCGAATAAACGGTAGTGGCCACCGCACCATCCAGATCCAGTTCGCGAAGATAGTTTTTAACTTTTCCAGCCGCAGGAAACTCCAGCCAAAGATCTCCGAACGGCTGATACGGGGCCTGCCGAAGCGGAACCGACATAAAGCGTTCCATACCCAGTTTCTGAGCATCCTTCTGTTTTCCGGCAAAGAGAAGCCGGCGCATTTCCGGCAGGATGTCAACCGCACCGTCGCGGGCATAGGAATGCGGTTTCCCTGCCCAGAGCGTATCGTGATTAAACTGAATCCGCTCTTTTTCAATGCCCCCGAAAACCATCGCGCCCATGGAACCGTTACCGACCGGAAGCGCATCGGTCCACTGTTCCGCCGGTTCGTCGTATCGCAGCACCAGTTCACCGGCTGAGGCCTGACTGCATGCCGCAACAACCCCCAAAAGAAGAATCACACCTGTTTTCATGCCATCGTCTCCACTAAATCTCCACCGGGGAAAGATACCGGATTCGCAAGGCCGACGGAACACTTAACTTTTCAGACCGGGGAAAGACAGACCCGCCCTGACAGAAGCTACTGAACAACGGTTTCGCTGAAAAAAATTTCCTTGCGCTCCAGCGTGCGAACCGCCCGGGAACACAACAGTACTGAAAAAGCCTTTCAATCGCTGCTCAACGAACTTGAATCCAGACTGCCGGAACCGGTCGATTTCACACACCTCGCCCGCCGTCATGGCTTTTCGCAGTCCACATTCCGCAGGCTGTGGAACAAACAGATCGCCGTTCCTCCGGCCCGATATGTGATGGAACACCGCCTTCAGCATGCCGGCCGTCTACTGACCAATACCGACCTTTCCGTCAGTGAAATTGCCGCCCGGATCCATTTTGAAGATCCGCTCTACTTTTCCCGGAAATTCCGTTCCTTTTCCGGTCTTCCACCCACCGAGTTCAGACGGCGCTACCGAAATCCGACTTCAGCAGGCCTGCCTGATGCTCAGAGATCAGTCCAACGCCACCATCACAGCGGATACAAACGCTGATTAATTTCCGGAGTGTACATCCAGAACAACCGTACTTACACGGCCACCATCGTCAGAAAAGATAAGAGAGATCCTGTTATCGGTCTGTAATATACCGTCCGGAACAGATACCGGGATGGCGCCGAAAAATCCGCCCTTCCGGTTGGCCTGATCATCGCCCATCCAATTATCCGGAAACTCAATGGACTGGCCATTCACGGTCAGCAGCGGTTTTTTTGAACGATCGTGCTCTCGGGCAAAGGAAACCCTCAGGGAAGCCGCAGTTGGCGCATCGGCAACTACACCATTTATGCAGAACTCAACCGGCTGATCAGCAACAATAGGTTGCAGGCAGGTATCACTATAGTACGTCCTGGTTTTTACCGTGCGCCCGGAAACCACGGGAGTTGAATACGTTATCCGGACAATCCTTGTTTCATGCGGCTCCAGAACAAGCTCCTTGGGCAATATGCCGGTCCTTTCTACCGTGTACTGCACGGCCTGCTGCCGGGGTATGAACATGCGTTTGATCTCTACCCTTTCCGGCTCAGCGTTTTGCCCGGGAAGCACAAGCGAAACCGGATGCTGCTCCTCCTTGAAACTGTTCAGACAAATATAAACATCCGGCCCATCCACAAAAGCATAAACCGCAACATCAGGATCAGTTGATTCAGTAAATACACGCCGGCCTTTCACATCGCACCACAGGCGATAGAACTCCATCTTTTCGGTTTCCAGAAAACGGGTCGGATTGTTGTCCACGATGCTTTCAGGATCCGGCCGCCAGAGATCCGCCGAAAACGGCTGCCATCGGTTTTTCGGATTTTTATAAAACCAGGGACTTTTCGTTGTGATAAACGGTACCGCGATAAGTAACCGATCTTCCCGGCCAAGCAGAGAAAAAAGAAAATGGTTGTATGCATTCAGCTCCGCCGAACTGCGTGCCGGAGAATAGGTATCCCCTTCCGGCCAGCCCGAAGAAACATCACCATATTCACTGAAGGCAAAAGGTTTCGGTTTTCCCCATTTCATGGCCCCATAGGTTTCAACCAGATCCATTAGCGCCTCAACCCGGCTGCCGCTTCGGCGGCTGTCGTCCTTTTCATACTGCGTTGCATCCATCAGAATAAAATCAATGGCGTCAATATGCTCCCCGGCCACATCCATGAACATTTTCATTCGCCCATGCCAATGCCCGAAATCCCAGAAATGCATCATCGGCCAGGCACTCGTATAACCAATCACCTGGGTCGAAAGCCCGCGCCGATCGATTTCCTCGCCGATCCTGGCGATGACCTGAGTCATACGTTCCCGAACGGCCGCCTGGTCCTCGCCATATTTCCCGGCAGCGACGAAAGGCAGAGAAATCGGGGAATAAAAATCAGGCCGGAAATCATCCTCATAATTATACTCAAGGATATCCGCAGCATACCGTGCCATTTCTGCAGGGTCATCCTGCATATTGAATACGGTTCCCGGCTCATCCGTGATAATGCGCCGCGTGGTGCGATAGGCATACAGCGGATCCGCCTTAGCTCTGGCAATAACTCCCGGCGCCCGTGTCCTGATCACTGCCGTGTCCGGATAAGGCGTTCCATTCTGATGACCGCTGAAAGGTCCATCGAAAGCACGACCGAATCCCACGTTCAGCGACTTCAATTGTTCCAGATCGTCAGCCGTTAATGCGGCACCGGTATAACTGCTGTGCACATTAAAAAACGTACTGCGATCCAGCTCCGATGTTTCACCGAGCACCTGTTCGTCCAGAAGATGAACCGTAACCTTTGCAGGTTCACCCCCTGGACTGCACATACAGGCCTGACTTAAGAACCCGGTAACGACCGCAATGAGACCATACAGCTTCATTCGATATTACGCTTTTAAATAGTCCCGGCGTGAACCGGCCAGCCAGGCCGGATCACAGGATTTATCGGAAAATTTCAGTTTTTCCGGATCCCAGAGGATCGGCTGCTGGTGATAGTAGGAAAGATTCATCAGATGACAGCAGATCGCGGAGCGGGCCCCCGCTTCCACCGGCACCATCGGCTGTGTACCGTTGACGATTGCATCCAGGAAATTCTGGGTATGACCGCCCTTTTTCTGTACCGGAAGTTTAACTTCGGCATCGGCCAGAAATTCGCGTTCGGTCAGAACCACTTCCCGGGCCAGTGAACCGTCGGAGGGTTCCAGGAACTTATGAATCACTTTGCCGTCGAGCTCGAACCGGAATTTGCCCCGACTCGCCTGAATACGCCCGTTTTCACAGATAAAATCCACCATAAACCCTTTTTCGCGGGTGACTTCAAGACCGCCTTCATAGACCAGTTTTGCACCGTAACCGTTTCCGCCGCCGGCCGGTGGTAGAGCTTTTACCGGACCTGATTTATCCATATCCAGTGCCAGCTGGATTATGTCGAGATGGTGCGCTCCCATATCGCAGATTCCGCCGCCGCCGTATTCAACCGCATTCCGCCAGCCCATCGGAAAAAAGTCATGCACCCCCCGCGGACTCAATTTGGAATTATAATGATTCAGCGGTCCCGGACCGCACCAGCGGTTCCAGTCCAGACCAGACTCCATTTCTTCCTCCGGAAGATCAAACGGACGGCCCGGCCCCCAGAAATCGGACTTAATCTCCAGGACTTTTCCGACCACGTTGTTGCGAACAAGTTCGGCCGCCACGCGGAACTCTTTCATGCCCCGCTGCTGCGACCCGGTCTGAAGCACCACGCCGGCTTTTTTCACTTCCTTCATCACCCGGATGGCTTCATCGATGTCGTGCGTCAACGGTTTTTCGCAATAGATATGTTTTCCGGCGCGCGCGGCATCTATAACGATGGTGGCATGCCAGTGATCCGGAGTGGCGATGCAGACAACATCAATATCATCGCGCGCCAGCAGTTCCCGGTAATCATTATACGCCACGCATTCCCTGTTTCCATAATGCGCATTAACCCGATCTCGCTCAGCTTCCCGACGGTTTTTGTCGACATCGCAAACCGCCACGAGCCGGCAGCGCTGCATGAATCCGTTGACATGCCAGTACATCATGCGCCCCATGCCGATACAACCGACTCTAAGGTCTTCCATTGCGGTTTTAGAAGCACCGATACTGAAGAGCGGCAGTGAAGCTCCGGCGGTTGCGGATAATTTTATAAAGTTACGTTTATTCAAACTCACGATTATTCCTCCATATGAATTAAAGTTCTGCACTCGGTGTCGCATCCGCTTCCAGATCGCCTGCCGCATACTGGATACCCGCCAGGTAATGTTTCAAAATCTGCGGATTCCAGTAGTGCTCATAATTATGCCCGATACCGGTATAGAAAACGCGCCCCTTACCCTCTTCACGAATCCAGGCCAACGCATAATCCCCATCGGTCCGTTTCATTTCCCCTTTGGGCTTCTCCGATTTCTCAACATCCAACGTCATCAGTACATGCAGGCGGTCGCGTGAATAGGGCTCATTATACTGGAAAATTTCTTCGGTTATACTGAGCTGCGTGTTTCCTTCGAACGCCGCTTTCATCAATGGATGATCCGGCTCATCAATACGAACCGTCACTTTCTGGTTCCCATGCCAGGGATGTCCCATAAACGTGCCGCCGATCATATTGCGGTAATCCCGGTTGCCGTAATACGCATCCGCCGCCGCGTGTATTGCCACCAGTCCGCCGCCTTCACGGACATACTTAACCAGGTTTCCAATCAGCTGAGCGTCGCGCACTTTAAGCGCCTCCCACTCTTCATCCGAAAACTGATCGCGAATGGAATCTTCACCACGGGTGCACGGCATGAAAAAATTACCCGTGCTGTTCATCAGAATCACCACGTCGAACTGTTTCAGATTTTCCGATTTAAAATGTTCCGGATCATCGCTGATCACGATCTCAAAAGCTCCGCTTTGTTCGGCCATTTGTTCAAAGGCAACTTTACCTATCGGTATCGACCAATGCCGCGCCCCGGCCGTGGCGCTGTACAGCAGCACACTGCGGTCTTTTTTCGGTTTCACAATCGGCTTTTTCGGCATCGCCTCTGCAATCCGTTTTTTCTCCTGCTCAGTGACGACCTTCTTTTCTTCAAAGCTTGGTTTCCAGTCCGAATGGCCATAAGCCATTGCTGCACCGGCATATACTGTGATCAGTAATTTTTTCATACATATCTCCATCGTTGGAAAGTTATTACAGTGTCCAGGGATCGCGCAGCGGACGATGCATCATTTTTACGGCCTCAGCCGAACCGGTAACCATTTTCTTCCGGTCATCCCAGCCCAAAGTTTTTCCCGTCCTCACGCACAAATCGCCCATATGGCAGATAATGTCCGAGCAAATGGCGGATTCCAGTGTAGATACCGGCTGCGTCCCGTTCCGAATGGCATCCACAAAGGCCACCGGATGCCAGCTGCTCTCCTGCAGTTTTCTTGATCCCGGATCTTTTGCCTTGCGCCGCAGCGCTTCGGTTGAGGCCAGCATGCCCTCGCGCGAAACCGCCACCCAGCCTTCTTCACCGGCAAAGACCGTGCAGTTTCCAAACTGCTTCAGCTTTTCAATGCCGGGAATTTCCTGCGAAGCGTGCGCCGTTTTCGAATCCATAAAATGAAGTTTGGTGCCATCGGCATAAACAGCCTCCATGTTCCAGGTCACCACCGTATCGAACAGCCCTTTCCCGGGAAGAAAACCGGTGGTTTTATATTCAACCGGAATGCCCTTGTTTTCAGCATCGGCCCACCATTGCAATTGATCCACCGGATGGGCGCCCCACCCGCCCAGCATTCCGATGGAATAATCATAGCAGAAATAGGTGGCCTTCGGCGGACCGTGCGGGCTGCATCGGTCTTCACAGAACGGTTTCATCGGTGCCGGACCGGTCCAGAGTTCATAATCAAATCCTTCCGGCACCGGAAGTTCCGGGGTCGCCAAACCGCCTTTGGCCCCACCCGGACACCACACATACACCTCTTTCACGTTGCCGATATGCCCGTTCAGCACAATTTCGATGCCCATCCGCAAATGACGCATCGAGCGCTGCTGCGTGCCGTACTGAAAAACGCGGCCGTGTTTTTCTGTGATTTCCCGGGCCGCCAGGCTCTGACCGATACAGAGACTCAGCGGTTTTTCCACATACATGTCTTTGCCGGCCCGCGCGGCCATCAGGGCTATCGGCACATGCCAGTGATCCGGTGTTACAATGTGGACAGCATCAATATCGTCCCGTGCGAGAACATCCCGAAAATCGTTATAGGCATCGGGAACGTTCCACTCCGCGGCCCTGGCTTCACGACGCCATTTCACCGGGTCGCACACCGCCAGCAGCTTGGACTGCCTGACCATGTTGTATTCGCCACCGACACCGCTGCGTCGACCGCAGCCGATTAATCCCACCGCAATCCGGTTACTTGGCGCAACACTGCCGTTTTTCCCGAGCACGGCAGACGGAACAACCGCGGGAAACCCGATGGCGCCCCCCGCAAAAACACCCGTTTTTAAAAATCCTTTTCGGGAGATCCCTCTCATCATGCTTCTCCTGTCTTATCCAGTGAAAAGCTCAGAATTATCTAAAAACCGACTATCGACTACCCCCCTAAAAGGGATGTTCTGACCGCGTCCAAAAGCGCATCCGCCCCGCGTATACGACGTCCCGCCTAAAACTGAATAATGCCCCGTCGGATCGCCTCCACCGCAGCCTGAGTACGGTCGGCAGCATCAAGTTTCACACGCAGATTGGTGATATGCTGCTTCACTGAATCAATGGAAATACCGAGTTCATGAGCAATTTCTTTATTCGTTTTTCCCCGGACCAGCAGGCGAAGCGCTTCCATTTCACGAGGCGTCAACTCACGCTGATTTTTTCGACGCTCCAGCTTAAGCATAATCTCGGCCGGAAAAAAATTTCCGCCGGAAGCCACTTCGTGGATCGCATCCACGATCTCTTCAACCTCTCCCGCCGCCTTGGTTAGATAACCTTTTGCTCCGGCCTGTACTGCATTCCAGATATCCTCCTCCGCACTGAATGCCGAGAGAATCAATATACGGGCGTCAGGAAATTCCTCCAGAATCTGTCGTGAGCAATCTATGCCGTTGCCATCGGGAAGCTGATAATCCATCGTTACCACATCCGGACGTTCGGTCCGGAAAACTTCAATAGCCTCTGCACTGGATGCAGCTGTACCAGCCGCCTCAAGATCCGGCTTCAACGCCAGTGCTTCACATAAACCCATGCGGACAATGGCATTATCATCAACTACCATGACCCTGATCATTGCTGTTTCACCTGCTGATTAGGCACTTCAACATATACTTCCGCACCTTCACCCGGAGCACTCGTTATGCGAAAGGTTCCATTCATTTTTACGGCGCGCTCCTCCATCCCTTTCAAGCCGAAGTGTCCCTCCTTTTCCGGAGAGGACGGATTAAAGCCGCACCCATCATCCCGAACCGTCAGGACAACTCTTCCGGACTCATACCGCAATCCGACCTTCAGAATTTTCGGAGCCGCGTGCCGGGCGGCATTTGACCCGGCCTCTTTAGCAATCAGCATAAGATGCCGCTCAACCCTGCGCGATAACTGAACCGGGTTTCCGCTGACCGTCATCTCCAATCTGGCTCCGCACTCTTTCGCAACCGGTGCCAATGCCTCTTTAACCAGATCCGCCAGTGCCTTCCGCTGCAGTGCAACACCGCGCAGGTCGAGAATCGCCGCCCTCGACTCTTTACTGCAATGCGCGAGCATATGCTGGGCAACGGAAATCGCCCGGTCTGTTTTCTGTATGCCGTTTTTTAAATCTTCAGAAACATTCTCCTCCGGTTTTTCTGAGATCAGCGCATTCTGCATCCGGCAGTTCTGCAGCTGTATGGCGATCCCTCCAAGACCCTGCTCCAGATTATCATGCAGTTCACGTGCAATACGCTGACGCTCCTCCAGCACCGCTTCCCGTTCCACCTTCTCTTTTATGATCCCAGTCTGCCGACGAATGGTCTGCCGCAGAAGAACCAGCCATCCGAGAAACAGCACAATCACCCCGAGCAATGCGGAAAAGACCCACATCATTCTTTCGGGCGTCCACCATGGAGCTGCCCGCAGTAACTGAATATCCTCTGCATCACGAAGCTGCAGCCAGAAACCGGTGATTTTGAGTTTGCCCTGTGTATGCGGGTTCAGCAGTAAATGTGCATTTCCGGTTAACATCAGCTCAGCACCGGCCGAAATGCCTTCCTCTGCCCTTTTCCCAACCGGAAGCCGTGCTTCAAACCGGTGCGCTCCGGACCGGCACAACAGAATCTGCTGTTCTGCGCCCCCCTCCGAAAACTGCTTTCCGATATCGATAAGTTCAGCATGGAGCGCAATCAGATCATAATTCAATGCTTCATCAGGCACAGCCCCGACAGGCACCTGCCGCGGCTCCGGCATCGGCTGCGTCTTCAACCGCTCCACCTCCAACGCCCGGAACGCCGGACTGATCGGCTGCGGCCAGACATAGCCGGTGATTTCAACATAATCCCCGGGCTCGACGTCTGTCGATTTCGCGGTCTGAACACGAAGTCCGGCCGCATCTCCCCGCAGAAAAAGTTCTTTTCCGAACACTCCGGTGACCACACCCCTTGTTTTCAGAAGACCGTACGATGGCGTGTCCTTACGCATCAGTTCGGATAGGGAAACATCAACGGGATCTTTTTCAGAACCCGGATGATCGACAGCGATGATGTCATCAATGGAATGGGCAATAAACGCCCGGCCGACCGCCTGCTTCCGACTATTATAACGGATTCCGACAACCGCATTGAGCTCAACGTCGCGATACATCATCTCGTGCAGACGTTCAACCCCGGCTCTGGAATACGGAACCTGAACGGAATACAGATTTTCGCCGGACTCGATGTTAACCATTGCATCGAGCCCATTCTCAGCCGTCGAAACCGCGATAAGGCGACCGCTGAGAAATACCCACTGACAGTCCATTTCAGCCAGACGCATCTTATCCGGAATATAAGCCATCGGTTCAGGTAACGGCCGATGATCAATAAGCTCAATCTGATCCGCAACAATTGCAGGACTGAAACCGCCGGGTTCAACAATGCCGTTCACCCGGATCCAGTCCCCGGGCTTCAGCTTTTCCGCGAACTCCGGAACCGGCTTATGGGAAACAAAAATCCCGTTTGTTCCATCATAGAGAAAAATGCCGAAAAACAATGGCAGAGCAAGTACCTGCCCCTCAATCTCAGCAGTGACAGTACCATCCACCTCATCCGGCATCATGGCCCGGATGTGCGAAATGGAAGTTATCGGCGCGCCCGCAAAACAGACCGCCTGCATCAGCAGAAGCACAACGGTTAAGCACCTGAATCGCACATCACTCATAAATAAATCCTACAGTACCCCGACAGCGGCTCCAAGAGCCCCCGCACCGGAACACACAAGACACCAAATTAAATTCAACCGGAGAGCCCCAGATAATCCGTCGCGGCTTTCTGCACTTCAAGACACGCTTTCACTCGCCATGTATGGATCACCTTTCCATCTGCATCCAGTGCCTCAATTTTCCCGTTTTTGGAAAACGCATCCCAGTTTTCCATACCACCGAGAACTTCCAGATCCAGAATGTTCATCGGCTCAGGAAGGGTCACCAGCATCCACGGATCGGTTTCAGTTTCAGAACGGGCCACGGAATGCATGTTCGGATGGCCGTTCATATTCAGGTCCGCCGCCAGCATGGGATCGGTTTCGCACGATGACATCGTAATTTCAGCTTCCGGCACCCGATTGATTTTGGCCCAGTTTGAACGCCCAACCGCCACGACCTCTGCAATCGAAAGCTGTTGCTTATGTCCCGGCAGACTGATCCGCAGCGCCGCGACTTTTTCTTTCGGCGGTTCAACATGAACCGGCAGATATTCCGGGGCCCGTTCCGGAAACAGCCCTTTGCCCTCGATTTTAAAAACATAGGCATATTCACACGGGGGTTTTTCCGGGAAAGAAATACGTAGCGCATCATCCTTCAGATCCCATTTTATCCGCTCACCGGAACCCAGCATTGTGATGGAATTTATTCCAAGGTCCGGAAGCTCGTTTTTCCCGAGCGAACGAATATGAATCGGCTCATTCCGCCATCCGCAAACGATGGCATAAAGTACGTTCTCTTTACGCGTAAACCGCACATCGTCTTTGGTCAGGTTCCGGCCGAGATTATAATGTTCCGCATCTCCGTCATGCGTCGGACCTTCCCCGTAGCGATGCCACGGTTTCGTTCCGTACACCGCTTCACCGTTCAGTTTCAGCCAGTCCCCCATACGGAAAAGTTCCTGCTTCCACTCTTCCTTCCATGAGCCATCCGCCTGCGGGCCGATATTCAGCAGCAGCGTACCGTTTTTGGAGACGATATCGATAAGCTGATACAGCCAGAATTCTCCGGTTATCTGTTTAGGATCCTCTTCAGCACCCATGTAAAACCAGCCTTTATTCAGGGTACTGTCGGACATCCACTGCGGATAGCGGATATATCCGAATTTCCCATGCTCCACACCGTGAACCTGGCTTTTGCGGTTTTCAAAACCGATCTTGGTGGCCAGTGCCACCGTTTTTCCCCACTCCACCGATTTATTATAATAATGCGCGGTAAGCTTAGCGGTATACTGATCGCTGAACCCCTTGTCTTTTGTTCCGAAATCGAACCAGAGAAAATCGAGCTCATATTTATCAATCAGCTCCGTGGTCCGCGCATACCATTCCTTCACCCAGGCTTCGCTCGGCCCTTTTTCAGGATCATGAATATTGTAAAGCTCCGGAGCCTCCTTCGCATCATATTTGTCCGGATACATAAACGAACTGAAATAAGTCCAGTTCCAGGCCAGATGGGAGGTGGCACCGAATTTGAACCCTTTTTTCCGGGCCTCTTTCGCCAGCTCGCCGATCACATCGATATGCGGAGGCTTATCCACCGAATTCCAGGGGGTATAGCTTGAATCATAAAGGTCGAATCCGTCGTGATGCACCGCCATACCGACAATAAACTTCGCACCGATCCGCTCAGCATCCTCCACCCACTGCTTTGCACTGAATTTTTCAGCCGTAAACAACGGGGCAAAATCCTTATAGCCGAACTCCGCCGGATTACCGTGTTTTTCCTTATGGTATTTAAAAACATACCCGTCCGGACCGTTATACATATTCCGTCCGTACCAGCCGTTGAACCCGGCAATCGAATTATAATTCCAATGCCAGTACAGCCCGAACTTCGCTTCACTGATCCACTCCGCCTGCGGGTAACGGTTCAGATCATTCCAGTCGGCGCGGTATTCTTCCGCTCCCGCCAACCCGGCCATCAATACCATTCCCAACAACACCTGTTTCATCATCAACTCCTGGATTTAAAAACAACAAACGGCAGACCCCTGTACCACGGAACAAATCGATCCAAAGTCCATCCAACAAAAAAGGGGCGCACATCGTACGCCCCTTGCAGCATGCCGCACAGATCAGCGCGGCGCGCTTACTTTGCTACACCGCGGCGCGCTTCAAGTTCTTCGCGTATCTCAGCCATTTTCTTCGAGTTCAGCGGATAGCGGATGAGAATGAAGAAGCAGATCACCAGAGCAACCACCTGAGGAAGCGTATACAAAGCGCGCAGGCGCTGCATGACACCGGAATCGTTCCGCTTCATGATCTCTTTCTGCTCAAGATTCTTTTTATAGTCTTCGAACGTTACGCCGGGCACCTCTTCCTGGGCGCCGAACTTGAGAATTTGGCCACCGATGTCCTTCACAATCGCCCACGTATTCTCATAGACTTTGTCTTCTTCAACGCGCTTTTCCTCTTCCGGAAGTGCGTTCCATTCCATTTCGGCCTGCTGTTCAATGGCCGCCCGTGCAGGCTTATCAATGTTTGAATCAAACTTGATCACATGCTCCAGCATGACCCCGCCAAGCGCCAGTGCCAGCGTGATTGCAATTTTATTCACCCAGTTCGTAATCGCCGCAATCATACCTTCATTACGGGTTCCGGTCTTGAATTCATCCCAGTCGCACACATCGGCACGCAAAGACATAACCAGTACCCAGAAACCAACTTCACCGATTGAAATGAACGGTTTGAAAACCAGAGTGAGCCACGGACGGCCCGGCAGCGTGGTGAAATACGTTCCTGCAAATCCGACAATCAGAATGATGATGCAGCCGATCAGCAGTTTGTGTTTATCGATTCGGTCGGCCAACTGTTTAATTGCAAAAGCCGCTCCAATTGCGATGAAGATCCGGAATGTTCCATCAATCGCGCTGAGCGTTGTTCCCTGCAGCGTATCCCCTTCGAACACATAATACGTGTTTACAAAATAGGCGAGGTTCATAGACAGCATGATCGAGAAGAGGTAGAAGCAAATAGTACCGATAACAATCAGCAGCGGTTTATTGCCCAGCAGAGCCTTACAGGTTTCTCCGAAAGAGAGGTGATCTTCCTTCTCCGCAATTTTCTTATACCGTTCCTTACAGAAGAACGAAGGGAAAATACCCGCAACGATAATTACACCGCCAATGAACCAACTGACCATGCGAACGCCTTCGACCTCTCCCGCCACATGAGGCAGTGTCGCCAGTGCCATCGCAATCGGCATCATCCAATAGAGAAACAGGGTGTACACCTGCTGAACATAAGTGCGCACGACAAAAATACTTGTACGCTCGCGGTAGTCCGGCGTGAGCTCCGCGCCAAGCGCTTCGTATGGAACAGAAAAAATGGAATAGAGCGTATAGAAAACAAGAACGGTAATAAAGAGCCAGGTGTTAATTGCAAAAGCAGACCACGTTTGCGGCACCATCCAGATCACCGGAAAAAAGAGTCCCATCGAAAGTGACCCGAAGAAAATGAACGGACGGCGGCGTCCCCACTTTGCACGGCATCCGTCCGAAATACGCCCGGCAGCCGGATCTGTAAATGCATCCCAAAGCCGTGCAACCGCAATTGCGGCACCCACGATGGAAGCCTTGATGCCGGCATTCAGGAAGTCCGTAAAAAAGGCCATCAGAAATCCCATAATACTGACGGTCGCAAAATGATCCGATGCAAGACCGATGCCGTACGAAATTTTTTCGAAGACAGGAACTTTATCCCCCGCTTTCGTTTTATGACCCTTTGCTTGTATGCTCTCAGACATTATTTTCCCTTTTGTTTACGTTAACAGCCGATAGTTATAAGATGTATAACGTTTCCGATCAACTTATTTAGACACCTGTTCTGTACCGAATCCTGTTTTGTTCATGCGATATGTATACATCATGGCCCCCACTTCCCGCAGGGCATCCACCATTTCCGGATACGGCGTGTCGCAGATATCCACAAGTCCTACATTATAATTTTCCCCGTCCGCGCGACCGGTAATATGTTCATCCACATACTGAAACCAGTGCACACCCACCATCTGCGGATTATCGAGTGCGCTTTTCATATAATCCTTAAATTTTCCGGCACGCCCGGCATGCGTATCCGCTTCTCTCAAGCCGGGATGAAAATGCCCCCGTTCGGTGGATCCGAAATGATATTCCCCGATGATCATCGGGCGGTCGATAAAGTGCGGCAGTCGCATACTGCGGATGCTGTGCTCATATTTATTATAGCTGACCACATCACAATACCGCGAAGCCGCCACAGCCACCGTATCATTCACCCACGCAAAACGGCATCCAAGGTAGAGATGATTCGGAGCGGCCGCTTTCAGCTCTTCCTGAATCGTCTTGAAATAGGTGTCGCAGATTTTTGCATAAAACCGCCGCAAATCCTCCCCGGCCCGGACTAAATCCGGTTCATCGGTCGAGTCCAGCAACGCACGCCATGAATCGTAGTCCGATCCCCAGGCGAGATTGAGATGCTCAATGCGTCCATATTTCGTCTTCAGATCCGCGATAAATTCCTGTTTCGCCGGCTGGTCCGCCGGACAGGACAGCGTTTCAACAGCCAACGACATTGCGTCGTAGCCCCACGACAGCTCGTTATCCACATAAAATCCGATGCACCACGGATCCGCGGCTTCTTCTGCCAGCGCGGTCATATTCGATTGAATCACTGCGCGGAACGACGGATCAAAAACATCATGAAATTTGCCCCAATACCCGCGCGATCCATCCAGCTCACGATTACCTCTGATAAAAAAACTGGCAACATACGGCGTGCGCTGCTTCAGATAGACGTCCGGCAACGCCCAGTTCGCCACCGTATTCATCCCCCAGCTTTTCAGGCGGCGATGACTCAGATCCACAAATTGATCCATCCAGTCTTCACCATATTTCCGATAGAGGTTCAGCTTGTAAAACTGCAGAATTTTGAACGGGATCTTATCGTTGTAAAAACCGTGCGGAGCCCAGGTGCAATCCACATAAAACTGGTCATACACGCCTCCTTTCGGAAGATGTTCAAAATAGGTTTCACGAAATTCAGTGCCGGTGTAACCAAAGTCCGGATTCATGCAGGTCGGCCCCGTCGACCAGAACAGATACCCGTCCGGATCCACCATCCACCATTTTCCGTCCACCTTTTCAACCCGGAAAAATCCGGAAGCGTTTAACTTCGGCCCCTCGGTCCAGCCCCCGAATCTTCCAAGGCCTGAAAGTCCCGGATGTTCGGAAAGATCTTTTTCTTCGGCCAGGCGGTATTTCTCAAAATCATGTTCAGAACGAACTTTTCCGTCCCAGTCCCCGTGTTTGTATTGGCCGTAAGTATCGATAAAAGGCAGATAGCCCGCAGGATCCACTTTTTTAACCGAACCCTCGGCCCGAATATTCGAAACGGCGAACAGCCCCGGTTCGTGCACATGCCCCGCAAAAATCTGGAGCTGATCAATATTCACCAGATCCATCAGTTCACCCCCCGGCGGACGGCGCATGCCGACCAGCTCAAGCGGTTCGGAAAACACCCAGTCTTCGCTACTCAGTCGTACACTGATCGTCCGCATTTCAGCCGGTTCCAGCAATTCAAAGCCCTGCGCATGCTGCGGGGTTTCCGTCGCCACGGCACTGGAACTGTCGAGGCGGATACCCAGATAAAGAGGCGCACTTCCAAGGTTTGTAAAATCAGCTTTAACCGTATAATAGCCGCGCAGATTCCACGGCTGCCCAACCGCCTTGAACGTCACATTCGGCCATTCGTCTTTACCGGCGGTATAAACCTCAATGGTCCGGCCCGTGTGATTCGTAATGACGGTATCCGTAAATTCAACCGACGGATGCAGCGCCCCCTCATTCAGCGAAACCAGCTCAAGCGACCGGCCATTCGCTGTTGCCAGCAGAGCAACTGCAAGACCGCCAAAATGACAGCGAAACAAGCGTGCCGCCCGCTTCCGGCAGGCTATGCCGCAGAACACCCGCATTAACCCACCTCAATAAAAACTGGACCAAGGCCTTCCGCCGATGCCTCAACCCTGCACGCCCCTTCAGCAATCAGCAGGCAACGGCCCTGTGCCGTGATTATACAATCGGACTGATAATCCTGAATATTAAACGGCGAACCGTTATCCACCCCGATAAGAGTACCGCCTTCAACCGCAAAGAAAATTTTCCGCTCTTCGGTTTTAACCGGAATTCCCGCCGCATCAACCAGCTGGGCAATCACGTGCATCCCATCGGCACAAAGTTGAATTGAAGCCGGAACGCCTGCGGTTTGCAGCAAATCCGACGCCCCGTCCGCACGGGCTTCGAGTTTTCCCGGTTTATACGGAACCGCCCACTTGTATATATGGTCTTCGAAATCAGACAGCTTTTTTCTGCCCAGCGATTCCCCGTTCAGAAAAAGCTCCACCGATGGACAGTTGGAATAGACTTCAACCGCAATCATTTCGCCGTCAGCATAGTTCCAGTGGGTGTTCACATCGTGCCAGATCCAGGTTTTCGTTTTCCAGGCATTGGAATCTGCTTCGCCGATGAATCCGGTCGATGCATCAAAAACATAGGGCGACTTTTCCAACGTCTGTGATGTCAGATGTACATGCGGTTCATTACACCACAGCGTCTTCATCATATGGTATGATCCCTTCTCAAAACCCGCGCGATCCAGCAGTCCGGAATCAAGCGTGTTTTTGGGCCACTGCCCGTTCACCTCTCCCATATAATCGATCCCGGTCCACAGAAAGGTGCCCGAAACGAAATCGCGTTCTTCGATGGCTTTCCACTCATGCCACTGCCCCAGATTCTCTGTACCCATCAGCGGAAGCTTCGGATAATTTTCATGGCCATAATCATATATCACACGGCGATAGCTGAAGCCGATGATGTCGAGTGCATCGGCATATCCGGATTCATAGCTGGCCGACGGCAGAATACAGTTGGCAATGACCGGGCGGCTTGTATCCATTTCCCGCGTCCACTTCGCCAGCCGCTGTGCCGTTTCACCAATATCATATTCCTCACGCGGCAGCTCCTTCAGCAGCCGTTTTATTTCCTCGATGGAATTCGGCGGCTGTTCCCAGAAATAATTCCCCTCCCAGCCCATGTCGAAGAAACCGGTGGCTTCCGCATTGCGTGGATAGGTCCACTCAATTTCATTACCGATACTCCACTGGAATATCGACGGATGATTTCTGTGCGCTCGCATCACCGCTTTCAGATCCTTTTCCGCCCATTCCTGAAAATGCTCGGTATAGCCGCGCGAAATATAATCATCATGCTGTTCGTTCTGATTCAGGCGCTTGTCTTTCGGATGATCCCATTCATCAAAAAATTCATCCTGAACCAACAGGCCCATTTCATCGCACAGATCAAGAAACTCATCAGAGCCCGGATTATGCGCAATACGGATCGCGTTGCATCCCCCCGCTTTCAGCGTGGCAAAACGCCGGCGCCACACATCCTTCGGCACAGCGGCACCGACGCACCCGCCATCGTGATGCAGGCAAACGCCTTTGATTTTCATATTCTTTCCATTCAGGAAAAAGCCTTCATCCGCATCAAACCGGATAGAACGGATACCGAACACCGTTTCATATTCATCCACCATTTTCCCCGCTTTGAAAACGGAACAGATGGCTTTATAGCGGTTCGGCGTATCGACATCCCACTTCCGGGGACTGGAAACTTCGAAGGTCTGGATAGTCAGCGCTTCAGCCGCAACCGAACCTTGCGCAACCGTCTTTCCATCCGGATCGATAATCGTTGTTGAAACTTCAGCATCCTTCGGACTGCTGATTTCGATCTGCACGTTTACAGATGCTTTTTTATCCGAAATTTCCGGCGTCGTAATAAACGTTCCCCAAACCGGAATATGGGTTTCAGATGTCCCGACCAGCTCAACCGACCGGTAAATTCCAGACCCGGTGTACCAGCGGCTGTCACAGTAACGCGAATGATCCACCCGAACCGCAATCACGTTTTCACCGCTTATCACCTGGTCGGAAATATCATAATAAAATGGCGAATAACCATACGGATGATCGCCCAGCTTTTCACCGTTCAGATACACCGTCGCATGGTTGTAGACTCCATCAAAATGAAGATAGGTCACCGCCGTTTCCAAAGATTGGAATGTTTTGCGGTACCAGCCGATACCGCCCGGAAGATAACCGGTCGCCCCTTCCCAGTCATTGGAAAACGATTCCTCCACACTCCAGTCGTGCGGCACCTTTACCGTACGCCACGCAGCAGCATCAAAATCCGCAGCCTCCGCCCCGGAAACATCGTCTTTAATAAATTTCCAATCGCCGTTAAGTGAAACTGTTTTTCTGTTGCTCATGAAATATTCCCGGTTAATTCAGTTTCAGCACAACCCCGGTGGAGGTGCCGTATTTCCCGCCGCGATAAGCCCCGAACAGATACTCGGGTTTCCCGTCTTTCATCAGCAGTTGCGGTCGTTCAAACCGACCTTCACCCCAGGCTCCGGTGGCCGGTTCATCGAAATAACGGAAGGCATCCCGGTAGGCTATTTGCGGCTCTCCCCAATGCAACCCGTCTTCCGATTCAAAAAGGAGTCCGTATTCATGATTCCAAAACCCCATGTCCCGCATGAGCATCTTAAAGGTGCCGTCTTCATACCAGATATAGGCATCCTCGCTCTGGGCATCTTTAACCTTTTCCCGCAGATTGATCAGCGCGCCTTCGCCCTGTTTGATATAGGGCCCCTTCAGCTCTTTGGAAACCGTCAGGCCATACTGGCGATTGGAATTACGCCAGTCACCGGTATCCTGATCCTTCTTCCAATCGGCCGTACGCCAGGATTTATAATAGAGCCAGAACTCCCCGTTCGGATGCTGCAGAAACGCCGGATTGGACGTACATACCGAGTTCCAGGCATTGGGATCGGGATCCGGAAGAATCAGTGGCTCCGCACAGCGCTCCCACGGACCGTACAGCGATTCGGACGTCGCCATGCCGACGCGTTTAGTCATCACCGTGCCGTCGCTGTTCCCCATGTAGAAAAGCACATACTGATGACCCACTTTGTGAATCGTCGGATTATGAATCGTCATCGAATCCCACCAGTCGCCGCCACGGCCGCTTACAGGCACATCGACCGTTTCATACGGTCCTTCCGGATCGTCGGCCACCGCATGGGCAATCTCGCTGACGGTCAGCCATCCCTCGTGCCCCGCTTCATTTTTCCAGCGGGAATAAAAAACATGAACCTTACCGTCCGGTCCGTAAATCGGCGCACAGCCCCAGATGTTATGATCCGGATCTACCAGAATCCGGCCCACCGGCGTCAGACTTCTGCAGAAATCGGATATCACTTCCGGACGTGCATATTCTTTTTCTTCCATCTTCTGTTTCCCAAACTTCGTATTTTTACTGATTCAAATTCACCTGCAGAACCGCACAGGCCGCTTTACCGCCCGAATCCGGATAGACCATTTCCAGCACACTGGTTTGCTTCAGCGCCTCCATCGGCACACGGAATTCAACCATACCGAAAAAGTTGGCCCGCCCCTCCTGATCATCCCCGGCCCAGTTGGTCGGAATTTCCAGCTTTGTTCCATTCAGCGAAATGGTTGAAGGCAGCGGCTGTTTTCCCAGCTCCCGTCCCGGCGAAAGACGCAGCACGGCCGTTCCGTTTCCAGTCGGGACATTCCTGAATGTGAAACTGATCGTCTTTCCGGCTTCAATATCCTGCAGATAATCTGTTGCATAAACCCGGTGTTCACGAACCTGACCATTTGTCCGAAGCGGCTCCTTCAGATCAATCATCAGCAGCACCGCATCACCCTCTTCCATATCAAGATTCGAAGGAACGGCACTTACAGGATGCTCACCGAGAATCGGCCGTTCACAGTTGGTCGTCAATGAACGGATTCTTACCCCATCTGTTTCCAAACCGGCCAGACCGGAAAGGCGGACCTGTTTCGGATGTTCATCCAGATTCATGAAAATAACATTCAGCCGTTTTCCATCGGCCAGCATGTGCACCCGCACATCCGGACAGGACGATCGGCTCTCACGCCATTCGCCGCCGACCCCTTTCCAGAAATAGTAAAATTTGCTCAGGTCGGTTTCCGCGAAAGAGCCGTCGGCCCGCCGGCGCCAAAGTAAATACGGATTGGCCTCACCGGGCACCGGATCCGTCGTCATATCGTATGTCCACAAGGCTTTTCCCAGAATGAACGGAATAACACGCATTAGACGGTCCGGATGATCCATATAGGTCATCAACTGGCCCATCGCCGAATAGAGCATCCCGGCAGAACGTGCAGCACTGTACGGCATCGTACTCATGTTACCTTCCGGAATCTTTCCGTATTCCGTAATCATGATGGGCTTGGCGACGCCGAACTTCATATGGCTGTAGGTATCGATCAGATCCATAATCGCCTCGGAATTGCTGCCCGTCCGATTCCGCGGGGTGCCCTTCACATTGACGCCGTCATAGATATGATACGACCAGAAATCCATATTTTCCCCGGCAATATCCATGAAGGTCTGCTGCCAGCTTTTCCAATGCTCGAAATTACGGCTCTCCACTTCCACCCAGGCCGCCGAATAGCCGCCGACCATCACATCCGGAGTCAGCTCCTTCACCCGCTTGGCCACCACATTGTGCTGCATGCACATCGCCTCAACCGTCGTCGGGATTCTATCGGCTTTCACAAACGGCTCGTTATACACCTCGAGAATCTTCGGACGTTCCGCATCCGAAAAGCCCTGTTTCAAAAACTGAGCCGTGAATTCCGCCGTCGCTTCCGGTGTTTTCGGTCCCCACGGCGTTGAAGTATTCTCCGCATGCCCATGCATAATTTCCGGATGGGTGCACAGAATCACCTTTTCCATATTTGAGGGAATCATCCGGCGACCATCATATTCCGTCCGGAATTTTTTATCAAAATAGGTACGAATGTGCTGCATATCCGGCATATCCGGATTCTTCGGATCGGCCGGCAGATCCTCCGCCATCCAGGAGAGCAACCCGCCGTCCCGCCCGTAATTCGCCTCCAGCACTTCTTCAATATATTTGAGATCGGCATCTTCGAGATCCGTCGAACCGAACCCTTCATGAATCGTAATAAACTGATTCCGGTCAAAAACCGATACCCCGCCGATATTCCGTATTTTTGCCGGATCCAGCTTAACCTCAACCTGCTCTGCTTCGGCTCCGCCGAGCAGAGGAACCAGCACCGCTGCCGCTGCTACTGCTTTCAATTTTCTCATCATCTAACCCACTGTTAAATCGTCTGTTCCAACGATGTGCCATTCCACGTCTTCCATCAAAATTGCGGAACCTGCACCTTCAACCAATCGCGTAACCAACCCGCATTCTTTATGCGCTTCCACCCATATGGGCCCTGCGTCCAAACCCTTTGTATACGCAAAGTTGATATAGTAACGGGTACATTACGCGGCGGGAATCGGCCTTTTGGTCAAAAGCCTGTTGTCACAGTATCGAATGAGAAGAAAACCTGCCTTTAAGGCCCTCACCGTTGCCGGTAAAAAAAAAGCTCATTTTCATCGATCCGACGGATCGATGAAAATGAGCGCCTTTCTGCAGTAAATTATTTTTAACGATTTAACCGCTACGAACCGGCGGCATCGGTTGCAGATCAGAAAAGCGGTCTCACCACTGAATATTTGTGATCAGACGGTTGAGCCGCAAGAGGAATCAGGATAACAAAATATTATTCGATACCCGAAGAAATGAATGCCAGAGATCAGCCGGTTTCGTCCCGCAACCGACTCCCTAAATCGGAACCGGTTGAAAAGGTCACCGAACAGACGTAAAAAAGAAATCCCGCTTTGAAACAACGATTCTCCATCAGGATCCGTAATCCATCAATCCTCACCGAACCCCTTCGGCTTCGGAATTTCAACATTGATTTCGCGGCGCGCTTTTTCCGCTGCGGCACGAATGCCTTCTTTGCGCAGAATCTCGACATAGAACGAGGTCAGCCCCCGTTGCTCCGCATCGTTGATGCAGGCATCAATTTCCGCCAGATGGATCGCTTTCGCCTCGGCTTCCGTGTCTCCGAACCGGCAATCAAAATCCCAGAAATCCACATCTTCAGGCAGTTCCTTGCGGCGCTCCCGTTTGATGTATTTGCGGATCTCATGCTTCGTTGCTTCGATCATGCGCGGATATTTGATTTTCGGGTGAGTCAGATTAAATGTTTTTTTCATCCTATAGTCCTTCGTATTGCAGCAGAGCAGGCATCGATTTAACCACCCGCTCCGCTGGAGGCACAGAGATCATGAATAAAAATGCCTCGGTGTCCTCCGCAGTGATAAATAATAGTTTAAGAGCACCTATCCGAAAAGATCATCTTCGGGCAGGGCCTGGTTTTCAAAGCCCGCATCCACGGGCAGGTCTTTTTTGTGCGATGCCGCAACGGCCAGCGCATCGCACCGCTCATTCTCCGGGTGTTCGTTATGCCCCTTCACCCACTCAAAATCAACATCATGAATTTCGCACAGCTTCAACAGCCGCTCCCAGAGGTCGGGATTTTTTGCCGGTTTACTCGGCGAAAGTTTCCATCCGTTGGAACGCCACTTCACCGCCCAGCCCTTAACCATGGCGTTAACCACATATTTGGAATCGCTCGTCAGCACCACGCGGCACGGTTTCTTCAGGGCCTTCAGCCCCTCAATACAGGCCAGCAGTTCCATCCGGTTATTGGTCGTTTTCCGAAATCCGCCGGAAAGCTCCTTTTTCCGATCATTGGAAATCAGCACCACGCCATAGCCGCCCGGCCCCGGATTCCCTCTGCACGCCCCGTCCGTATAAATTTCAATCACATCAGACATGATTTTCATCCACAGATTGAACGGATTAAAAAAATCGGAGTAATCCGCGTAATCAGTGGATCAGATATTATGCTATTTCCCGGAACTGAATCTTCAGCTCCCGCGCCAGCTTCACAATGCGCTTTTCATCGTGCGGCGTAATCAGTACCAGCGAGATGCCCGATTTACCGGCCCGGCCGGTGCGGCCGCTGCGGTGCGTGTAATATTCATTTTTCTCCGGCAGCTGATGATGGATCACAAAAGAGAGATTATCCACATCAATGCCGCGCGCCGAAACATCCGTCGAAACCAGCAAACGTACACGGCCCTTCTTGAACATGCGCATAATCTTGTCACGCTCGGTCTGCATCAGATCGCCGTGCAGCACCGCATGGGTGATTCCTTCCTTTTCCAGCGATTCACCGAAATCAATCGTATCCTGCCGCGTACGGCAGAAAATCACCCCCTGCTGCTGACCGCGCTCCCGCAGAAAATCAAGGATCCGCGCCAGCTTTTCCCCTTCCTTGCAGCGTACACACAGGTGCCGGATATCAGGATTCACAATGTGCTCCTTATCCACTTTCAGGAACGGAGACGCCTCGCCGAGATGCTTGCTGATCATCTTTTTAATGCCGGCCGGAATCGTAGCGGAAAACAGCCAGATATTCCGCTGCCCCGCAGTCAGTTTCAACACGGAATCAATATCCTCACGAAATCCGAGTTTCAGCATTTCATCCGCCTCATCCAGCACCACGGTCCGCACGCCGGAAAGATCAACAGCTTTGCGGCGTACCAGATCCATCAGACGCCCCGGCGTCGCCACCAGCACCTGCGTCGGACGCTTCAGCGCCTCAATCTGCACATCAATTTTATCCCCGCCGCACACGACATACGAAAACATACGCTCGGTATATTTCGTAAAACGGAACAGCTGCTTCTGCACCTGTTTTGCCAGCTCCCGCGTCGGCGCCAGCACCAGCCCCTGAATCTGCGGATTTTTCGGATCAACCGACGCCAGCAGCGGCAGCCCGAACGCCGCCGTCTTTCCGGTACCCGTCTGCGCCTGCGCAATAAAATCCGTCTGCTTCCCGAGAATCATCGGAATCGTTTTTGCCTGAATGTCCGTAGGCTGCTTAATCCCCAGCTCATTCAGTCCTTTAATATAATCGTCGGTTATTCCGAGTGCTTTAAATGATTTCATACCCATTGATCCTATCCTGAAAATTTGTGCAAGCCGGGGAACCTGAACGTTTAACCCCGCCAATACGAGCTAAATACTATAAAAAGGCTATCCAAACTCCTCAAAAAGATACAAGCCCCGTTCCCGGGAAAAGTTGCCGATGTTCGGGCAATAGCGCAGATATCCGATCCGCGTTTCCGAAGAATCCCGAGCCTTATACCACTTGCTGAAACATACGGGTATATTTTTACCACCCGCTCCTCTGGAGG
This sequence comes from Pontiella agarivorans, assembly GCF_034531395.1. Lineage (NCBI taxonomy): Bacteria > Pseudomonadati > Kiritimatiellota > Kiritimatiellia > Kiritimatiellales > Pontiellaceae > Pontiella > Pontiella agarivorans. Next base: position 641,409 of record NZ_JARVCO010000002.1, on the reverse strand, counting down.
ACCTCGGAGAACACAGAATCCTTCCTCCGTGTTCCTCTGGCTCCTTCGTGGTGAAACTTCGGAGCTTCTGGACTACGAGGTTTATACCGAGAAGGTATCAAACAGGGTATTATGTACCGCAGGCGTCCCGCCTTCTCCCGACAATCAACGGCCCTGAAAAAAATCATTGAAAACCGATCTCACGCAAAGGTACAGAGAACGCGGGCACTGGCCTGAATGACTCACGCGACAGATGCGGTACAGATACGAAACGTCGAAAGGTGAGCTGTAGCTGCCTACCGCGAGCCTTCCTCCTTAAATCCGAGGACCGACCCGTTCTCTTTTCATGCCGCAGGATACCTTTCTACACCATCAACACCGGTATCTTGCGATTTTAAAACAATTGCAGTACTCCGTTTGGCTCTTGTGACCCCAACATATAACTTAGCCCGAGTTTCATTTTTCAAGTCATAGCTATTGTCTTTAATCCATCCGACCATTTTTTCTGTTGGATAAATCAGGACACGTTCAAAAGACAATCCTTTGGACTCCCCAAAATTCATAGCTGGAGCATTTTCTCTACACTGCACCGCCGAGCTCCAACGCAACTGTGTTGGATGAAATTCTTCAATATATTGATCAACATCTTCCTCTTTGATCCAGAAAACGCCTTCGTGATCAGTTTCAAACTCTCTACATGAATCACAACTACAAGGTACCGCTGGGGATAGGTCGGGGTAAATCCTATTAGCAAAATCACAGATTTGCTTATTATTTCGGTGGGATGCACCAAGCGTAGTTTCATCTACAGTGCAAGTTATTCGTTTTCCTAGTTCGGACTCTACGAAACCTTTGATCTTCCCATCTCGGTACTTTTTGTACTTTGTTGATGTGTGGGTTAAATAAGTGACCTGTCTGGGATCACCAACCAGCAATACGGTTGAGTTTGATTTAAACAAGAGATTGATGATCTCCAGGTCAAAGCCTGCCAGATCTTGAACTTCATCAATGAAGAAATGATCATAAAGTCGGCTAACTCTATTCAGAACCGCACCCTCAGACGCTTTATCGGCATTAACAATGAACTTAGAGATCTTATCGGAGAAAATTTTATGGGTAGGCGTGAAGTAAAATTTGTTAAAATGATTCTCACCCCAATACTGCGGATGTCCACCAACAGTAATAGGCACACCTTCTGAATCCACTTTTTGCCCAGACCGATTACTCGTTAGATAAAATCCTATACTTTCTTCATGAATGGATTCATTGAGCACACTTTGAAATGGCCGAACACCGTGTTGAAGCAGAAAGGAAAACCATGTCTGGATTTTTATATTGCTTGGTACGCATCCCTTTTTAGAAATAAACCGCTTTCTAATTTCAGCCTCGTTGGCTTCGGTATAGGTAGTAATAAGAACCTGCTCACTTAAAGGCATTCGCAAAGCCTCATTAACAAGGTACGTTGTTTTCCCGGAGCCAGCGGCAGCTATAATTAGTGTGTTATTTGTCATTACACCACCTGACTGCCCGCTGGATATAATCCGGGTATTTAACGGAATCCTCTGCCTCGAAAACTCGCAGAGCCCAAGTTGTTTTGCTACCCAGCATGTACTTTCTCACCTTCGCCGGAGTATCGTATGTTTCGGAAGAAATGCCGATAACCTTACAAAGCCCCTTCAGATCAGACTTATTAGCATCAACAAACTGAGGTTCGAGTGTGTTTAGTGATTCTCTCTTGTCCGCGAATATAGTTACATAGTCGACTTCCTCATAATCTAAGTACTTCTTGATAATCTTATTCTCATAGTCTCCGTCATTATCGGTAATGACAGCGATTGGGTGCTCAAGTTTAACCGCAATCTCCAGGAATCGTTTAAAAGTCAACTTTACCGAAATTACATCGACACCATCATGGATAGGTAACCGGCCCTTATTCTCCTTCATGTATGCCTTTTGGAAAATGAGCTCGTCTGAATCTCCTTCCACCAATACAGCCTTTTTACAGAGAATGAGCCGAAGGGTTTGGTACCCCGGTAGCTTCTTGAAAAAATCATAAGTGTCCGGTGAGAGATCCGTTAGGCGCGTAACCATTGGATTTTTCAAAAGTATCAAATGACCCAGCCCGAGCTTGTTCGCCACAAAACTACTGTGTGTTGATATAATGGCCTGTCTCTTCGTACAGCTTTTCGATACCGCATCCATTAGCTCATTTAGCTTGGAGTGAGACAGATGGTTTTCAGGCTCTTCTAACAATACAATATTTGCTTCCTGTGCCTTCTGATGAGCAAGTGCAAGGTTAGTCTTTACAATGCACTGCTCGCCTTTTCCGATTTGCTGGAATGGAGTCTCATTTAGATAAACCATCAGCGATGTTTCCCATGAATTATGGGAAGACAGGTCAACGGATACATGAAGCTTTTTGTTAGAGACCTTCGCCTTGTCATTGACCTTCTTGTTAATAGCCGCTACAGCTTTATCGCTCCCAAAAGCCTCCTTCAAGCGACGGTGGGCCTGCGATAATCCGACCTTTTCCATATCATCCAAATCGTCGCGGATAATTCGCGAAATATATACATCTGACCCGTTTTGATACCTATTTGAGGTTGAATCAATCAACACTGATTTTAACGGAATACTTCGTCCTGTCACGGACTCCCGGGCAAACGATTTCCAACTTACTCTATAATACTCAACAGGGATCGACAGGACACCTCCGCTGGATACTAGAACCTCGTATTCGCTCTTATAGTCAGGGTCAAACTCAACTTTTAAACTAAGACCACTAGCCTTTAGTCGCTCACTGTTCCCATTACCTTCAAACAACGGAAAATCATCGGCAAAGAAAATCTCTATCAGGATATGTGGAGGAGATTTCTTTTGATCCGTGTTGAGACTTGCAATGTATTCATCAACAACCTGATGGTTAAATAGGTATGGACTCAACTGATTCTTCAAATACTTCCCGTTCAAAACTCCAGAGAGCCCCAGGTTTACAGCCTCGAGGATTGTCGACTTGCCTGCTTCATTATCACCGACCAGAACATTAACACCCTCATTGAGCTTCAAAGTAAACTTGCCGCGAAAGCATCTAAAATTCTCTATGTTGATTTTGTCTATACGCATACTTCTGAGTCCCGCAATTAAATCTAACCAACTTACCGCTCCTTTTTCACAAACCGGATACTATACGAACAGACTACAGAGATTTATGTCCGCAAGAAAGACTAAGACGTGAAAAAGTCTTGTAGAATATTCCCCCTCAGGGAATAACGGCAGGCCTATGATTGCTGCATAAACGCCCGCACCACCCGCAGGTCGGCATAGGTGACTTTATTGCCGGACGCTTCAATAATCGACCGCATGGACGCTCCGCCCATTCGGCCGAACAACCCCTCGCAGAGCTGACGGGTTTCGGCCGGAATCAGCTCGTCGATCTCCAGCGTCTCCCCATCGGCCAGCAGCGTTTCGATGTGCTGGGCCACCGTTGATTCCGTCAGACCGCGCACCGCGGCAATACCCTCCAGCGAATGCCCCGCCTTCGCCATCTTCAGCGTTTCGCGCACCGTCCGGCCGGCCTTCTTTTTCTTCTTTTTGGTTTTTACCGGCACCTGCAGCACGGCGCGTTGCTCCGCCTCTTCGGGAAAACGGATTTTAAACATCTCGATAATCGTCATAAAGGTGTCGCCATATTTCTCCAGCTTGGCTGCACCGACGCCGGAAATACCCGCCATCTGCTCCGGCGTATCAGGGAAATAGAGCGCCATTTCGCGCAGCGTACGGTCGGAGAAAATCACAAACGGCGGCACGCCTTCCTCCTTCGCCAGCCGCTGGCGTTCCGCCCGCAGCTGATCAAACAGCCTTCTGGAATAATCGCCCGCCACCTGCGTTTTTTCCGAGGCCTGGAACGCCTTCTGGCGAATCACTTCAAAGGTCTTTTTACCCATCAGAACAAGTTTGCCCTTGGGCGTCAGCGCCAACGCGGAATACCGCTCCGCATCCTGCACCAGACATTCCTGCGCGAGCAGATCGTCAATTACCCGTCGCCAGTATTTCTTGGTTTCGTCTTTGCCCACGCCGTAGGTTTTCAGCTGATCGTGGCCCAGCTCGCGAATCCGCGCAGTGTTTGCTCCAACCACAATATCGGCAATATGCGCGGCGCCGAACCGCTCGCCGGAACGATAAACCGCCGACATCACCTTCTGCGCCGGCACGGTTGCATCCATCCGCTCCACATCGCCCACGCAGATATCGCATGTTTCGCAGTTTTCCTTTGCGTAGTCTTCACCGAAATAACCCAGAATCGTTTTGCGGCGGCAGACGTTCGCCTCGGCAAACCGGACCATCTGGAAAAGCTGATGCTCCGCAATTTCCCGCTCCTTCGGATCCTCGGTCTGCTCAATAAAATAGCGCAGCTTCACAATGTCTGCGCGACTGAAATAGAGGACGCAGCGCGACGGCTCGCCGTCGCGGCCGGCACGGCCGGTTTCCTGATAGTAGCCCTCCATGTTTTTCGGGAGATCGCCGTGCAGCACAAAACGCACATTCGACTTATCAATCCCCATGCCGAAGGCAATCGTGGCCACCACCACCTCGACCTCATCGCGGTTGAACTTATCCTGATTATCCTTCCGCTGTTTCGGCGTCAGCCCGGCGTGATACGCCAGCGCCTTGATCCCCTGCCCCTGCAGAAATTCCGCCGTGGATTCCACGCTCTTGCGCGACGTACGGTAGATGATCCCCGATTCGCCGGGATGCTTCCGCAGAAATTCCAGCAGCTGGATTTCAAGATTATCCTTCGGCACCACCTGATAAAACAGATTCGGCCGATCAAACGACGCGCGCGTCAGATGCGGATCACGCAGGCCCAGTTTTTTGATAATATCGTCTGAAACCTGATGCGTCGCCGTTGCCGTGAACGCCGCAATTCCAGCCTTTGGAAAATGCTTCACGATATTCGACAGCGCGAGATAGTCCGGCCGGAAATCGTGGCCCCACTCCGAAATACAGTGCGCTTCGTCGATCGCAAAAAACGTAACCTCCGCCTGCTTTAGGGTGGCGATAAAGTCCGGCATCGCAAAACGCTCGGGCGAAACATAGAGCAGATCGAGCTGATAGTTTTCCAGGGATTGGAAAACGCGCGCGCGCTCTTTCATGCCCAGCGAGCTGTTCAGAAATTCCGCATCCAGCCCGTTGGCCTTGGCGGCATCCACCTGATCTTTCATCAGCGAAATCAGCGGACTGATCACCACGCACAGGCCGTCGAGCATATGCGCCGGCAACTGGTAGCAGAGCGACTTGCCGCCGCCCGTCGGCATCACCGCAAACACATCCTTCTTCTTCAGAATGTGCTCAACAATCTCCTGCTGATTCGGCCGGAACTGCTGAAAACCGAATACCCGGTGCAGTGCTTCATGCATGGTTTCGCTCATTCCTATACCGCCTTCTCGTTCGGGCTCCCCGGAATCGCCCGACACTTCGTCCCTCCTGAAAAACAGTTGGTCAAATCAATCCCCTTCATAACCGCGCTCCTTTTCGGGAGTCGGCTCAATCCTCATCAGAATGGTCGTAAAATTCCGACCCCGGCTTCAGCAGTTCAGCCTCTTTGATCAGACGGCAGAACTCTTTTTTAGAGAGATCATGCAACGTGCCTTCGCCGGTCACCGGATCAGCCATCACTTTATATTTCACCGAGAGCCGTTCCCGCTCGACGAGACGGATATATTCATCGCCCTTTTTCCAGATCTGTCCCTGAACCAGTTTCATTAATAGCCTTTCCCGTCGCGGATATCCGCGATGCGCTGCATAATCAGTTTGGCATAATCATCATACGCCGCGCGCCCCGTGCCCAGCGCCTTGAAATCGTCCTGTGTAATCGGCTTGCCGTAGGTGACCGTCACTTTGCACGGTTTGATAAATCTGGTGCCTTTGGGATGCGCTTTATAGGTGCCGTCAATATACGCCGGCACCACAACACAGCCCGACTTTTCAATAATAAATCCGATTCCGCCCTTGGCCTCCTGCAGCTCGCCGTCCTCCGTCCGCGTGCCCTCCGGAAACATCGAAACCGCCTTCCCCTCCTTCAGCGCTTTAATGGTCAGCTTCAGCGCCTTGATATCGCCCGTGCCGCGCGAAACCGGAATACAGCCGACGTGGTCCATCCACCACGAACCGAATTTGGAATTCCACAGCGTATTACGCGCCATAAAATGCACCGGACGGCCGCGGTAACCCACGCCCACCACCGGAGGATCCAGAAAACTCGCATGATTCGATGCCAGCAGCACACCGCCGCGAGCCGGAATATTTTCCGCGCCGCGGATACGCAGACGATGCCAGATCAGCAGAAACAATTTAAAAATACGGGTCGAAAACTGATAAACCCGCATATCAGCCATCACTTCATGTTTTTCAGAATCAATCATGTTGTTACTCCTTCACCGCATCAACCACCGTCTGGATCACGTCGTCCAGCGTCATCGATGTGCTGTCAATCACCTGAGCACCCGGAGCCACCGTCAGCGGATCCGTCTTGCGGGTCGAATCGATCTTATCGCGTTTTTTAAGGCTCTCCATCACCTCTTCGGCCTTTTCATTTTCACCGGCCGCCACCAGTTCGCGATAGCGCCGCATCGCGCGCTCTTCCGGATCGGCATCCAGATAAAATTTATACGGCGAATCCGGAAAAACCTTTGTTCCGATATCGCGGCCTTCCATCACCAGCGAACCGAAATGTTCCAGTGCCCGGAGACTGTCCACCACAAAAGTGCGAACCTCCGGAATAACCGCCACAAAGGACACATTTTCCCGCACATCCTTTTTACGCAGCTCCTGCACCGGCACATTACCGTCCACCGAAAACGTCGCGGCACCGTCCTGCACGAAAAAGTCCCAGTCCGTATTTTCCATACACGCGATGACCGCAGCAGCATCGTGAACATCCACTCCCTTGCGGAGTGCCTGCCAGGTGATCCCGCGATACAGCGCGCCTGAATCCACATAAATAAAGCCCAGCGCGGCCGCCACACCCTTCGAAACCGATGACTTACCGGACGCCGACGGCCCGTCTATTGCAATTGTTTTGTTCATCCTCTCTCCTAAAATTTTTACCACCCGCTTCGCTGGAGAACACCGAGTTCACAGAGTAATTTTCTCTGTGGCCTCCGTAACCTCTGTGGTGCAATTAATTTGTTTTACCGCCGAGCTGTTCGAGGTGCTGCCAGAATTCCGGATACGAGGTATCCACGCAGTCCACCTGATCAATCGTGATCGGGCCCGTCGCAAAACTGTTCAGAATCGCCGCCGACATTGCAATGCGGTGATCTCCGTGACTGTCAATCACCGCGTCCGGCGTGACCAGCCTATTCGGCCCCGTCACCACCATGCCGTCCTCTTTCTCTTCCACCTGCACGCCGAACAGCTTGAGGTTTTTCACCATCTCCGCAATCCGGTCCGACTCCTTCACCCGCAGCTCCGCCGCGTCGCGCACCTCCGTCTGTCCCTCGGCCAAAGCGCCGGCCACACAGATAATCGGAATCTCATCAATCAGATTCGGAATCTCATCACCTTCAATCACGGTACCCTGCAGCTGAGCGCCGCGCACCCGGATATTGCCGATCGGATCGCCCTTCGCTTCGGTCACCGTCACCTCAATATCCGCGCCCATGCGCTTCATCACATCCAGCAGCGCCGTGCGCCGCGGATTCAGTCCCACGTTTTCAATCACCAGTTCCGCGCCGGGGCGCGCCGCCACCGCAACAATCCAGAATGCGGCTGACGAAAAATCGCCCGGCACCGTAAAATCGCGCGCCTGGAAATGCACGCCGTCTTTACCCGTTCCCTGCACTGAAATTTCAAGGCCGTTGATCTCGATCGGAATATCCAGCGCCTGGAACAGTTTTTCGGTGTGGTCCCGCGTCGGGCGCGGTTCCACCACCGTCGTTTTTCCCTCGGCAAAAAGACCGGCCAGCAGCACACACGATTTCACCTGTGCCGATGCCATCGGCAGCAGATAGCCGATGCCCTTCAGGTTGCCGCCCATAATCATCATCGGCAGCGTTCCCTTTTTACCGGTCAGTCCGATGCTCGCGCCCATCTGTTCCAGAGGATGCCGGATCCGGCCCATCGGCCGCGACGACAGCGAATCATCGCCGATCATCGAAGCCTCCACGCCGGCCCCCGCCACAATCCCGGCCAGCAGGCGCGTGCCCGTTCCGGAATTGCCCATATTCAGCGGCTCCGCCGGCTGCTGCAGCTTGCCGGCCACGCCGGTAATGTAGAGCGCATCGTCTTTGAATTCCGCTTTGGCCCCCATCTGCTCCATCGCCGAGAGGGTGCTTTTCGCATCCTCGCCCATCAGATAGCCGGTCACCTTCGACGTGCCGTCCGCCAGCGACGCCAGCATGGCCACGCGCTGAGAAATACTCTTATCCCCGGGAACGCTCACGCTCCCCTCCAGCTTCGCCGGATAGACCCTTTTTGATTTTCGATTTTTGGTTTTTGATTGGTCGGTCTTCGACGCCTCTTTGTTCAAGTTTCCAGTTTCAGGTTTCAAGTCTCACCTCTTAAGAAATCTATTTAATTTTAAAATCTCGTCGCGGTCGTCGCGCGCGTCTTCCAGCCATTTCCGAATATCATCGCCATGGCCGCTGCGCAGGATCTGAATCAGCCCCTGCAGCTCATCATGAAAGCGTTCAATCTCCTCCACCAGCGCATCGCGATTGGTATCGATAATGTCCACCCACATGTCGGCCGAACCCGAGGCCACGCGGGTCGTATCCTTGAATCCCGTCCCGCAGTAGTCCGCTTTTTCCGATGGATCACCGTCCGCCACCGAACGCGCCAGCGCCGCAGCAATCATATGCGGCAGATGGCTCGTCGAAGCCAGCATGGCATCGTGCTCGCAGGGCGACATTTCCACCACTTCCGACCCCGCCGTTTTCCAAAGATTGGAAACCCGCTCATTCGCTTCCGCCGGCGTGGATTCCACGGGACAGACAATGCAGAGACGGCCGTCGTACAGATCCGGGTTTCCCGCCTCGATCCCGGTTTTTTCCGAACCGGCAATCGGGTGCGACCCCACAAAATGTGCTTCCGAAGATTGGAAAAGCGGGCACATCAGTTTCAGCAGCTCCGACTTCGTGCTGCCCACATCCGTCACCACCGCGCCGGGCTTCAGTGCCGGTACAATCTGCTCCGCCAGCTTGGCAATCGTCCAGATCGGCACACAGATCACCACCAGATCCGCCTCGCGCACCGCATCGGCCGGATCCGCAAACACCGCATCCGCCACGCCGTTTTCCAAAGCCTGGAGACGGGTTTCCTCCCGCCGCGCATAGCCCGTGATGCGACCCGTAAAGCCGCGTTTTTTCAGCCCGAGCGCAAGCGAAGCCCCCATCAGACCGAATCCCAGTATCGCTATATTTGTATTGCTGTCCATATCACCTTAATTGCCGGAAAAGAGAGCATTCTCCAAGGTTTGGAAATTTATTCAACCCTAAAGCCCCGGCCGCATGACCGAATAAAATAATATATGACCATTTTTGTACTGTTTAAATTTGACTCCCGCTCCATTCAATCCATTATAGAACCCGTTCAAAACAAAACTTAACGGAGGTTTATTATGGCTTATGAATTACCTGCACTCCCCTACGGATACGATGCGCTCGAACCCTACATCGATGCGCGAACGATGGAAATTCATCACACCAAACACCACCAGGCCTACATCACCAAAGTGAATGCCGCCCTCGAAGGAACCGGGCTCGAAGATACGCCGCTGTGCGAACTCTGCGCCAATCTGGACAAGGTTCCGGAAGACAAACGCGGGGCGGTCCGCAATAACGGCGGCGGCCATGCCAACCACTCCTTCTTCTGGGAAATTATGATCGGTGAAAAACAGGAACCCACCGGCGAACTGCTGGCCGCAATCAAGGATTCCTTCGGCGGTATCGACGGCTTTCAGGACGCCTTCAGCAACGCCGCGGCCACGCGCTTCGGTTCCGGCTGGGCCTGGCTCTGCAAACACGACGACGGAACCCTCAGCGTCTGCTCCACCCCGAATCAGGACAACCCGCTGATGAAAGAGGTTGCCTGCGACGGAACACCGATCCTCGGTCTCGATGTCTGGGAACACGCGTATTATCTGAACTATCAGAACCGTCGTCCCGATTACATTAATGCCTTCTTCAATGTGATCAACTGGGACCTCGTCGGACAGTATTACGCCAAAGGGCCTAGCTGCGGATAACGTCTGATTGAACAGACCAAACAAACGGCGCTTTGAAAAATCAAAGCGCCGTTTTTTTACCCGTTATGGATTTTCCGCAGGATGATATTCCGGATTCGGCTGATCGGGAACCGGTGCTCCGATCGCTTCACGCCACTCAACGAGAGCGCGGTGCAGCTTTTCAGTGGTTCGAACGTGCAGATGCTGAAAATTCATCCGTTCGGCCGGATCGGCGGCCAGGTCGTACAGTTCGATGCGGCCGTCTTCAAAATATTCATGCAGCTTCCAGCGGCCCATCCGGACCGCCGACCCGGGGCGTGTGAGAAAAAACTCATCGTGGGCATCGTCCGCTTTTGCAGCGAGACTTTCCTGATAGACCGGGAAGTGCCAGAAAATCGGACGTTCCGGAATCGTACCGCGTTTTTTCAGCAGAGGAATTAAGCTGACGCCATCGAGCACCTTTCCCTTTGGTGCTTTCAGGCCGGCGGCTTCCAGAAATGTCGGATAGAAATCCACCCCGATCACCGGAGTCTCACACAACCCCGCTTTTGCCGAATGTCCCGGCCAACTGATCACCAGCGGAACGCGAATCCCGCCATCGAAATACGAGCCTTTTCCCGAACGGAACGGGGTCTGATCAGAAACCGCTTTTACGCCGCCGTTGTCGGAAGTGAAAACAATCATTGTATTATTTTTCAGTCCCAGATCGCGAACCGCATCGAGAATGCGGCCGACCCCCAGATCGACCATTTCGATCATGGAGGCATAGGTCGGATCCACCGTGGCGGGATCATATTTTTCAACCAGTTCCGGCACCGGCTCAAGCCCGGCATGTACCGAATAAAACTGCAGACTCATGAAAAACGGCGTTTCCCGATTAATCTGCATAAATTTAACCGCCTGGTCGGTCAGCACATCAACACTGTGCGTACCCGCCCGGTACTGATTGTTATACTCCGCCATCAGCCCCTGCCGGAACGGAACGAAATATCCGCCCTTTGGCACACCGGCGGCGTATCCGCCAATATTGACATCAAACCCCTGTTCGGTCGGGTCTTCCCCGATCTGCCATTTGCCAAGATGGATCGTTTTATAACCGCCCGCCTTCAGCACCTTGGTAATCGTTACATTTTCCAGAGGCAGGAATTTTTCACTCTTCACCGGAATGAGTTTGCGCTCACTTGCTTTTCCGATACCCGCCACGTCCGTCCCGTAAATCCCGTGCCGGGGCGTATATTGACCGCTCATGACACAGGCGCGGCTCGACGCACCGCTCGCAGCCGCCGCATAAGCCTCGCTGAAAACCATGCCTTCTTTGCAGATACGCCGAATATTGGGCGTGATATAGCGGTCACTGTTATAATCCACATCCATCACGCCGAGATCGTCAGCGTTGATGAAAATAATATTGGGCCTGGCCGAAACCAGGCCGCTTAACATGCATAGTAGCAGTACTGCATTTTTCATTATCTAATCCCGGGAACGGTCATCAATTCTACCAGCTGTTTTTCCATGGCGTCGGCTTTTTCGGGATGTTCAGTAATAATATTATGCTGCTCTCCGGGATCAACCGCCAGATTATACAGTTGCGCCGGCTGACCGGGTTTCTTCCGTTTCCTGCTGACCGACTCCTGAATATATTTCCAGGGGCCGACACGCAAAGCACGGCCCGAACGGCCCGCTTCTTCGATCATAAACGGAAGACCTTCTTTATCCTGACCAAGAAATGCGGCCAGTGTATTCCGGCTGTCGCCCGCTTCATCAGCCGGAATTTCAAGATTAAGCAGAGCGGCAAACGAAGCCATAAAATCGATCTGATTCACCAAAGCATCGGATACGCCGGGGTTGATGCGTGCCGGCCAGCGAATAATAAACGGCACGCGTGTTCCGCCTTCATAGATCTGATATTTCCCGCCGCGGTAAATCCCGGATCCATCATGCCCGCGATCCGACTCCGCTTCCGATGTTCTCACCGTGGTCCCGTCATCATAGCCATCATCATAAACCGGTCCGTTATCCGATGAAAAAATAACTATGGTATTCTCAGTCAATCCCAGCTCATCCAGCGTTTTCATAATTTCGCCGGTCGACCAGTCAAACTGCACCATCGCATCTCCGCGATAGCCCAGAGCGGTTTTTCCCTGGAAACGGGGATGCGGCGCACGTGGAACATGAACATCCTGAGAGGCGAAATAGAGGAAAAACGGTTTGTCTTTATGCGCTGTAATAAAAGCTTTTGCCTGCTTCACAAATTCATCCGCCATGGTCTCATCATTCCACAGCGCTTTCTTTCCGCCCGACATGTAGCCAATGCGGCCGATCCCGCCAATCACACTGTTGTCGTGCCCGTGTGTGCTCTGATAATAGGTCATCGCATCTCGGTTCGTTTTCCCGTCCGGATACTGCGTACTGCCTTTTTTCTGAACATCCTCAATTTTTCTTGCCACATAAATCGGGTCATCCGGGTCGTAATTCACGACCCGATGTCCATCCAGATAAACACACGGCACCCGATCGTTCGTCGATGGAAGCAAAAAAGATTTATTGAACCCGATCTCCAGCGGCCCCGGTTTCACATCCCCGTTCCAGTTGGTTTCCACGTCTTCGGCCCCGATACCCAGATGCCATTTTCCCACCACACCCGTTGTGTAACCGGCCTGCTGAAAAAGTTTGGGCAGCGTCAGTATTTCAGTGGAAATACTCAGCGGCGCATTCGGCGGCAAAATCGACACCCCTTCACGGAAAGCATGAATACCGGTCAGCATCGAAAAACGCGAAGGCGAGCATGTTGCCGCCGCGCAATGTCCATCCGTAAACCGAAGCCCATCCGCCGCAAGCCGATCGATATTCGGCGTCGGAATCATTTCCGAACCATACGCCCCCACATCACCCAACCCCACATCATCACCATAAATGATAACCACGTTGGGCCGTTCTGCGGCATGGATGGATAATGCCGTCAGCATCAATACGATCATACTTTTCATCATCTCTCAGCTCCTGTTCAAATTCCTAAAAGGCAAAACGTACACGGTAGCGGATTTATGGACAAAGAAAAGATTCTCCTGTTTCCCGGAAAAACACCTCAATCTCCGAGCAGCCGTGTGTTGAAGTGATCTGATCCTGCCCATCAGATGCCGGTAATCGCAACCGGCCTCCGGTAATTCGAAGCGGTATTGAGTTGAATCCATTGCGGAAGTAGATTGTAAATACGCGCTATGCCGAAAATTCGATTAGATCAGCTTCTTGTACAGCGCGAACTTGCCGACAGCCGTGAACAGGCCCAGCGGCTGATCCGCGCCGGTCTGGTAAAAGTGGGCGAACAGGTGGCGGCCAAACCGGGCCATCAATATAAAGACGACGCTGCCGTCACGCTCAAGGAGAGGGAAAAATATGTCAGCCGCGGCGGGCTTAAAATTGAAGGGGCGTACAAACAGTTCGGCTTCAATCTGACCGATGCGATCTGTCTGGATATCGGTTCCTCCACGGGCGGGTTTACCGATTTTATGCTTCAGCACGGAGCAACAAAGGTCTACGCCATCGATTGCGGAACCAATCAGCTGCACTACAAACTGCGGCAGGATGACCGCGTGATTGTGATGGAAAACACCAATGCACGCTACATCACCACCGCAGAAGTTCCCGAACCGGCCGATTTCTGTTCGATCGACACCTCGTTCATTTCGCTAACCAACATTCTCCCTCCGCTGAAACAGCTGATCCGGCCCGGCGGCCATATTGTTTCGCTGATCAAACCTCAGTTTGAAGCCGGCAAGGATCAGGTCGGAAAAGGCGGTGTGGTACGCGATCCCGCCATTCACGAAGAAGTTATTGAAAAAATTCGCACCTTCGGCACCGAAGAGCTGGGTTTCCAATGGCTGGACCTCTGCACTTCTCCCATAAAAGGTCCGGCCGGAAATGTGGAATTTCTGGCGTACTGGCAGGTTTAATCCTTTTCCGGTGGAAAAATCATGATGGCTCAGCATCCTCCGAATCTGGACACCTCTCTGCGTAACAGCACGATTGCCGGCGCGATCGGTATGTTTTTCTTCATGACCATACAGAACGGACCGATTCCGCTGATGCTCGAAAAACTCGGCGCCGGCGGCATTGCCATCGGCCTGACCACCACCCTGTTTCAGCTCGGTATGATTGTACAGGTTCCGGCCACCTTCTACACCGAACGCCTCACCCACAGAAAAACATTCTTTTCGATCACGCACGGACTGGCCCGTTCATTTCTGGCGATTCCCGGCATTTATATGCTTACGGCCAAGGAATCGCTCTCCCCGGCCATCCTCTTAACACTGGCCGCCATCGGTTTATTCGGCCTGGTTGCCCAGTCCAGTTCGCCGATCTGGTTCAGCTGGATGGCCGACCTCGTGCCGACCGACCGGAGCTCTTCGTTCTGGGCCCAGCGTCAGGGGTGGGTTATGGTCACTTCCCTGACCACCGTAGCCATCACCGGCTGGTTCCTCGACCTTTTCCCGGAACAGAGCCTGGATGGATTTGCCTGGATTCTGATTCTGGCCTCCGTGTTCGGCATTATGGATATTGTAATCCACTGGTTTGTCTATGAACCGGAACCCCAGCCCGTTAACCGCTCACTTTCGGCCGTTAAACGCATCTTCCATCCGTTGGAAAATCCGGATTTCCGCTATTTCACCCTGGCCATGTGCGTCTGGTTTTTCGGGCTCGGTTTTTTTGCGCCGTTTATGAATGTTTATCTCAAAACGGAATTCGCCCTCACCTACACCCACCTCTCCTCGATTCAGATGGCGGGCATGCTCAGCGGCGTGATCGCAAGTTTCGTCGGCGGACACCTGATCAGCCGCATGGGACTGCGCACCTATGGCCTGGCCATGGTGCTGACCGTTCCGCTGTTTTCCATTGCATGGTTTATTCTGAACGGTCAGAGCAGCGGCCTGCTGCCCATTCTTGGAAAAGTTCCCCAGCCCGTGGTGGTTTTATGCTGCAGCTCCATCATTGCCGGCGGCGTATATGCCGCCGTCGGACTGCTGCAGTTTAATCTGCTCGGCGTTCTTTCTCCGGCAAAAGGCCGTACCATGGCAATGGCTGTGCACTGGTCACTGATCGGCGCAGTTTCCGCCCTCGGACCGGTGGCCGGCGGCTGGGTCAAAGACTGGTTTACCGCCCACCCGCCGAACCTTACGCTCGTAACGGGCACCACCGTCAGCTGGTTTCAGATTATCATTCTGATTCATGATGCCATCGTCTGGCTGGTGATGTTTCCCTTACTGCTTAAAATCAGCCGAAAAGAAGGCGAATGGCCCATTCAGAAAGGCGTTGCCCACATCTTTTTTCTGGCCCCGCTGCGCGCTGTCCGCAACCTGTACACCTTCAATCCGCTGCTCGTGAAACCGAAAAAGAGATAAACCCGGCCCTTAACCCACCGGTTCGTCGGAATCCAGCAGATCCTCTTTTTCCGGCTCGCTCACCGGAAGCTCCGGCTGAACATCCTCAACCGGCTTTATTTCAACCGGCTCCGCGGCTTCAAGCGTCACCGAAAGCTCTTCAGGATTGATTCCGGAAACGGCTTCAAGCGCCGGGTTCCCTCCGCTCTCTCCGGAACGGCTGACCGAATCCGGTCGGGTATCCGGATGCTCGCCGACAAAACGGCGAAAAGAATCGTACAGCCACGGCACCGTTTTTTTCACCGTCGATGCAGGCAGACGGTAACCGCCCGCCAGCATCACCAGCTGAAAAATCCCCAGTAAAGATACGCCTATTAGCGCCATCGTGGCGACGGGAACACGCCGCCTGAGTTCAACATCCTTCATAACCAATTGGATTTATTAGAGTTTTCCCTGTTTGTACACGTTTTTCTTACCGTTCTTCTGCTTGACCGGCTAGGGGCGCTTCGGCATTCTCGCCCGTCTTATGAAAGCAAACGACTATGAAGTAACTATGGACGCACTTGTGAGTCTCTGCAAGCGGCGTGGGTTTATTTTCCAGACATCGGAAATTTACGGGGGAATCAACGGCTTCTGGGACTACGGTCCGCTCGGCGTTGAAATGAAGCGCAACATTAAAGCCTGCTGGTGGAAATCCATGACCCAGCTGCGCGAAGACATCGTCGGCCTCGACTCCTCGATCATCATGCATCCCAAAGTCTGGGAAGCCTCCGGCCACGTCGGTAACTTCAAGGATCCGATGCTCGATTGCCGCGAAACCAAAGGCCGCTACCGCGCCGACCAGATTTTTGTGCTCAAACACAACTCCGATGAGTCGGCGCTGATGTTTGCCTACCACGAAAATGCACCGGCTCCGGCGGAAAAGAAGATTAAGAAAATCGCCAAAGGCGAAGTTTCCGACTATTCCGAAGTCGCCCTGCTTGACATCCCGCTCGAAGCCTACGACAAGCTCGTCGGTCCCGACACCAACGAACCGGGCACGCTCACCGAACCGCGCGCCTTCAACCTGATGTTTAAAACCTACGTCGGCCCCGTCGAGGAAAGTTCCAACGTCGCCTACCTGCGGCCGGAAACCGCTCAGGGCATTTTCGCCCAGTTCGGCAACGTACTTTCCACGGTCCGGAACAAAGTGCCCTTCGGCATTGCGCAGATCGGCAAAGCGTTCCGGAACGAAATCAACCCGCGCAACTACACCTTCCGTTCGCGCGAGTTTGAACAGATGGAACTTGAATTTTTCATTAAGCCGGGAACGGACGCCGAACAGCACGAATACTGGGTGAACGAACGCCTCAAATGGTACGAAAAAGTCGGCCTTCCGGAAGGCCGTATGCATCGCGACATTCATGAAGGCGACGCCCTGGCCCACTATGCTTCGGCCTGCACCGACATTATGTACGACTTCCCCTTCGGCACCCAGGAGCTCGAAGGCATCGCCGCACGCGGCAACTTCGACCTCACGCAGCACCAGAACACCAGCGGCAAAAAAATGGAATACCGCGACGAAGCCACCGGCGAGACCTATATCCCGCACGTGGTTGAACCGTCGGCCGGCGTTGACCGTATTGCCCTGGCCCTGCTCTGCGAAGCCTACCGCGAAGAGTGGATCAACAAAGAAACCGGTGAAATCAAAACCGCCGAAGTCGGCGTTCGCCGTGCGCCGGAAGGCCACGAAGCGCGCACCGTCCTGCGTTTTGCGCCGTGTATCGCACCGTACAAAGTGGCCGTGCTGCCGCTGGTCAAAAACAAGGAAGAGCTCGTCGGGAAAGCCCGGGAACTCTTCGAGCAGCTTTCCAAACGCTGGAAGGTGTTCTACGACCAGACCGGTGCCATCGGACGCCGCTACCGCCGTCAGGACGAAATCGGAACGCCGCTCTGCGTAACCGTCGACTTTGAAACCATCGAAGACGACAACGCCGTCACCGTCCGCGATCGCGACACCATGAAACAGATCCGCCTGCCGATCGATGAGCTGGAAGCCTATATTTCCAACATCGTCGATTTCTAATCGGCGGCAACGGCAGTGATCAAGGCGGGTGCTGAAAAGCATCCGCCTTTTTTTACGGCCGAACACCGTTTCCCCGCAATCTGCCCGTTATTAAATGCCGGAAAGGATTGATCCGAATGCCCTGATGCGTAACGGTTGCACTTGCGTTTCAAGAAAACCCGTTAAGCTTGCTCTTTCAACCTGAACCCGGAGATTTTCATGTGGCTGCACGCATCCGCTCATCTTGAGTTTCAGATTCCGGTTCCAACCCCCCTCTTGCTGATGCTGCGCCCGCGCAGCGGCGGACAGCAGTGGATCGCCCGCGAAGCGTATGTATTATCGCCCAGCGTCCCCGCCATTGAGTTCACCGACTGGTTCGGCAACCTCTGCCAACGGCTGGTGGCGCCGGCCGGGTATTTTTCCATTCATACTTCAGTTGATGTTGAAACAGCGGAAGCCTGCGATGCGGCCCCCGGGGCTCCGTTTATTGAAGTGCAGCAACTCCCGGACGAGACCCTGCCCTATCTTTATCCCAGTCGCTACTGTGAATCGGATCGATTCAGCGAAATGGCCGCATCGATCACTGCGGGCAGTCTTTGCGGATATGACCAGTGCAGTGCCATTGTCGATTATATCCGTAATACGGTACAATACACCCCCGGCATGGGACAGCAGATCATCAGTGCCACAGAAGTCAACCAGGCCGGCCACGGCGTCTGCCGCGATATGGCCCATCTCGGTATTGCCTGCTGCCGGGCCCTTTCGATTCCCGCCCGTTTTGTGGTCGGCTATCTCGAGGGGCTGCAGCCCATGGATCTGCATGCCTGGTTCGAGGCGTATATCAGCAACCGGTGGTATACGTTTGATGCCACACAATCCAATCTGCAGGGCGGCCGAATCGCCATTGCCTTCGGTCGCGACGCCGCAGACGTGGCGATTTATACGCAGTTTGGCGATCCCATTGATCTGCTCAGCATGGATATCCGTGTCGGCCGGATGACCGGACCGGCCAACTGAAACCGTTAAAAGGAAAGAAACATGGAACTGGATTTTGATCAACCTGAACTGAAAAACCGCGCCTATTACATTCTATCGTCGCTGGTTACACCGCGGCCGATTGCCCTGGTGACGACCATCAATAAAACGGGAGCCGTCAATGCCGCGCCGTTCAGCTTTTTCAACCTGATGGGAGCCCGCCCGCCGATCTGCGTTTTTGCGCCGGGCAATCGCGATGAGGAAACTCCGAAGGATACCGTGCTGAATATTCGCGAAAATAATCAGTTTGTAGTCAACCTGGTGGATGAAGATATTGCCGAGGCCATGAATGCCTGCGCTGCGTCGGTTCCCTATGGCGAAGATGAGCTGAAACTGAGCGGCCTGAATCCGGCCGAAAGTTCTGCGGTACAGCCGCCCCGTATTTCAGAAGCTCCGGCAAGTCTGGAGTGCGAGGCCTATGACACGCTGGAAATCGGAAACAACCGGATGGTCATCGGGCTGATCAAAAGGGTGCATGTCCGAGATGAAATTTATGATGCGGAAGCCCAACGGATCAATGCGGAGCACTTAAAAACCATAGGCCGAATGGCTGCGCCGCACTGGTATTGTAAAACATCCGACCGTTTCGAGATGATTCGCCCTGAATAAGAACGCCGTATAAATTCCGGATCATCCCTTATTCCAGCACGGATGCAGGATCTTCGTCAGGACCATTTTACGGTTTCCAGAACCTGGAAAATTTCATCTGTATTTTTCTCTTCGGTTTCGTCGAAGAGATTTCCAAGATCAGAAACCGACCGGGTAGTCTTCCATTCCTGAAACCGATCCAGCGTTATGCCTTTTTCATTCAGCCACTGCCCGACCGGGTTCGCGGTTATATCAAAATCGGTTTCATGGATAGCACGTTCAACCAGCCCTTCCAGCGGGCCGGCACTGCCGTGCAGAAAATTATCGCGCCCCGGAAACTGAACCGGATATTCGGAATAGAGCTGCCCGCGGAAACTTTCGTGCACAGCATTGCTGGCGTTGGTGGAACCCAGTATTTTTTTCCTGAAATCGGACCAGGAAGTCTCGGAGGAATCAAACTCGACCACATAGTAGGTCATGACCGTATCCGGATGATAAAAGTTGGCTTCCATGGACGGATAAAACCCGTTTATGCAATACGCATCCAGCTCAGCGATATATCCCATAATGAATCCATCCTGGAGTTTGACGGTTTCCCCGGCGGAAAAAATGCTGTTCCAGAAGTTGAAAAGCTGATGTGAATCGATTGCCCTGCGTTTCAGCAATTCCGCTGTCGGCAGAATCCGCCCCACAGAGACTTCTTCATCCCAGCTCCTGTCAAACGCTTCGGCAAACCGTTTTTTTCCGGCATCAGACATCGATATATCTTCCGCCCAGGCGGCAGTACTGTAGAGGATATAATGCTGACGAATCACATCCCGTTCCGCCAGCTGCGGGCCGGTCACCTTTTTCGAGAAAGAAATCTCAAATCCTTTATCCTCAAAAAATGTCCGGGACAGCTCGTCCAGTTTTTCCGGCGTAAGATCGATGCCGAGATGATGCAACGGTTTTGTAAAAAGTACGGCCTGATTCAGCGACATAATTTCCCTTTCAGTTTACGGTTAAGCGTATGCGGGCTGATAGCGTCTTTCAATGTCTATCTGGCGGAGATCACACGGACTATATCGTTTTCACACTGCAGAAGAATCTTCTCAACCGCCTGATTGTAGGCCCGGATATAATCTTCGGCGGCAGGAGAGACGGAAGAAACGCGCTCCATATATTCGTTGTGCAGCAATACCTGCCGGTCGCTTCCGAACAGCGATACCTTCATACGCAGCACGGCTTCAGAGCTTTCCCGGTCGCCGTAAAAATCCATGACTGTGGCCACCAGCCGATACTTCATTTCACTGCGCCCCGAAACAGACACTGCATTGAAACGGCCGCTTGCGGAAAACCAGTCGTAGAACAGATTCCGGAAATTTTCCGCCGGCGACATCAGCAGCTCGGAATAATAGGTTGTTGAAAATTCGACATCGCTCTCCCGCACCGTCAGGCTGCGGACATTGTAGGGCGGCAGGACATGCACCTCTTCAATCAACAGATTTCCAAGGTCTGGAACAGCGGCCCGTTCTCCCGGACGTTCGATCTGCAGCATATAGGTTTTTATATCCTGGTTATCCTGCCAGATTTTCACACACCCGCTCAGGGTGAGCAGTGCAGACAGCACGGCCAACAGCTTCAGCGCTTTCATAATCTTCTCCTTATCGGCTCATCTTCTGTTCAGGCGGCTCGGAAAGCAGCATCCCCGGATAGCGTTTAAGCATGCGGATCAGCTCCCGTGCATCATCCGTAATGTAGCGCAGATTCTGCAGAACCTGATCAATATCCTGATCGGATGAATTAACCATCATTTCCAGTTGATCGGTAGTATGTTTCAGATTCGCCGTAATTTCCGGAAGATCGTGCGAGGCCGTCCGTATATTTTCAGCCACATCTTCCGAGGCTTCCGCCGCATTGGCCATCAGCTCCTGAACATGCACAATGGTTTCATTCAGGTTGCCCGTAATTTCTTCAATATCACTTCCGATCACATCAAGGTTCAACGTATTCAACTGTTCCGCAAACCGCTCAAGCGATCGGCTCAAAACACTGAGGGTCGACGGAATCGACGGCACATACAGCACCTCCGGTTCCCAGTCAATTTCCAGCGGCGGCCGGAGCCTTTCGGGAAACAGATCCGCCTCCACGAAAGAGAGACCGGTAATCCCCTGCGGGACAATATGCAGCCGCAACCCATTTCGGATCTGACGCTCCAGCTCCTTTTCAAATTCCGTATCCTCCAAATCCATATGCCGTTTATCCAGCGCAATCCGGATCAGCACATACATTTTACCGGTCTCATAGACAGACGAAACCAGGGATACCCGGCTCACACTGCCGACTTTCACCCCGCGCAGTTTAAACGGTGTTCCGACATCAATCCCCTGCACCGACTCATCCACATAGGTTTCAATAAAGCGGTCCGGAGCCTGCAGGGCATCGGAACTCAGCAGTACCAGACCGGCCAGGCCAAGCAGCACCGCAACAATCACAAATATTCCAATGGCAAAATAATGAGGTTTTGTACGCATTGTATTCTCCGGTTAAATTGCCCCGCCCTTGCGGTTGAAAAAATTTCTGACCCATTCATCTTCATGATTTTCACGCAGCATTTCAGGCTTCCCCTCGGCGGCAATTTTTTTGGTGCGGGCATCCAGCATAATGGCCCTGTCTGCAATCTTAAAAATACTCGGCAGTTCGTGCGTCACCACAACAAACGTAATATTCAGCGAACGGGACAGCTGAAGAATCAGGTCATCCAATTCGTCCGCCGTCACCGGATCAAGGCCGGCGGAGGGCTCGTCCAGAAAAAGAATTTCAGGATCCAGCGCCATTGCCCGGGCAATAGCCGCCCGTTTTTTCATGCCGCCGCTGATTTCCGACGGCATATGATGCGCAAAGCCCGCCAGCCCGACCAGACTCAGCTTCATACAGGCAATCAATTCCCGGGCCTCTTTGCCAAGGTCTGTAAATTCCTCAAGCGGCAGACAGACGTTTTCCAACAGGGTCATCGATCCGAAAAGCGCCCCGCTCTGGTACATCACACCGAACCGGCGAATCAGCGCCGCGCGTTCTGTACCCTCGGAATGCACCATACTGACATTACCGATGCGGATATCCCCCGCCGCCGGTTTATACAGACCGATCATATGTTTCAGCAGCGTTGATTTTCCACACCCCGATCCGCCGAGAATCACAAAAATCTCTCCACGGCGGACCCCAAACGACAGTTCATCGAGAACCACCTGTTCCCCATAACGCGCCGTCATCTTCTCCACCGTTATGATATGCTTCGTTTCCATCAGATCCCCAGAAAGAAAAAGAGCACCGCAAAAATACCATCGGTCAAAACAATCAGCAGAATAGAGCTGACCACAGCACGCGTCGCCGAATGCCCGACCGCACTGGCGCCCTCGCCCGTTTTAAGCCCGCAAAGACAACCTGCCGAAGCAATCAGAATACCGAACACCAGTGCTTTAACCAAACCGCTGAGATAATCCGCCGGACCGAGTGCATTCAGCAGACGGTTCACATAAGTAATCAACGGATAATCCATCCCCAGCATAACCACCGCTCCACCGGTAATACCGGCAAGGTCGGCAAAAACCGTCAAAAGCGGCGTCATAACCGAAGCCGCTAAAACCCGAGGAATCACCAGAAAACGAACCGGATCCAGCCCCATTGTGGTCAGTGCATCAAGCTCCTCATTCACCTTCATGGTTCCGAGCTCCGCCGCAAAGGCCGAGCCCGTTCTGCCCGCCACAAGAATGGCCGTAATCAGCGGACCCAGCTCTCGGGTCATCAGCAATCCTGCAGAATCCGCAATATAGATCTCCGCGCCGAACTGGCGCATGAGATTCGCCCCCTGAAACGCAATAATCAGACCAATGAGAAAACCGAGAATTCCGACAATCGGAAGGGCCTGCGGTCCGCTCGCCTCCACCACCATAAAAAAATCTTTCAGCCGAACCGACCCCGGACGAAGCAAAGCCCGGAAAAGTGCCACCGTCAGCTCCCCGATAAATGCAATATGCTCCCGGAGCCCCGTCAGTGTTTCACAGAAAGCCCGGCCGATCTGTTCCACCAGATGCCCGAGGTGTTTCGGTTGATCCTGCACCGCCGCAGAAAGGGTTTCCGGAGGATACAGCGCCAGCATGGCTGAAACATTTTCCGACAAGCCTGTAAATTCCACCGTAATCCCACGCTTCAACCCTTCACGTCGAACGGACACCAGCAAAGCCGTTCCCGCTCCGTCGCAATAGGAAATGCCGTGGCCCTCCACCGTAATTTCCCGAAGCGTATCCGTCCGCAGGGCATCGGCGGTCTTCGGCCACAGCATTGAAACAGACGCCGCATCCAGGCGGCCGGAGAGGGTTAGTTTCAGCCGCCCGTTTTCAACGGACGTTTCCAATCCAGCCTGGAGGTCATTGCTCGACATGGCCTAATGGTTGTGTGTGTTGATGTGCTCCTCGCAATAACACGCACCGTCCGAGGAAGAATATCTGAACTCCAGTTCCGGATGGCTTAATTCCGTTTTTCCGCAAGTCGAACAGACATGCATCGGTTCTTCAGCTGTTTTTGTTTGCTGCGCCACAAAGGCTTTTTTCCGCCTTCCGGCCTTAACCCCCAGAAACAGATCTTTTCCGAAAAACAGACCGTAGTTAATGAATGCCGCAATCACGCCCAGCCGCGCACCGATATCCGCCGAAAACAGATTCAGGATATAAAATCCCACCGTAATCCAGGCCAGCCACTTCACCTTTACCGGAAGAATAAAATAAATCCGGAATTCCATATTCGGAAACAGCGTTGCAAACGCCAGAAAAACACAGCCCAGGAAATAGGTATTGGTGATAATAACGCCCGGATTGATGAACGCCATCAGTACCGTCAGCAGATAACCCGACAGAATAAACAGATTGAACCGGAAAGCGCCCCACTGCTGTTCCAGGGAATTTCCGATGAGATAGAAAATATAAAATGCAAAAAACAGCCAGATCGGATTCAGCGTTTTCGGCAGCATCATGAACGAAAGCAGGCGCCACCACTGCCCTCGGTCCATCACTGAACTTCCATGCAGCAGCAGATCCATGAAATCCGCGCGATCGGACATTAATAAAACCACTCCGATCGCCTGAATCGCGATAATGTAAAGCGACAGATGCGGGATGGCCCAGGAGCCAAAGCGTTTTTCCAGTTTTGAAATCAGATCCATCTGATGGAAGGTAATCAAAACTTCCAATGGTTGGAAGTTTTAGTCCTATAGAAATTCAGCCATAAAAGAAGAAGGAACGCATCGAAAGGAATATTATGAGCACCTATGACGAACGGCCAATGACGACAGGCTCCTGGTTTTTAACCCTGCTGATTCTTTCGATCCCGGTCGTAAATGTAATCTGTCTGATCATCTGGGCCTGCGGAGCAGGCAACCGAAGCCGTGTCACCTACTGCCGCGCAACCATACTCTGGGTATTGCTGGCGGGCTTTCTGTATTTTATTTTCTTTGTGCTGCTGGCGGCAGGCTCTGCTGTTTATTAACTTTTGCAGCCGCACGAGCCCGAACCGCAACCGCCGCTTTTTCCGGCAGCGCCGGTTGCCTGATTCATGCTTTTATTGTGGCGCGCGTTTTTTTCGATATCGCGGAAAACAGAATACGGGAAAAAGCCGGTATTATGCCCGTCGGACCAATCAACCATCACGGCATAATTTCCGATGAGTTCCGCCTTTATCGCGTGAATATCCATCGGAATCGTCGCCGGATCAAGCAGCGGTTTTCGCGTCATTTCATCAACACACAACGCACAGTTGCAGGCCCGGCGCAAAGCCGCGTTGGAAACCGTTACGGTTTCGTCCGGCCATTTCAGCGTGATGGTTTTCGCATCGTGAATAATTTCCGGACGATCCACTTTATCCATCAGCTTTTTACCCAGCGTTCGAATAATAATATCCGTGGTTTCATTCGCAATACCGCTGGCCGTCAGATCATCCAGTGAACCGCTGAGATTTCCAGTGATTGGAAGCTCCGCAATGGTTTCCAGCCCGAAGCGTTCTTCCAGTTCTTTACCGCCGGATTTTCCGAAGATGTAGTGGCGTTTATCGCAACCGTCGCAGATGAAATAAGCCATATTCTCCACCACACCCAGCACCGGAACATTCACCTTATCGAACATCATGATGCCCTTGCGCACATCGGTCAGTGAAAGCTGATGCGGCGTGGTCACAATCACCGAAGCATCAATCTGCACCGACTGGGAAATGGTCAACTGAATATCGCCGGTGCCCGGAGGCATATCGATGATCAGATAATCCAGTTCACCCCATTGGACATTGTGCAGCAACTGCTGCATATACTGCGAAACCATCGGCCCGCGAATCACCGCCGGCCCGTCGCCCATCAGAAAGCCGAACGACATCACCTTCAGGCCGTCAGCCTCATTGGGC